>NZ_JBFRDO010000016.1:0-97134 GCF_052113825.1 Paenarthrobacter sp. TAF1
GGTCCTCGTACCGGGCCGGCCGCTTGTGGGCCACCGCGATGCGGAACTTGTGGGCCACCGCGATGCGGAAGAAGGGCTGGGAAATCCCCGAAGCCCTGGCACACATCGAGTCCTCCGGCACCACCCGCCAGGAAGCCTCCACCATCCTCGCCGCCCACGGCTAGCCCCAAAACGGCACAGAAGTAACAGCAAGCAGTTCTGAAGGACCGGATGCCCCACGTAACGGCGTCCGGTCCTTCGACGTACATCACGTAGAATTAAGGCACTATGGCGAACTCCTCTGATTCCAGCAATTCGACCCCCTCGGCCGACGCACCCAAGCGTGGGCTGTTCCAGCGCAAGCCCAAGGAAGCCAAGGCCAAGAAGCCGAGCCAGCTGAAGCAGATCGCTGAAGTCTTCAAGATGACCCGGCGAAATGATCCCCAGGTTGTCTGGATCATGCTGCTGGCATTCCTCGCTGTGGTTGCCGTTGCCTTCCTTATCGGCTTCCTGTTGGAGAACTGGGTCACCGGCCTGATCATCGGTATTCCTTTGGGCCTTCTCGCAGCCGTCTTTATCCTTTCCCGCCGCGCGGAGAAAGCCGCCTTCGCGCAAATCGAGAACCAGCCCGGCGCCTCCGGTGCTGCATTGGGCACGCTTCGGCGCGGGTGGGTCACCCAGGATCAGCCGGTTGCTGTCAACCCCCGCACCCAGGATGCCGTCTTCATGGCGATCGGACGTCCCGGCGTCGTTCTCGTCAGCGAAGGACCCAGCCACCGCGTAAAGACGCTGGTGGATGCGGAGCGCAAGCGCCTTACGCGCATCCTCCCCAACGTCACCATCCACGTCCTGGAGTCAGGCCGCGGCGAGGGCCAGGTCCCCCTCAACAAACTTGCTAAGACCATGGGCAAGATGAAGAACGAACTGACCAAGGTTGAGGTCAACGCAGTTTCCAAGCGCATCAACTCCCTTGGCAACCGTCTCCCGATCCCCAAGGGCATCGACCCCTACAAAGCTCGTCCCGACCGCAAAGCCGCACGCGGCCGCTGATATTCCTGAACCAGGCACAAAACCGCCCCCGCCTCTGGGTAACAGAGGCGGGGGCGGTTTGTTTTTGTCGTTGGTCCGGGGACAACCGCGGTCTTCACCGCCCGGCCCCGCGGAATCACATGCGGATAAGGATGGTGTTCATGGCTTTGTCGTGAAGACCGCGTTGGTCGGGATCGAAAACAACGGCCGGTATGACCAGGCACAGCAGGAGGGTTCGCACTACGGCGGCCAGCGGGCCTGCAGGACCGCCGCCCAAGCGGACCACATGAATACCGGCAATCCTGTGTCCCACGCTGTATCCCAACGTGCCGATCAGCAGGATCTGTTCCACGGCAAAAATGGCCAGCGTTGCCCACTGATTTCCGCCGAAGGCAAAGTTGCTGATGACCAAGGCGATGGTCCAGTCGATCACGATGCCGAGGATCCGGCGCCCGGCACGCGCCATGGAGCCAGGACCGGACTCGGGCAGGYCGAGCCTTTCACCAGGATATTTGGAGATGCCGGAAGTGTCCGGACCGCTCAACCAGGAGCCAATGTCTTTTCGATCTACCACCCTCCAAGCCTACCGCTGGAGGATGGTTGGGCATGCCGGGCGGAGGCCCCGGGACAGAGTCCGAACCGGCCGGGTGTTCGACCAGCGGACCCACGTGGACCTGGCACCGGAAAGCAGACTACCGTTTACACAACAGATGATTCTGTAACCTGCCGGAAACAATACTGACACCCCCGGGAAATCCCACCTCCCTATGGTGGTATGAGTTGCCAGCCACCATGGCAAGGGGACCTTTTTGTGTTTCCTGCGTCCTGGTCTGGGCTGCACCACGCGGCCTTCCGGGCCTGTTACTTGATATGCATAAGGAGCATAGATGTTCAAGACTGCGGACGAAGTCCTCAAGTTCATCAAAGACGAAGACGTCAAATTCGTCGATATCCGCTTCACCGACCTTCCTGGTGTCCAGCAGCACTTCAATGTGCCTGCCAAGAGCGTTGACCTGGACTTCTTCGTCCACGGCCAGCTCTTCGACGGATCCTCCATCCGCGGCTTCCAGGGCATTGCCGAGTCGGACATGCAGCTCATCCCGGATGTGACCTCGGCCTTCATCGACACCTTCCGCATCGAGAAGACCCTTGCCCTGAACTTCTCCATCGTGAACCCCCGCACGGGCGACCCTTACCACCGCGACCCCCGTGGCGTGGCCGAGAAGGCAGAGGCCTACCTGGCTTCCACCGGCATCGCCGACACCGCATTCTTCGCGCCGGAAGCCGAGTTCTTCGTCTTCGACAACATCCAGTACGAGTCTTCCCCGCAGGGCAGCTTCTACAAGATCGACTCTGAAGAAGCACACTGGAACACGGGCCGCAAGGAAGAAGGCGGCAACCTCGGTTACAAGACCCCCGTCAAGGGCGGTTACTTCCCGGTGTCCCCCACCGACAAGCAGGCTGACCTCCGCGACGCCATGTGCGTTGAGCTGGACAAGGCCGGCCTCGAGGTCGAGCGTTCCCACCACGAAGTTGGTTCTGCCGGCCAGGCGGAGATCAACTACAAGTTCACCACCCTGACCGCAGCTGCTGATGACCTGCAGAAGTTCAAGTACGTCATCAAGAACACCGCTGACGCTTGGGGCAAGTCCGTGACGTTCATGCCGAAGCCCGTCTTCGGCGACAACGGCTCCGGCATGCACTGCCACCAGTCGCTGTGGAGCAACGGCGATCCCCTGTTTTACGACGAGAAGGGCTACGCCGGACTCTCCGACACCGCCCGCTGGTACATCGGCGGCCTGCTCAAGCACTCCTCGGCAGTTCTGGCGTTCACCAACCCGACCGTCAACTCCTACCGCCGCCTGGTCAAGGGCTTCGAGGCTCCCGTGAACATGGTTTACTCGCAGGGCAACCGCTCTGCCGGTATCCGCATCCCGATCACGGGCACCAACCCGAAGGCCAAGCGCATCGAGTTCCGCGCTCCGGACCCCTCGTCCAACCCGTACCTGGCGTTCGCCGCACAGCTGATGGCCGGAATCGACGGCATCCGCAACCGCATCGAACCCCCGGCTCCCATCGACAAGGACCTCTACGAGCTCCCGGCCGAAGAAGCCAAGGACATCCCCAAGGCTCCGGGTTCCCTGGAAGAAGCCCTGGAGGCCCTGCGCGAGGACAACGAGTTCCTGCAGGCCGGCGGCGTCTTCACCCAGGACCTCATCGATACTTGGATTGACTACAAGTACGAAAACGAGATCCGCCCGCTGTCGCTCCGCCCGAACCCCTACGAGTTCGAGCTCTACTACGGCGTCTAAGCCCCTGGGCACATACTGAGAAGGCCAGCCCCATCCGCGAGGATGGGGCTGGCCTTTTTCAATGCGCAGGGATTACTGCCCAGGCTTCCCCTGTTCACGGTCCCTGATGTTCCGGGTGATCTCATCCAGCTTCTCTTTCACGAAGCTTGCTGCCTCGGAAAGACCCTTTTCTGCGCTTCCCAAGGGGTCGAGCTGAAGATAGACCTTGTGGTCGATCGACAGGTCGTATTCATCCTTCAGATGCGTTCCGCCGCCGACTCCGTCGAGAGACAGATAGACGAGGGCCTCAGTCCGGGCGATGCCTGCGATGGTGCCGAAGACAACCGTGAAGTCATTTGGTTGAAAGCTAACCGATTGACCCACGTGGCGCCGGTCGAGTTCTCCGGCAGGAATTGCCCTTTCAGTGGGGCTTCCGTTGTATTCCATGGACGTTCCCTCCGATTCGAGATCAGTGACACGCCAAGTCTATAAGGTTGCTTAGTTTTGTGTGCAACGCGTGACTCCGGCCAGCCAACGGCGATGAATACCGCGTCACAGGAAGGACTTGAACATCGTCCTCTGCGGTCCGGAATTGCCGCCCGAATACCGCCCGGCGTCCACAAAGCCGGCCTTCTTGTAGGCGGCCAACCCTGCAGGGTTGCGCTCATTGACAGAAAGCACGACGCCGGACTGGCCGCCTCCCAGCCTCGCTGTTAGTTTGCGGGCTTCGGCCACGGCAGCGCGGGCAGCCCGGGTACCCAGACCACGCCCCTGGCTCCCGGCGTCGATAAGGAAACCCCTGAGCAGCCATGCCGAATCGTCATCTCCCCAGCCCGCCAGCGACGCCGCACCGGTCTGCAGCGTCAGCACCCCTACACCCACACCACCCGACTCAATGACAAAGGGCAGCCTGGACTCTTCCTCCAGAGCTATCAACATCATGCGCAACGGATCCCCCACAAACTCCCGCTGCCCGCCCCCAACGGACAGTTCAGCCACGGCGCCAAGCTGGATGGCACGGGCGTCGGCGTCAAGCATCTTCAGCGGAATCAACCACACATCGCCAACAGGATCTTGATCGCTTACGATTGAAAAGGCTTTTTCTGAGTCATATTCACGCATTAAGTGCTTTCCTCCCCTTAGGGTTGTCTCAACAGTTTCCTACGGCAAAGGAACCCTTCAATGAGCCAGCCCAACGTCATCCTGATCTGCGTTGACGAATGGAGGGGCGACTGCCTGTCCTCGGACGGTCACCCTTATGTGGAGACACCCCACCTCGACGAACTCGCCAGGAACGGCGTCCGATTCTCCAAAGGCTATTCTGCTACGCCGTCGTGTGTGCCGGCCCGCGCAGCACTGTTCACCGGACAGTCCCAGGAGAAGCACGGCCGGGTTGGCTACAACGATGGCGTTCCTTTCCATGCTGTCCACCCGGTGACGGTACAGGAGGAGTTCAGAAAGGGCGGGTACCACACGCAGGCCATAGGAAAGATGCACGTGTGGCCCGAACGCTCCAGGCTCGGTTTCGACGACGTCATCCTCCACGATGGCTACCTCCACCACGCCCGCCGGGAGCACCAACAGCATTTCGCGATGTTTGATGACTACGTGCCATGGCTCCGCAGGCAACCCGGCATGGGCCCCGACGCCGAGTACTTCGACCACGGCGTCAACTGCAATTCCATCGTCGCCCGCCCGTGGGACAAGGCTGAAAGCCTGCACCCGTCACACTGGATCGGCACGCAAGCCATTGAATGGATGCACCGCCGCGACCCCGTGAAGCCCTTTTTCCTGTATCTGTCCTTCCACCGCCCCCATCCGCCGTACGATCCGCCGTCGTGGGCTTTCGAACAGTACCTCGGCATTCCCGCCTACGAAGCCGTGGAGGGCAACTGGGAACACCACTGGGACGCCCACCGGCAGGACAGCGACTACCAAGCCAGCTACGGCACCATTCCCGACCACGTTGTACATAGAGCCAGAGCGGGGTACTACGGCCTGATGGCCCAGATTGATCTGCAGATCAACCGGATCAAAGAGTCGCTGGCGGACTTCGGTCTCGACCGGAATACCGTGATCGCTTTTACCAGTGACCACGGGGAGATGATGGGCGATCACCATATGTTCCGCAAGGCCGTGCCCTATGAGGGGTCGGCCCGGGTGCCGTTCATCATCGCCAATGCACCCACCGCGGAGCATGCCGTCCGCGGAGCCGTAGTGGACCACGTAGTGGAACTCAGGGACATCATGCCCACTCTGCTGGAACTCGCCGGACTCCCGATCCCCGATTCCGTGGACGGCAAGTCCCTGGCATCAATCATTCGTGGTGAAAACACTGATGCCGTTCGGGAGGTACTGCACGGCGAACACGTGTATTGGGGGCAAAACCTGCACTGGCTGACGGACGGCCGTTACAAGTACATATGGGGCTCGGGCGAAGGCACTGAGGAACTGTTCGACCTCGACGCCGATCCGCAGGAACGCAACAACCTCGCCGACGACGCAACCCATCAGGCGGAATTGACGATGTGGCGCCAACGCATGGTGGAGGCACTGACAGACCGCGAAGAAGGGTACGTCGTCGACGGCGAGCTGGTCACCGGAGTGCCGGTGGTGACGATGCTGGGGCATGCCCGGGAGCTGGCCGCCTCGGCCGCTGTCACGAGGTAACCCGTAATCCCTTTGGCCTTAGGTGGCGTAGAACATCTTCTCGAAAACCGCCCTGGCCCGACGACTCAGCCGGAGGTAGTCCTCCTCAAAATGCCCGGCGTTCCCGGGCGGGTAGCCGCACCAACGCGCAACAGCTTCAAGGTCCTTGCGCGAGGAAGGCAGGACATCTGAGGCACGCCCGGTCACGATCACATTGGCCGACCGGATGCGGCTGGCCAGACGCCAAGCATCCCGCAGCAGTGCCGCGTCGTCCCTGCCGATGAACCCCAACTCCTCAGCGGCAGCCAGGGCCTCAAGGGTGGAGCTGGTCCGCAAAGCGGGATGCTTCCCGGCATGCTGCAACTGAAGCAGCTGCACCAGCCACTCGACGTCGCTCAGACCACCACGGCCAAGCTTGACGTGCCTGGCGGGATCCGCGCCCCGGGGCAGCCGTTCAGACTCTACCCGCGCCTTGATCCGCCGGATCTCCCGAACATCCTGCTCCTGCAGTTCCTGCGGATACCGGATGGGATCGATCAGCTTAACGAAGTCTGCCGCCAACTCATCCGAACCAGCCATGGGACGGGCACGCAGCAGCGCCTGGGCTTCCCAGATCAAAGACCACCGGCGGTAATACTCCGCGTAGGAGTCCAAGGACCGCACCATCGCACCGTTCTTGCCTTCCGGCCGGAGGTCGGCGTCCACCATCAGCACCCGCTCGGCCATGATTGCCGGCTTGAGCGGCTGGGTGAGGAAGCCGGAGACCTTGGCGACGATCGCCGTCGCCTGTTCCTGCGCCTCGGCATCGCTGAAGCCAGGGCGGGCACGGTGCACATACATAACGTCCGCGTCCGAGCCGTAGCCGATCTCGCGGCCGCCCTGCCTACCCATGGCAACCACCAGTACATCGGTTTTCAAGGGGCCTGAGCCAGCCACTACGGCCTCGGCCACATGCAGGGCTCCCAGTACGGCAGCGCGGTCAGTCTCGGCCAAAGCCAAACCGACGGCGTCCTGGTCAAGGAGTCCGGCGCTGTCCGCAATGGCCGTCCTGAGGATCTCGCGTCGCCGGATCAACCGGATAAGCCTCATGGCACTCTCAGGGTCAGGATGCCGGGACAGCTTGGATTGGATTTCCTGCCATTGGGCTTCGAAACGAACGGGGGCCAATTCCTTGTCGCTGCCAAGCCACGCCACGGACTCCGGTGATACTTCCAGGAGGTCCGAAATCAAACGGGAATTGGCCAGGACCTGGCATAGGCGTTCGGCGGCAGCCTGCGAATCACGGAGCAGGCCCAGGTACCAGTGCGTGGTGCCAAGGGCTTCGCTGACCCGGCGGAACGCAAGCAGGCCGGCATCGGGGTCGACGCCCTCAGCAAGCCAACCCAGAAGGATCGGCAGCAGCTGCCGTTGCAAAGCAGCACGGCGGCTGACGCCCGCCGTCAAAGCTTCAATGTGCCGCAGAGCTCCCTGGGGATCCAGGTAGCCGAGAGCCGCCAGCCGGCCCTGGGCTGCCTCAGGACTGAGCTTTGCGTCTTCGCTGCTCAACTTCGCAGCAGTGTTGAGCAGCGGACGGTAGAAGATCCGTTCATGGAGTTCCCGCACGGACTTCTTGGTCTTTTGCCATGCAGCCATGAGCTGGTCCGGATGGGGGCGCTCAAGGGAAAACGGACCCAGGACAGCTTTGGCCAGGAACCGCTGGGCATCCTCAGCCACTGGCATCAGGTGGGTGCGCCGCAGCTGGAACAGCTGGATCCGATGCTCCAGCAAGCGGAGGTACCGGTAAGCGCTGTCGAAGGCAGCGGCATCGGCACGCCCGATGTAGCCACCCGCCGAAAGTGCGGCGATGGCCGATGTCGTGTCTTTGCAGCGGAGGGATTCATCGGACTTGCCGTGTACCAACTGCAGCAACTGGACGGTGAACTCGACATCCCGCAGTCCGCCACGTCCCAGCTTGATCTGCCGCTGCTCCTCGGATGCGGGGATGTAGTCGGTCACCCTGCGGCGCATCGCCTGCACGGACTCCACAAAGCCCTCACGGCCGGCAGAAGACCAGACCAACGGCTCCACGGCCTTTTCATAGCGCTGGCCAAGTTCCCGGTCGCCGGCGATGGTCCGCGCCTTGAGCAGCGCCTGGAACTCCCAGCTTTCGGCCCACCGTGCGTAGTAGCTCAGGTGGGAAGGAAGGGTGCGTACAAGAGGGCCCGATTTTCCTTCCGGGCGGAGATTCGCATCCACTTCCCAGAGGCCCGGTTCGGGAGCAAAGGAGGAAATTGCCCGGGAAATACCTGAGGCCAGGGCGGTCCCGATGGTGGACGCCCGGGCATCCTCCAGCTCTTCGGACTCGATGACATAGATGACATCAACGTCCGAAATGTAGTTCAGCTCGCGGGCTCCGCATTTGCCCATGCCGATGACGGCCAGTCCGACGTCGGCGATGTCGTCAGCGTCGTAATGGCCTGCCGCTTCAGCCCGGGATACGGCAAGGGCGGCTTCGATCGCGGCACCGGCGAGGTCGGCCAGTTCAGCTCCGGCTGCAGGCATGAAGTCCTGGGGCGAAGCTGCGCACAGGTCTTTGATGGCGAGCTCAGTCAGGCCGCGGCGGTACGCCGTCCGCAAGGCTGCATAGGCGGGCTGCCCGGTGATGCCTGCCACGGGCCTGTGGGCGCCGGGCTCAGCCTTGACGGAACGAAGCAGTGTGGCGCGGAGCTCGTCGCTGGAAGCCTGCAGTGGCTCCGGACTAACAGGAGCATCAAAGACGTCCAGGTGCTCAGGCCGGCGCATCAGGAACTCCCCCAGCGCCTCCGAGGCCCCCAGCAAACGGTACAGGGGCTCGCAGGTGTCCGGATCCGCCGCGGCCAGCTTCTTCAGGCCAGGATTCTTCTCAATGAGCCGAACCAGTGACTGCAGGGCTGTATCGGGACTGGCAGCCATGGAAAGGCCGGCAAACAGTGCGTCCTCGTCAATACCCTCAAGCTCGGGGGCAGCAAGGAAGCGCTCCCCCTTCTCAAGGTCGCTGAATCCGGCTGAGATGAGCCGTCGTGCAAGGCTCACTGGCCCTGCCTAAAGAATGCCGAGGTTGCGCTGCAGCTCATAGGGGGTGACCTGGAGCCTGTAATCCTGCCACTCTGCCCGCTTGTTGCGGAGAAAGTGCTCAAAAACCTGCTCGCCAAGGATTTCGGCCACCAGTTCGGATTCCTCCATGGCCCGGATGGCGTCGTGGAGGCTGGCCGGAAGAGGCGCGTGCCCCATCGCCTTGCGCTCCGCGGTGGTCAGTGACCATACGTCGTCCTCAGCGGCAGCGGGAAGCTCATAGCCCTCCTCGATGCCCTTCAGGCCCGCCCCGAGCAACACGGCGTAGGCCAGGTACGGGTTGGTGGCGGAGTCGATGCCACGGTATTCGATCCGCGCAGACTGTCCCTTGCCGGGCTTGTAGAGCGGAACGCGCACCAGCGCAGACCGGTTGTTGTGTCCCCAGCTCAGGTAGCTAGGTGCCTCGCCGCCGCCCCAAAGCCGCTTGTAGGAGTTCACGAACTGGTTGGTGACAGCCGTGAATTCCGGAGCGTGTTTGAGGATGCCGGCAATGAACTGGCGTGCGGTCTTGGAGAGCTGGAACTCCGCACCGGCTTCGAAGAAAGCGTTGGTGTCGCCCTCGAACAGCGAAAAGTGCGTGTGCATGCCGGAACCGGGGTGATCGGTGAACGGCTTGGGCATGAACGTGGCGTAGGTACCCTGCTGGAGCGCAACTTCCTTGATGACGGTACGGAACGTCATGATGTTGTCCGCGGTCTGAAGCGCATCGGCGTAGCGAAGGTCGATCTCGTTCTGCCCCGGGCCGCCCTCGTGGTGGCTGAACTCCACGGAGATGCCCACGGATTCGAGCATGGTGACCGCAGTACGGCGGAAGTCCTGTGCCACACCACCGGGAACGTGGTCGAAGTAGCCGCCCTCGTCCACAGGTACCGGCGAGCCATCCGGGCCCAAGTCCTTGGACTTGAGCAGGTAGAACTCGATCTCAGGGTGGGTGTAGCAGGTGAAGCCCATGTCCGCGGCCTTTGCCAAGGTCCGCTTGAGGACGTTGCGGGGGTCCGCGGCCGACGGTTCGCCGTCCGGAGTCAGGATGTCGCAGAACATCCTTGAGGTTTGTTCGGTCTCACCACGCCAGGGCAGGATCTGGAAGGTGGAGGGATCCGGCTGCGCGAGCATGTCGGATTCGAACACACGCGCCAGGCCTTCGATCGCTGAGCCATCAAAGCCAAGGCCTTCTTCAAAGGCACCCTCGACTTCGGCGGGCGCAAGCGCCACCGATTTAAGGGAACCCACGACGTCGGTGAACCACAAGCGTACGAAGCGCACGTCACGCTCTTCGATTGTCCGCAGAACGAACTCTTGCTGGCGGTCCATAGGGCCTCTTTTCCGATTCGTTGTCCATGCCGCTGGTTTCAAGGGACAGAAGCCACGGCAGCTCAGCCTTCACTCTACTAAGAGTTCCCCCCTAAAGCCGCAGCAGTAGCTGCGTGTAACACACCGTTTACAAAAGGTGACGCTGGGCACACTGCTGGCAGCCGCCGTCGGCACCGCTTAGGCTCTATCCATGGCCCCGAGCAACCTTCCTGAGTCCACCACGCCCGCCGAAGTTTCCGCCCCTTACGGAAGCGGTCCCGGAACCGGTGCGCAGGCGCCATCAGCGACCGGCAGGAAGCCGGCCGGCCGGATACGGATCCACCACCTCCAGCAGGCCAAGGACAACGGCGAACACTTCGCCATGCTGACCGCGTATGAGCAGTACGCGGCGGAGATCTTCGACCAAGCGGGAATCGAAGTGCTGCTTGTCGGCGATTCGGCTTCCAACAACGTCTTCGGCAACGAAACCAGCCTTCCCGTCACCGTGGATGAGCTTCTTCCCCTGACCCGGGCAGTGAGCCGCGCAGCCAAGCGGGCATTGGTCATTGCCGACCTGCCTTTCGGCAGTTATGAGGTCTCTCCCGGCCAGGCCGTGGCTACCGGCGTGCGCTTCCTGAAGGAAGGCCTTGCACACGCGGTCAAGATCGAGGGAACCGCGTACTACGCGGACACTGTCAAAGCGATGGTCCAGGCAGGCATCCCCGTCATGGCGCATATCGGCTTCACACCGCAAAGCGAACACTCCCTCGGCGGTTACCGCGTCCAGGGGCGTGGGGATGACGCGCAGCGGCTCGTGGACGACGCTGTGGCCCTCCAGGATGCCGGAGCGTTCAGCGTCCTGATGGAAATGGTCCCCGCGGAAACGGCCGCCATTGTGGACGCTGCGTTGCGCGTACCAACGGTGGGCATCGGAGCAGGCAAGAGCACCACGGGCCAGGTCCTCGTCTGGCAGGACATGGCGGGACTCCGGGGCGGCAGGATGGCCAAGTTCGTCAAGCAGTACGCAGACCTGCGCACAACCCTGACCGACGCAGCTGCCGCATTCGGCGAGGACGTCCGGTCCGGGCAGTTCCCCGGACCGGAACACTCCTTCTAGGCAGGCCTTGGCTAATCGTCGTCCTGGGCATCCCAGGCGTCATTGCGGGCTTTGACCTTCTCCAATGCGTGCTCGGCTTCTTCCCTGGTTTTGTAGGGGCCAATCAGCTGGGTCCAATCGG
Source organism: Paenarthrobacter sp. TAF1 (assembly GCF_052113825.1). Taxonomy (NCBI): domain Bacteria; kingdom Bacillati; phylum Actinomycetota; class Actinomycetes; order Micrococcales; family Micrococcaceae; genus Paenarthrobacter; species Paenarthrobacter sp. TAF1. The sequence goes on from NZ_JBFRDO010000016.1 coordinate 11,567, forward strand.
ACATGGCGTCCTCTTCGATCTCGTGCGTCTTGACGTTGTACCAGTACTCCGTCACGTCTCCTCCTCATCGCCGGGGCCGTTGAACGCGTAACGTTGGCGCGGCCACAGGAGCCTTGCCGTCCATTGTTACTTACGTCTCTTGCGTGCCTTATATGATCAATCTATGCCTTCTCTTGCTTCGACTGCACCCATTGGCGCCCTCACCCCGGGAACCATCAGCCCTGAACGCCCCGTCCCCGCATCGATTCCCCGGCCGGAGTACGTCGGCAAGAAGGCGCCTGCGAAGTTCACGGGCTCCGAAGTGAAGTCGCCGGAGACGGTTGAGAAGATCCGCGTAGCAGGCAGGATTGCCGCCCAGGCGATAGTAGAAGTAGGAAAGCACATCCAGCCGGGTGTCACTACCGACCAGCTGGACAAGATCGGCCATGAGTTCCTCCTGGATCACAACGCCTACCCGTCCACCCTGGGCTACCGGGGCTTCCCCAAGTCCCTCTGCTCCTCCCTCAACGAGGTGATTTGCCACGGCATCCCGGATTCCACCGTGGTCCAGGACGGCGACATTCTTAACATCGACATCACCGCCTTTATTGACGGTGTGCATGGGGATACCAACTACACTTTCCTGGTTGGCGACGTGGATGAAGAGTCCCGTCTGCTGGTTGAGCGTACGCAGGAGTCGCTCAACCGGGCCATCAAGGCCGTGGCCCCCGGCCGCGAAATCAACGTAATCGGCCGTGCCATCCAGTCCTACGCCAAGCGCTTCGGTTATGGTGTGGTCCGGGACTTCACAGGCCACGGCGTGGGTGAGGCCTTCCACACGGGCCTCATCATTCCGCATTACGACGCAGCCCCGGCATACAACACCGTGATCGAGGCGGGCATGGTGTTCACCATCGAGCCCATGCTTACCCTCGGCACCATCGAATGGGATATGTGGGCAGATGACTGGACAGTCGTCACCCGCGACCACAAACGAACGGCCCAGTTCGAACACACGCTGCTGGTCACTGAGACCGGCGCGGAAATCCTTACCCTTCCCTGAGCTCACCGGAAGGTCCAAGCAGCCCGGCCGGCTGTGCCTTGCCCATCCCCTCCTGCCATGATCGGAAATGCATTGTCCAAGAAGGATGAGAAAACCCACAAGAACGCGCCGCTGATCGGTATCGACATCGGCGGTACCGGCATCAAAGGCGGCATCGTCGACCTCAAGAAGGGGAAGCTGATCGGCGACCGCTTCCGGGTCCCCACACCGCAGCCTGCTACTCCGGAAGCGGTGGCCGATGTCGTAGCCGAGATTGTCGCGGAGCTGTCCAAGCGTCCCGAGGCCCCGGCAGCGGACTCCCCGGTGGGCGTCACTTTTCCCGGCATCATCCAGCACGGCGTCGTCCACTCCGCAGCAAATGTGGACAAGTCCTGGCTCGAAACCGACATAGACAAGAATTTCACCGAGCGCCTCGGCCGTCCGGTTGAGGTCATCAACGACGCCGACGCAGCGGGCCTCGCGGAAGCACGCTACGGAGCCGGTGAAGGTGTCGATGGTACCGTCCTGGTGATCACCCTGGGAACGGGCATCGGGTCAGCATTCATCTTCAACGGCCAGCTGGTCCCCAACGCCGAGCTCGGCCACCTTGAGGTGGACGGACATGACGCCGAAACCAAAGCCTCCGCCGTGGCCCGCGAACGGGATGGCCTCAGCTGGGACGAGTACGGCGTGTTGCTCAACCGCTACCTCCAGCACGTGGAATTCCTGTTCTCCCCTGAGCTCTTCATCGTGGGCGGTGGCATCTCCAAGCGCTCGGACGAGTACTTCCCGCACCTGGACCTCCGTACCAGGATCGTGACTGCAAAGTTGAAGAACGACGCCGGCATCGTGGGCGCAGCCCTCGAAGTTGCCCTGCACCACAAACTCGCCAAGTAACCCTGACATGGCCGAGGCTACAGAAAGCCGCTCAGGCATCGCGATCGTCACCGGCGCAAGCCGCGGGATTGGTGCTGCCGTCGCCCAAGCAGCGGCCGTGGCGGGATACGGTGTCGTCGTCAATTACTCGTCTGACGCCGCGGGCGCGGATGCCGTGGTTAACAGCATCCGCGCCCGCGGCGGCGAGGCACACGCCGTCCGGGCAGACGTCAGCCAACCCGCCGACGTCGAGCGTTTGTTTGACGAAGCTGCGCGCCGCGGACCCGTGACTGCCGTTATCAACAACGCAGCCATCACGGGCGATCTGATCGGGCCGCTGGTGGACGTACCTGCCGGGACCGTGCAGCGGGTATGCGACGTTAACATCGCCGGCCTGATCTATATGTGCCAGGAAGCTGTCCGGAGGCTCTCGTTGGATTCCGGCGGACCCGGCGGTTCCATCATCAATATTTCGTCGACGGCCACCAAAGCCGGTTCTCCCGGAACCTGGGTCCACTACGCCGCAACCAAAGGCGCAGTGGACGTTCTGACCGTGGGCCTGGCTGCCGAGGTCGCCAAACAGGGAATCCGGGTTAACGCCGTAGCGCCCGGAAGCACGAACACCGGGTTGCATGCCGCAGCCGGAATGCCGGATCGTGTGGAGAGGCTCAATCCCACCATTCCCATGGGCCGCGGAGCCGAACCCGAGGAAATCGCGGCAGCGGTGACGTGGCTGATGTCCGATGACGCCGGGTACATCACGGGTGCAGTGCTGCCGGTCTCCGGCGGCCGCTGATACGGCCATGCCTTGGTGCCGGTGGCGGCTGCGGCTTCCCCTCCGCTGCCGCCACCGGAGCTAGAGTTGGCTCGCCTCGGAGCCCTTGGGTTGCTTGCTGCCCGCTTTTGCGTGAGCTTCATGCTCGTGTCGGAGCAGCGAAATAGCGGATTCGAAGTCTTCCAATGATTCGAAGGCCTGGTACACACTGGCGAAGCGGAGGTAGGCAACCTCGTCCAATTTGCGGAGCGGTCCAAGGATGGCGAGCCCGACCTCGTGGGCATCAATCTCCGCCGCGCCGGATGAGCGGATGTTTTCTTCAACTTCCTGGGCAAGCATGGCGAGGTCGTCCTCGGTCACCGGCCGCCCCTGGCAGGCCTTGCGGACGCCGCTGATGACCTTGATGCGGCTGAATGGCTCACCCACGCCGGAGCGTTTGATGACGGAGAGGCTGGTTGTCTCCACCGTGGTAAAGCGGCGGCCGCATTCCGGGCATTGCCGACGGCGGCGAATGGAAGAGCCGTCGTCCGCCATGCGGCTGTCGACAACACGGGAATCGGGATTCCGGCAGAACGGACAATACACGCTGGGCCTCCCCTGACAACTCCGGCACGGGCACCACCCGGCAAGCCGCCGGATGCGCAAAAGGTGCCGGAAGATTCACTTCCGGCACCAGTTTACGTAGGTACACACCGTAATGACAAGCTTGTAATTACTACATGTAGTGGTGGTGACCCTTATATGTAGTGGTTGACCTGCTATTCGAAGCGGATCCGCACCGCATCTCCGTGACCCGGCAGGTCCTCGGCACCGGACAGGCTCACGATGTGGCTGCTTACCTCCTCCAGGGCACCGCGGTCATAGTTGATGACCTGGACGGCCCGCAGGAAGGTGGTCACGTTCAGTCCGGAGGAGAACGCCGCCGTGCCGCTGGTGGGCAGGACGTGGTTGGATCCGGCGCAGTAGTCGCCGAGGCTGACAGGGCTGTAATCCCCCACGAAGATGGCCCCGGCGTTGTGGATGCGTCCGGCTACCGCTGCGGCATCCGCCGTCATGATTTCCAGGTGCTCCGCAGCGTAGGCGTTGCAGACTGCAATCCCCTGCTCAAGGTCATCCACGAGGACCACGCCGGACTGCGGGCCGGAGAGGGCCTCAAGAACACGGGCGCTGTGCTTGGTTGCCGCCGCCTGACGCGCCAGCTCACGCACGACGGCGTCAGCGAGTTCGGTCGAATCCGTCACCAGGACTGAGGCTGCTTTGGGATCGTGCTCTGCCTGGCTGATGAGGTCGGCCGCCACAAGCGGGGCTTGGGCAGTGGAGTCGGCGAGGATGGCGATCTCCGTAGTGCCGGCCTCCGAGTCAATACCCACCACGCCCTTGACCAGCCGCTTGGCCGTGGCCACGAAGATGTTGCCCGGGCCTGTCACGACGTCCACAGGTTCGATGGGCAGCTCGTCCCCCGACCCCGGAATCCCGTAGGCGAAGGACACAATGGCCTGCGCACCGCCGATGGCGTAGACCTCATCAATGCCCAAAAGCTTGGCGGCCGCGAGAATAGTGGGGTGCGGAAGTCCGCCAAAATCCTTCTGCGGCGGTGAGGCCAGGGCGATGGATTCGACGCCGGCGGCCACCGCAGGAACGACGTTCATGATGACGGAGGACGCCAACGGAGCGAGTCCCCCGGGAACGTACAGCCCCACCCGGCCCACCGGAATCCAGTTCTGGCTGACGACTGCACCGTCCCCCAGCGAAACGTCCACGTTGCGGGGTCGCTGCCTGTCGGCAAACTGCCGAGCCCTGCTGATTGACTCTTCAAGGGCGGCCCGGACGTTGGGATCAAGCCCGGCGAGAGCCTGGGTCAGGGCCTCCGCGGAAACCCTTGGATGCGACTGCTCAACGCCGTCGAACGTGCGTGCCAGCTCGGCCAAGGCACTGAACCCGCGGCTGCGAACGGCGGCAATGATGTCCTGGACCTTCTGTTCCGCATCCGCCATGGTCTGATGGCGCGCCCTGGGAACAGCTCCGCGGAGTTCCGCCAGGGAGAGGCGACGACCCCGGAAGTCAATGCTCCGGAAGTTAAGGGCGGCTGGGGCGGAAGTATCGGAGGAAGTGGTCACCCCGCTATTTTACGGGCTTCTTGGAGAGAACCCCGAATAAAGACAGGACGAAGGTGACAAACGCCGTCGCACCGGTCCACAGCAGGAGGACAGCATAGGACCGGAGCGTGAACCCATAACCAGGGCCGAGGGCCGGGTTGGCTGGAGGACCCCATAGCTGGGCGGCCAGCAAGCCGGTCAGCCATGCGAGGAGTGCACCCGCCGCACCCCCGAGTAGCGCCAACACCAAACGCCGGGAGGCGCTGGCACCCTCGAGCTTGCCATCGAGCATGAGCCCGGCAGCGCATCCCGATACCAGCATCAAGGCCGCCAGGATCAGGTCACGCGGGAGCCACGACTCAGGGTTGTCAGGATTCGACAGCTCGGGATTGCCGGAGACGAGGTTGAGGCCGCCCGGAGCCAGCAACCACCAGAGCAGCCCCACAACGATTCCGGAAGCGGCCGGGACAACCAGCCAAAGGAAGTCCCGCGCCGGGCGGGAAGCGGTGGCCGGAGCCGGTTCGGAAGCAGCTTGGAGGTTCACACTGGGCTCGGTCATGCACTCACATTAACAAAGGTTCACGCTGGCTCCGCAAAATAGGGGAACCGCTGCGTGGGAGGAATACTCTGGGAGGAGAGCATAGGCCCACCCCAGGAGAACACCACCGTGGCAAGCGAACCATCCGGCTTCGAACAGACTTTCAGGGAGATGTTCCGCAGGCACGCCGCCGGAGTCGCCATCATTACGGCCAACCTCAACGGCAAACCCTTTGGTTTCACCGCAACATCCGTGGCATCGCTGTCCGCCGAGCCGCCCCGTTTCACCTTCAACATGGCCAGGAGCTCCAGTTCCTGGCCCGCTGTCGCGAACGCGGAATATATCGGTGTCCATATGCTGGGGCTGGAGAACCAGGCGTTGGCCGACAGGTTCGCACGGACCCGCGACAGGTTCGACGGCGACCACTGGGAACCCGGCCCCCACGACGTTCCCATCCTCAAGGACGTCAGCGGCTGGCTGGTCGGCAAGATCCAGATGCGCTTGTCTTTTGAGAACAACGCAGTGGTTGTGGTCGAGGTCGTCGACGGCCAAGTGGGCGGGGAAGGGACCCCGCTGCTGTACCACGGCGGCGCTTACAGCAAGCCTGCGCCGCTCGACTACGAGATCTGACTACCGCGGGCCCAGCTGTCAGTTGTCCAGACAGGCCGGACCGAGCAGGACCTTGAGGTCTCCAAAGAGCGACGGACTGGGATTCACCCGAAGATGCACTGGCAATCCCATGACCTCCACCTTGGTATCACCCATCAGCTTCAACCGGACCTCCGAGTTCCCGCGGTGGGTGCGAAGGACGTCCCGCAGATCCGTTACCACTGCCTCCGTGGCCTTGAACGTGGGAATGGTGATCACGACGGGACCGTTGACGCTTTCGCTCAGGTCCGGCACCGATAGTTCCATGCAGTTCAATGTCACAGCGCCGTCATCCCGGCGCTGCAGGCGCCCCTTGACCACAACGATCAGGTCTTCGGCCAGCACAGAAGCAATGGGGCCGTAGACCTGGCCGAAGAACATGACCTCCATTGATGCACCGAGGTCCTCGATCTCCGCCCTGGCATAGGCATTGCCGCTGGCCTTGGCGATCCTGCGGCTCAGGGAGGTGATCATGCCTGCAATGGTGACAATGGCGCCGTCGTGTGGTCCGTCCTCGGCGATGATCGACGCAATGGTCTGCTCGGCGTGCTGGCTCAGGACACCCTCCAGCCCCTGCAGGGGGTGGTCTGAAACGTACAGTCCCAACATGTCGCGCTCGAAGGAGAGTTTGTCCTTCTTTTCCCATTCAGGGAGATCGGGAATTTCCGTGGTCAGCGAAGCTTCCGGTTCCTGGTCTTCGAACCCGGCGAAGAGGTCGAACTGGCCAATGGCCTCGTTTCGCTTGAGCGTGATCACCGAATCAATGGCTTCTTCGTGGATCATCGCCAGCGCCCTGCGATGGTGGCCGAGGGAATCGAAGGCGCCCGCCTTGATCAGCGATTCAATGGTGCGCTTGTTGCACACCACCGCCGGGACCTTGAGGAGGAAGTCCTTGAAGGACGTGTAGTTTCCCTCCGTTGCCCGGGTGGACACCATCGCGTCCACCACGTTGACACCAACGTTGCGGATGGCTCCCATGCCGAAACGGATGTCCTGGCCCACCGGAGTGAAGTTCAGCGACGATTCGTTGACGTCCGGCGGAAGCACCGTGATGCCCATGCGCCGGCACTCATTGAGGTAGATCGCGGACTTGTCCTTGTCATCACCCACCGAGGTCAGCAGTGCGGCCATGTACTCCGGTGCATAGTGCGCCTTCAAGTAGGCAGTCCAGTACGAAATAACCCCGTACGCGGCCGAGTGCGCCTTGTTGAAGGCGTAGTCGGAGAACGGAAGCAGGATGTCCCAGAGGGTTTTGACCGCGGCCATGGAGTAGCCGTTGTCCTGCATGCCTTGGGAGAACCCGGCGAACTGCTTGTCCAGTTCGGATTTCTTCTTCTTGCCCATCGCGCGGCGAAGGATATCTGCCTGGCCAAGCGAGTAACCGGCCAGTTTCTGGGCGACGGCCATGACTTGCTCTTGGTAGACGATCAGGCCGAAGGTGCCACCAAGGATCTCCTTGAGCGGCTCTTCCAGCTCCGGATGGATGGGAATGACTTCCTGGATGCCGTTCTTGCGCAAGGCATAGTCCGTGTGGGCGTTGGCGCCCATGGGACCCGGCCGGTACAGGGCCAGGACGGCGGAGATGTCTTCGAAGTTGTCAGGCTTCATGAGCTTGAGCAGCGACCGCATGGGTCCGCCGTCTAGCTGGAACACGCCCAGGGTGTCGCCGCGGGCCAGAAGCTCATACGACGCGGCGTCGTCCAGCGCAAGGTTTTCGAGATCCAGGTCCACGCCACGGTTCATCTTGATGTTTTCCAGGGCGTCCGAAATGATCGTGAGGTTTCGGAGGCCCAGGAAGTCCATCTTGATCAGGCCGAGGCCTTCAGAGGTGGGGTAGTCGAACTGGGTGATGACCTGGCCGTCCTGGAACCGCCGCATGATCGGAATAACGTCGATGATGGGGTCCGAGGACATGATGACGCCGGCGGCGTGTACACCCCATTGGCGCTTCAGGCCCTCGATGCCCAGCGCCGTCTCGAAGACCTTGGCTGCCTCCGGGTCGGTGGCAATGAGCTGCCGGAAGTCCCCGGCCTCGCTGTAGCGCTTGGACTCCGGATTCTGGATGTCCGCGAGGGGAATGTCCTTGGCCATGACGGCCGGCGGCAGGGCCTTGGTCAGCTGCTCGCCCATGCTGAACGGATAGCCCAGCACGCGGGAGGAGTCCTTGAGCGCCTGCTTGGTCTTGATGGTTCCGTACGTCACGATCATCGCCACGCGCTCGTCGCCGTACTTCTTGGTGACGTAGTCGATCACTTCCGAACGGCGACGATCATCGAAGTCGACGTCGAAGTCAGGCATGGAAACGCGGTCCGGGTTGAGGAAGCGTTCGAAGATCAGACCGTGCTGGAGGGGGTCGAGGTCGGTGATGCGCATGGCGTAGGCAACCATGGAACCGGCACCGGAACCACGTCCGGGACCCACCCGGATGCCGTTGTTCTTGGCCCAGTTGATGAAGTCGGCCACCACGAGGAAGTACCCGGGGAAACCCATGGAGGTGATGACGCCAAGCTCGTAATCGGCTTGTTTGCGGACCTTGTCGGGGATGCCCTGGGGGTAGCGGTACTTCAGGCCGGCGTCGACTTCCTTCACCAGCCACGAGGTCTCGTCTTCGCCTGGCGGGCAGGGGAAGCGGGGCATGTAGTTGGCACCGGTATTGAAGGAAACTTCGCAGCGCTCGGCGATCAGGAGCGTGTTGTCGCAGGCTTCCGGATGGTCACGGAACAGCTCCCGCATTTCCTGCGGTGATTTCAGGTAGTAGCCACTGCCGGAGAAGGCGAAGCGGGACCCGCCGTTGTCGTAGGTTGGCTCGAGCAGAGTGGAACCGGACTGGATGGCCAACAGGGCTTCGTGCGCCTTGGCATCGTGTTCGTGTGTGTAGTGGAGATCGTTGGTGGCCACCAACGGCAGGTTGAGCTCCTTGGCCAGGCGGAGCAGGTCGCCGGTGACGCGCCGCTCAATGTCCAGACCGTGGTCCATCAACTCGCAGAAGTAGTTTTCCGCGCCGAAGATGTCGCGGAACTCGGCTGCGGCTTCCACGGCCTCGCGGTAGAGTCCCAGGCGGAGCTTAGTTTGGACTTCTCCGGAGGGGCAGCCCGTGGTGGCAATGAGGCCTTCGGAATAGGTGTTGAGTAGTTCACGGTCCAGGCGCGGCCACTTACCGAAAACAGAATCCAACGACGCAATCGACGAGGCCCGGAACAGGTTCCGCATGCCCACGTTGTTGTAGCTCAGCAGGGTCATGTGGGTGTAGGAGCCACCGCCGGAAACGTCGTCTTTACGCTGGCTCTCATCGCCCCAACGGACCCGCTCTTTGTCACCGCGGGCCGTTCCCGGGGTCACATAGGCTTCGACGCCGATGATCGGCTTGATGCCTTTATCCGTCGCCTTGCGCCAGAAGTCGAAGGCGCCAAACAAATAGCCATGGTCTGTGGTTGCGAGGGCCGGCATGCCCAGGCGCTCAGTTTCGTCGAACAACTCCCCCAGCCGTGCCGCTCCATCCAGCATGGAGTATTCGGTGTGGGTGTGAAGGTGGACGAACGAATCATTGCTGGAAGTCACCACGACAGTCTACCGTCCCGGGTCGGGGAGGAAACGGACCGCAACGGCACCGGACTTCAGGTCAATGGAATCAGGCCGAACCTGTTTCCAACAGATCCAAGGCGTACTGGAGGTCCGCCGGATAATCGCTGGCAACTTCCACCCATTCGCCGGTGCGGGGGTGCGTGAAGCCGAGCTGGCGGGCGTGCAGCCACTGCCTGGTCAGCCCCAGCGTTGCCGCAAGACGGGGATCGGCACCATAGGTGAGATCTCCGGCACACGGGTGGCGCAGCGCCGAGAAGTGGACACGGATCTGGTGCGTCCGTCCGGTCTCCAGATGGACTTCCACCAGGGTCGCCTTGCCGAAGGCTTCCAGGACCTCGTAGTGGGTAACGGACGGACGACCGTCCTCGATGACGGCGAAGCGCCAGTCGTGGCCCGGGTGCCGGCCGATCGGTGCATCAATGGTTCCGACCAAGGGATCGGGCAGCCCTTGGACAACGGCGTGGTAAACCTTGTCCACGGTGCGCTCCTTGAAAGCCCGCTTGAGCACCTTGTACGCATGCTCGGTCTTGGCTACGACCATGACACCGGACGTGCCAACGTCGAGCCTGTGGACGATGCCGGCGCGCTCCGGCGCTCCGGACGTGGAAATCCTGTACCCCGCCCCGGCGAGACCGCCAACCACTGTGGGTCCAACCCACCCGGGAGACGGATGCGCCGCAACTCCCACAGGCTTGTCGATGACAACGAAGTCTTCGTCATCCAGCAGGATTTTCAGGCCTTCCACAACTTCCTCCACCACTTCAAGGGGGTCACGCCGGTCGGGAACCGTGACGTCCAGCACCGCACCGGCCACAAGCTTTGCCGACTTCCCCAAGGGCGCACCGGCGCTCGTAACGTTCCCTTCGGCGATCAACAGGGCCGCGGCCGAGCGGGATATGTCCAGCAGCTGGGCCAGTCCGGCATCCGCGCGGACGCCGGCCAGATGGTCAGGTACAACCACAGCGTCACTCACCGGCGGGGCCTCCGCCGGCCGGCTTGGCGTCCTTGGAAGACTTCGCGGCGGCGACATGGCGCTTGCCGTCCATGCCAATACCCCGCAAGGTCAGCAAACAGATGATGACGACGCCGGACACCACCGCGGAGTCAGCGATGTTGAAGATGGCGAAATTCGGCAGCTGGATGAAATCGACCACGTGACCCATGGCGAACGAAGGCTCCCGGAACAAGCGGTCCGTCAGGTTGCCCAGTGCTCCTCCCAGGAGAAGGCCCAAGGAGAGCGCCCACCATGCAGAGCCCAGGCGACGAAGCTGGAACAGGATGGCCACCGATACCGCCGCCATAATGATCGTGAAAATCCACGTCACATTCTCGCCAATGGAGAACGCGGCCCCGGAGTTCCTGATGAAGTACCAGTGCAGCAACGGAGGCAGGACCGGAATGCGCTCCCCCTCGGTCATGGTGCTCGTAACCCAGAGCTTGGTGAGCTGGTCAAACGCGTAAGCGAACGCAGCGAAGCCGGCAAAAAGCCACAGCATGGCCGGACGCCACTTACGTTGCACGGTGGGTGCCGGCTGTGAGGCGTCGTCAGTTAGGTCGTCGGTCATAGTGCTTTCATTCGGGAGGCGTGGCGGTCTGTTATTGGTCTTTAACAGCAAAGGCCGGTGGCCGAGGAGTCCTCAGCCACCGGCTTTTAGAATACTTGCTAAACGTCTGCGGTTGCTTCGCCGACCTCGGGGGCAGCAACGGAACCACGGGCATCGAGATCGCGCAGCTGGCCTTCGATGTAAGCCTTCAGGCGTGAACGGTAGTCACGCTCGAAGCCACGGAGCTGCTCAACCTTGCGCTCCAGGACGGAACGCTGCTGCTCGAGTGCACCAAGGATCTTGCGGGACTTTTCCTGGGCATCGTTCACGAGGCTGGAAGCCTCGATCTGAGCCTCGGCAATGATCTTTTCCTTCTGCTGCGCACCGTCGGAGACGTGCTTGTCGTGCATCTGCTGCGCCATGGCGAGCAGGCCTGCAGCGGATTCAGCGGAGGGGGTAAGGCTGTTGCTGGCGGCCGGGGCCTTGGCAGCGGCTGCAGCCTGCTCAGCTTCCTTCTTCTTGGCAGCTTCGGCGGCCTTCGCTTCAGCCTCGGCCTTCGCCTCGGCTTCCTTGTCGACCTTGACGGGAGCCGGAACCTTCTCGACGACCGGAGCCGCAGCAGTTGCAGCGGGCACAGCCGAACCAGCCTCGCCGAGCTTCTTGCGGAGCTCGTCATTTTCCTGGTTCAAGCGGCGCAGTTCCACCACGATCTCGTCCAGGAAGTCATCGACCTCGTCCTGGTCGTAGCCTTCGCGGAACTTGGTCGGCTGAAAGCGCTTGTTGACAACGTCTTCTGGCGTCAAAGCCATCTGGTCACCTCGTTGGTCTAGTTAGTCAGTAGGCCTTCCGGCCGTTCAAAACTACGGTACCTAAATAACATCTTGTTCCTCCAATTCAACACCATCGTGTTGATTTGGAGAATTTGCGGCCTGTGAACCATCGGTGGTCCAGGTTCCGCGGGCAATCAGGCCAGGCTGAAGGTCACTGCCATGGCGATGCTCACGGCAATGATCAGGATCAGGAAGCCCAAATCCAGGGATATTCCACCAAGCTGCAATGGCGGTATCAGTCGACGAAGCCTTCCCAGGGGAGGATCCGTGACGGAGTAGACCACATGTGCTGTAACCAATGCCACACCCCTGGGGCGCCACTGGCGCGCAAACATCTGCACCCATTCAAAGACGAGGCGGATGATCAGGGTGATGAAGAACAGAAACAACACAATATGGATAAGGCCGAAAACAATGCCCACGAGTTAGCTCAGATCTCCCACTTGTTCCGGAATGCGGATCGGTCCCTACTATTGCAACACAGATGCCAGGCAGGTTGACCCGCCTGGCATCCGCGAAAAGACTGTTGTCAGCTCTGGTTGAAGAAGCTGGCCTGCGTTTCGYTGGCCTTCTTGTCATCTCCGATGACTTCAACGTACGACGGCGACAACAGGAAGACCTTGTTGGTAACCCGCTCGATACTGCCGTGCAGGCCGAAGACCAGGCCGGCGGAGAAGTCCACCAGGCGCTTGGCGTCCGCTTCACCCATGTCGGTGACGTTCATGATGACCGGAATGCCATCCCTGAAACTTTCACCGATGACCTTGGCATCGTTGTAGGAGCGGGGGTGAACGGTGGTGATCTGCCTCAAGCCAGAGGCATCTTCGCGGCTGGACGCCGCACGCTTAATTGGTGTCACGGGTGCGCGGTATTCCTCTTCGACCTCAACAGGGGGCATTTCACGGACAACTTCCCGGACGGGAGCGGGCGCGCGTCGCTCTTCCCGATCCTGTGTCTGGGGGCGTTCTTCGTCGTGGTGCGCGGCGACGGACTGCTCAGATTCGTAGTGTTCATCGCCGTCGGCGAGCCCAAGATAGATCATTGTCTTGCGCAGAGCGCCAGCCATGGTGCACTCCTATCATTTCTGCAGTAGGCGGGCCGCCATGACTTGACATATTGGAACCCCGGCCCGTCATTCCAATACTTTGACGCTACCCCACGGCCGGACGTGAACCGAGAATATCGGAGCCAATTCTCAGGTGTGTCGCCCCGAACTTCACAGCGGCCTCCAGGTCCTGGCTCATGCCGGCGGAAATCGCCGTCGCGGACGGATGGTCGGCACGCAGTGCGGCAGAAATGCCGGCCAGGTTCGCGAACGCTTCTTCGGGGTCCGCGCCGAGTGGCGCGACCGCCATGAGCCCGCACAAACGCAGGCCGGCCGCCGACTCGATCCGGGCGGCGAGGTCCCCGACCATTGCCGGAGCGGCACCGCCCCGGTGGGTACCGGCGTCGTTCTCCAAGCTGACCTGGATGAAGCAATCAAGGTCTGCCCTGCCCGTGGCGTCCTGCTCACGGGCGACAGCCTTTGCCAGGGCATCAACCAGTTGGGGCCTGTCGATCGATTGGACCGAAGACGCATATTTGGCCACGGATTTGGCCTTGTTGCTTTGAAGCTGGCCGATGAAATGCCAGCGGATGTCCAGTTCAGTAAGCCCGGCAGCCTTTGCGGCGGCCTCCTGGTCGCGATTTTCTCCAACATCGGTGATCCCGAGGGCGGCCAACCTGCGGACATCGTCCGCGGGATGGAACTTGGTCACGACGATCAGCCGGGGAGTGTCGGAGCGGGCGGCGGCAACAGTAGCGGCCTTGATCCGGTGACTTACAGCATCGAGACGCTCCGCAAGTTCCGCAGAACGCGCGTCACCGTGCCGCGGGGCGTCGCCGTTGCCTGGGCTAGTCATGCGTCCACACCAATCCTGCGAATCGACCGGTACGGGAGTCCCTCCGGTATGAAAACAGCGAGTCGCTCTCCAACGTGCACTCCCCCAGGTACTCCACGGCAACGCCGGCAGCGTCCAACTGGGCCCGGACTCCCGCAGGCAGGTCCAGGGAGGGAGTTCCCCACGACGTGGAAGACCACGTCGCAGGAACCTTTTCCGCAACCTCGGACCGCAACTGCTCCGGGACCTCATAGCAGTTTCCGCAGATTGAGGGACCCACCCATGCCTGGATATCCAGTGCACCCCGGTGCCGCATTTCGGCCACCGTGGAAGAAACGATTCCGGCGGCAACACCCGGGCGACCGGCGTGGGCCACGGCGATAACGGGGCGATCTCCGGAGTCGATCCCTACCAGAACCACCGGTACGCAATCGGCGACCATAACCGCCAACGGTTGGGGCGCACCGTTGGGCAGTACGGCCGCAGACACCATGGCATCGGCGGTGGGCCCGGAACCGTGCGAAGCGATGAACTCCACATGGTTTCCATGCACTTGGTCCATGAATTGGAATCGCTTGGAGCCCAACCCTGCCGACTGCTCCACCCCGGTACGGCGGAGCTGCACGTCGCCGGGATTGTCCCCCACGTGGAGGGCCAGGTTCCCGGCGCCCGTATCAGTGAATGCTACTGAGACGCCGGGCCGGACCTCATCGCGCCACAAAAACACCAAGTACTTCTTCTCCGAACGTGGCTTACTTCAGGAAGTCAGGAACATCGAGATCGTCCGAGCGGCTGCCCGAAAGATCGGGCTCCACCACTGCGGGGAGGTCGACGTCGAAGCCTGAGTCCGCGGGCAACGCGGCAGGACGCTGCTGGCCCCAGTTGCTCAAGCCGGCGGCGCCGATGCCAGCCGTTGCGTGCTGCGGAGCCGCAGCGTTCGACGGCGCGCTGGACGGCGCCGCAGGGCGGTCGGCCGGTACGGGGTTCTGGGCCGGACGGGACTGGTCCATGGACGGCGAAGTGGCCTTGACGTCGTCAAAGCCTGCAGCGATGACAGTTACGCGTGCTTCGTCGCCAAGGGCGTCGTCGATAACAGCACCGAAGATGATGTTGGCCTCAGGGTGGGCAACTTCCTGGACAAGGCGGGCTGCCTCGTTGATTTCGAAGAGGCCGAGGTCCGAGCCACCCTGGATGGAGAGCAGAACACCATGCGCACCATCGATGGAAGCCTCCAGGAGCGGCGAGGCAATGGCAAGTTCCGCTGCCTTGACCGCGCGGTCCTCGCCGCGGGCCGAGCCAATGCCCATCAGGGCCGAGCCGGCACCCTGCATGACCGACTTGACGTCGGCGAAGTCCAGGTTGATGAGGCCGGGGGTGGTGATGAGGTCCGTGATGCCCTGGACACCTGAGAGGAGCACCTGGTCCGCGGAACGGAAGGCGTCAAGGACAGAGACATTGCGGTCACTGATGGACAGGAGGCGATCGTTGGGGATCACGATCAAAGTGTCGACTTCATCGCGGAGGGCGTCGATTCCGGCCTCGGCAGAACCTGCACGGCGACGGCCCTCGAACGTGAACGGACGGGTGACCACACCAATGGTCAGCGCGCCCAGGGAGCGGGCGATGCGCGCAACAACAGGGGCGCCACCGGTTCCGGTGCCACCGCCCTCGCCGGCGGTTACGAAGACCATGTCAGCGCCGCGGAGAACTTCTTCGATCTCATCAGCGTGGTCCTCGGCGGCCTGCTTGCCGACCTCAGGGTTTGCGCCGGCGCCAAGGCCGCGCGTCAGCTCGCGGCCGACGTCAAGCTTGACATCGGCGTCGCTCATGAGCAGCGCCTGCGCGTCAGTATTGATGGCGATGAACTCGACTCCCCGAAGGCCGACCTCGATCATGCGGTTGACTGCGTTCACGCCACCGCCGCCGATGCCGACGACCTTGATGACGGCCAGGTAATTCTGCGGTGCTGCCACGTTTCGTGCCCCTTGCTTGTGTCCTATAGCGAAACTGATCGAGTCCAACTTGAATCCTTGGACCTTAACCCTCTAGTTGAAGGTTATAGTTATGTCAAGTAACTCTACTGCGACGGTATTTCCTATGGTTCGCACATGCAATGACCGCTTGCGCGTGTCGTGGGAATGTCGCAAATTAAGGGCTACCGGCGGCAGTGGATTTACATCGTCAAAGCTGCCTATTTGGTGAATGGATGCCGTGGAACACTGACGTCATAGACGCTGACGGGAACCTTCGGATCGGCAGGCATCTTGAGCAGTGCCTCAAGTGCCTTCGCCTTCAGCTCCCTGTCCTCGGCATTGCCCCACACTACAGTCTTTCCGTCCACGAGTTTGAGTTCCACGGCGTCGACCGAAGCCGCAGACGCCGTCGACATCCGGGCCCGGACATCCGCAGGCAAGGTATCCAGGACCGCGGCGATCGCCTTGAACAATTCCGTATTGGTCGATCCGGCACCAGCATCGATCAACGGCAGTGCCACGGCAGAAGGATCCTGCGTCGCACCCAACTGGACCCCATCAACGTCAACCATGATGTAGGAATCGCCCTGCTTCAACAGCGCCACCGGAACACGCTCGTTGACATGCACCAACAGCCCCGACGGCGGCCGGGCCTCCATGGTTGCCGATCGGACCTGGACCAGGGGCTTAAGGAGCTCATTGATGTCCTGCTCAGTGACCTGCGGCAGCGGCTTGCCCTCGAGGCCGGACAACGCCTTCTGCACGGCGTCGGGCGTCAGCAGGGTGGTGCCGTCAACCGTGATGGTCCGTACTGCCAATACCGGCGAGAAGATGGCCCCGGCAATAAGCACGGCAATAAATGCTGTCACCACGGAAACCGTCCACCACACGATGCGGCGTTGGCGCCTGCGCTTGGGTTCGGGGAACGCAATGATGTTGTCCCCGGATGACGCAGCAGACTTGGTTGCCGTCGCGCCTGCCTTCCCGCCGGACTTCCCGGCAGGTTTTCCGGGGGCTTTGTCAGCAGTCTTCTCAGGCAACTTGCGGCCGGCTTTATCTGCCGGTTTCACGTCAGGTTCAAGATCCCGTTGCGCACTGATGATGGCGCCGGAGTCATGGCCCCCGGGCTTGGCCGAACGGCCCGCCGCAGGTTCCGGTTGGCGGGCAGCCGGCTTGAACGTGGGCTTCCGGGTGCTAGCCACCCAACGCCTCCACAATGGCGGGACCATAGGCTGTAACGTCCCCGGCCCCCACCGTGATCACCACGTCGCCCTCCGTTGCAACCGCCGCAATGGCGTCCACGGCCTCGGCCCCGGTAACCAGGCGCCCATTCGACAGCCGGTCGGAGATCAGCGAACTGGTCACGCCGGGAATCGGGTCCTCGCGCGCCGGATATATATCCAGGATCAGCGCTGTATCTGCCGCCCCGAGTGCCGAGGCAAACTCCCCGGCGAATTCCCGCGTGCGCGAGAAGAGGTGCGGCTGGAAGAGAACGTGGACTTTGTGGCCGCCGGCTACCGAACGGGCAGCAGACAGGGCGGCACGGACTTCCGTGGGGTGGTGTGCGTAGTCGTCGTAGACCCGCACGCTCCTCCCCTGCCCCTTCAGCTCGAACCGGCGCGAGGCTCCAGTGAAGTGTCCCAGCGCTGCCGCGGCAGCCGCAGGGGCCACCCCCAGTTCAAGCGCGACGGCGAAGGCAGCCGCTGCGTTGAGCGCGTTGTGGCGTCCGGGTACCTGGAGTTCGAGGCGGTGAATGTCGTTGCCAAGACCCACCGACACCTCTCCGGGTCCACCATCGTGGAGCCTGACGTCTGCGTCGGGTGACGTTCCGTACGTCAAGACCCGGGTGCTTTCCTTGGCCGCTGTTCGTTCGGCGAGTGCCAGCGCTCCGGGGTCGTCGGCGCACGCCAGCAGTACGCCGTCGGCGGGCAGCAGCGCTGCGAACGCGTCGAAGGAAGCAAAGACAGCTTCGGGTGTGCCGTAGTGGTCCAAATGGTCCGCTTCGACATTCGTCACGACGGAGATGAGCGGCTGGTAGTTCAGGAATGAGCCGTCTGATTCGTCCGCCTCGGCCACGAAAATATCCGAGGAGCCATGGGCTGCATTGACCCCAAGCGCGGGGACGTTCGCCCCAATGGCGAAGGACGGGTCCAGGCCGGCTTCCTTGAGCAGGACTGCAACCATGGACGTTGTGGTGGACTTCCCGTGCGTACCGGCTACCGTGACCACCCGGTGTCCCGCCATGGTGGCCGCCAGGCCTTCTGAGCGGTGCAGGACAGGCAGCCCGGCACTTCGTGCCGCCACGAGTTCAGGATTGTCGGCCCGGATGGCTGATCCAGCGACGATGGTCTGGGCGTCACCCAGGTTTGCCGCGTCGTACCCGACGGCGATGCGTGCTCCGGCAGCAGCCAGATCCTGCATGACTGGCAGATCCTTGGCGTCGCTGCCGCTTACGGTAACTCCACGGGCAACCATGATGCGTGCAACGGCGGACATGCCGACACCGCCGATACCAATGAAGTGGACCCGGCCGAGGGTCTCAAGGGGTGCGATGCTGGTGGTCATGCGGATACCGCTTCCAGGACGAGATCAGCCATGCGCTGATCGGCGTTTCTAATACCAAGGGCCTCGGATTTCCGGGCCATGTCGTTCAGTCGTTCGCGGTCCGAGAGCAGGGGAATGAGCTCGCGTTCCAGCCACTGCGGGTCAAGGTCCTGGTCCGCGATCAACAACGCACCGCCGGCTTCCACCAAGGGAGCCGCGTTCAGGGCCTGCTCCCCGTTTCCGATCGGCAACGGCACAAAGACCGCCGGCACGCCGACTGCTGCCACTTCGCTAACCGTTCCGGCTCCCGCGCGGGCCAGCAGGACGTCAGCAGCAGCGTAGACGTTCTCCATCCCGTCCACGTACTCAACCTGCCGGTAGCCTTCACCGGCCAGCAGGCCGCCGTCGTCGTTCTTGACGGCTTTGCCAACACCTGTGATGTGGAGCGTCTGGACCCCTGCAGCCCCGAAGGCAGGCAAAGCTGCGGCGATGGCACGGTTGATGCTGAGCGCTCCGGAAGAGCCTCCGGTCACGATCAGGGCCGGCCGGTCCGCATCGAGGCCGAGCATGGCTTTGGCAGCCGGACCCGCTGCGCTCCGGTCGAGAGTGGAGATGGCACGCCGCATGGGCATGCCTACATGGCGTGCGCCCCTCAGGCGGGTACCGGCAAAAGCCACGGCGACGTGGTTGCTGAACCGGGCGCCGACCCGGTTGGCCAGCCCTGCCTTCATGTTGGCTTCGTGGACCACGATCGGGATGCCGAGCTTCCGTGCTGCAAGGTACAGGGGGGTGCAGACGTAGCCGCCGACACCTACCAGGACGTCGGCTCGTGCGTTCTCCAGGATCCGGCGGGCTTGCTTGACTGCCCCGCCCAGGCGGCCCGGAAGCTTGAGCAGATCAACGGAAGGCCGTCGGGGGAACGGGACACGGTCAATGGTGGCGAGCTCGTAACCGGCCGCCGGGATGAGCCTGGTTTCCATTCCCGACGGCGTGCCAACAGTCAGGATGGACGCCTCCGGACGCTTTTCCCTGATGGCATCAGCAATGGCGAGCAAAGGGCTGATGTGCCCGGCAGTTCCGCCGCCTGCGAGGACGACGGACAAAGGCTTGGTCGCGTGGGAATCAGAAGTCATGAAGTGCTAGGTACGCTTTCGTGCGGGTTTGGGTGAGCGGCGCGGCAGGAATCGTGGACGTTGCTGGGGTGGCAGCTGGCCGCGGGCCAAGGACAACACTACGCCCACACCGCACAGGGACATGATCAGCGCCGAACCGCCATATGAGATGAACGGCAAAGGCACTCCCACCACTGGCAGCAACTGCGTTACCACCGCCATGTTCATGCTCGCCTGGCCCAGGAGCCACACCATGATGCCGCCGGCAAGGGTCCGTTGGAACGGGTCCGTCTGGCGGACCACGACCCGGAAAATCGCAATGCCCAGGATGGCAAACAGCACCAGGACCACAATGGTTCCCACAAGGCCGAGCTCCTCACCGATGATGGCGAAGATGAAGTCGTTGTGGGCTTCCGGAAGCCAGTTGTACTTCTGCCGGCTCTGGCCAAGGCCCAGGCCTGTCCAGCTACCCTGGGCCAGGCCGTACATGCCGTTCGTTGACTGGAAATCGAAGTCGAACTGTTCGGTGCACGTCGCGGACGCCGTTCCGAGCCATGACGTGATGCGGCAGATCCGGTTGGAGCTGCTGACGGTGGCCAGCACAGCCCCGACGATACCCACGGCGCCGGCGATGCCGAGCATGCGCCCCGGAACGCCGGCGAAGTAGAGCCCTGCGGCGGCGATGGCTGCAATGACAATGACTGTTCCGAGGTCATTACCGAGCATCACCAAACCGATGACCAGTCCGGCACCCGGCACAACCGGGATGATCACATGCATCCACCGGTTAAGGAGCTTTTGTTTCCGGGCAAGCACGGCGGCAATCCAGACACAAAGGACCAGCTTGGACATCTCCGAAGGCTGGAGCGTGACACCGCCGATGTCGATCCAGTTCTTGTTTCCGTTGACGCTGTTGCCCATGACCTGGACCAAGGCCAGGAGGACCACGACGGCGCCAAGAGCCCACCAGGAAAGTTTCTTCATCCAGTTCACGTTGGTTCGTGAAATGACGTACATGGCGACCAGGCCGACGACGCCGAACACGGCCTGCTTCAACGCATCCGCGTAGGGGGACTTTCCCTCCGAGATGGCTTCGACGCTGGAAGCGGACAACACCATCATGATGCCAATGGCCGTCAACGCCAGGGCACAACCGAGAATGAGGTAGTAAGTGGAGCTGTTGGGCGCCTTGCTTTTGCCTTCGAGGCCCTCCCAGAAGCTGCGCCAGTGCCGGCGTAACCCTTTGGGCTGCCTGGCGGCCGGGGGCGTGGCCTTGTTCTTCCCGTCCCGTGGCTCTTTGCCGCGGGTGCGGGTGGGCGTGCTGACCATTGTTACTCCTCGGTGGTCTGTGCCTGCCCTTCCACAAGCTCGCGAACTGCCTGGACGAATGCGTCGCCACGGTGAGCGTAGGAAGAGAACTGATCCATGGATGCAGCCGCTGGTGCCATGAGGACGGTATCGCCCGAGGTTGCCACTCCGGCTGCGGACGCCACGGCCTGGGCCATGATGGTCTCGCCGAAAATTGGCGAAGCGGCGTTACCGGCTGCGGTCTGCACACTCTCAGTGTCACCCTTGGCCTGGGCTATCACCGGGACATCCGGCGCGTGTCGCTGGAGGGAGGCCTCCAGCGAGGCGGTGTCGGTTCCGATGAGCACCACGGTCTTGAGCCGCCGTGCATGTTCCTTGACCAGCTCGTCGTAGTTGACGCCCTTGGACAGGCCGCCGGCAATCCACACCACGTTCTGGAAGGCCGAGAGTGCCGCCGATGCCGCATGCGGATTCGTCGCCTTCGAGTCGTTGATCCACAGGATGCCGTTGTGCTTGGCTACCAGTTGGATCCGATGCGCGCCGGGGAGGTAGTTGACCAGTCCCTGCTTCACAGCCGAGGGTTCCACACCGTAGGCCCGGACCAATGCCGCGGCGGCCAGCGCGTTGGCCACCATGTGGCGCGGGGCCACCGGGCCAAGATCTGTCATCGCGGCCAGTTCCGCTGCCGAATCCTTGCGTTCGGCGATGAAAGCGCGGTCCACCAGCAGACCGTCCACGACGCCCAGCATGCTGATGGCAGGAGTGTTGGTGGTAAAACCGATGGCCCGGCAACCCTCCACAACGTCCGCATTCTCGACCATGCGCTCGGTTTCGATTTGCTCGGCGTTGTAGATCGCTGCCTTTTGGGTGTTCTCGTACACCTTGGCCTTGTCCGCGAGGTAGGACGCATAGGAACCGTGCCAGTCCACATGGTCCTCCGCGACATTGAGGCACACACTTGCCACGGGCGAGAGCGAGTGACTCCAATGCAACTGGAAGCTGGACAGTTCCACAGCAAAGACGTCATAGTCCACCGGGTCCCGCAGGGCGTCCAGGATCGGCGTTCCAACATTGCCGACCGCGATGGCCTTCAAGCCGGCAGCCTGCAGCATTGACTCGGTCATCCCCACCGTGGTGGTTTTGCCGTTGGTGCCGGTGATGGTCAGCCAGTCGGTGGTCTTGCGCCCTTCACGGACCCGGAGACGCCACGCCAATTCGACGTCGCCCCACACGGCGATGTGCTTGCGCTTGGCCGCCGCCAGCAGGGCTTGATCCGGACGCCAGCCGGGAGAAGTTACCACGAGGTCGGGCAGGCTGTCCTCAATCAGCGGGAGGGTGCTGACAGCGTCCTCCCCCAGCAGGACGTCAACGGCGCCGACGATTTTCAGGGTGTCTGCCTGAGCTTTGGCTTTGTCGGTGGTTGCGGCGTCCACCACTACTACCTTGGCTCCGAGCTCAATCAGGGTGTCGGCAGCGGAAAAGCCGGACAGGCCGATACCCGTCACCACGACCCGCAGCCCGCTCCAGTTGGAATCCCAGCTGGTCAGCTCCTTGAGCCGGTCGGATGAAGAGGACATGGTTCCAGGGGTCTCGTTCACAGCAGCACCACCCATTCAGCGTAGAAAATTCCCAAACCTGCGGCCACGAACAGCCCGGCGAGGATCCAGAAGCGGACCACCACGGTGACCTCGGCCCAGCCCTTCAGTTCGAAGTGGTGCTGGAGCGGGGCCATTTTGAACACCCGTTTACCGCCTGAGAGCTTGAAGAAGCCCACTTGGATGATGACCGACAGGGTAATGAGCACGAACAGGCCGCCGATGAAAGCCAACAGCAGCTCCGTCCGGGAAAGGATGGCAAATGCTGCCACGGCTCCGCCGATTGCCAGCGAGCCGGTGTCGCCCATGAAGATCTTGGCCGGTGACGTATTCCACCAGAGGAACCCGACCAGGGCTGCGCTGAGGATGGCCGCGAGCAAGGCCAGATCCATGGGGTCGCGGACCTGGTAGCAACCGCTGCCCGCTTCCTTGGGTGAACCGCATGCTTGGTTGTTCTGCCAGATACCCATGATGGTGTAGGCGCCGAAGACCATGATGGATGCTCCGGCGGCCAGCCCGTCCAGGCCGTCTGTCAGGTTCACGCCATTGGTTGCTGCCGTGATGATCAGGTTGGACCAGACAATGAACAAGATAGCGCCCAGTACTGTCCCGCCGAAGGCGAGATCCAGCCAGGGAATATCCCGCACCAGCGAGATCTGCGTCGAGGCCGGACGGAGCCCGTCCTCATTCGGGAACTGCAGGACGAGCACGGCGAAGATGATGCCAACGGCTGCCTGGAGGATGAGTTTGGCTCGGGCGTTCAGGCCCAGGCTGCGTTTGTTCGAGATCTTGATGTAGTCATCCAGGAATCCCACGAAGCCCATGCCGACCATGAGGAACAGCAGAAGAAGACCTGACGCCGATGGCCCGGCGGACCGCGGGTTCATCATCCACATGATCAGGTGCGTCACAAAGTAGCTGATGAGCACAGCCGCCACCACGACGGTCCCGCCCATGGTGGGGGTGCCGCGCTTGGTGTGGTGCGAAGTGGGGCCGTCATCGCGGATGAACTGCCCGTAACTCTTGGCTACCAGGAACCTGATGAAGAGGGGTGTGCCTATCAAGGCCACCAGAAGGGCGACGCCGGCGCCGATCAAAAGTGCAATCACAGCTGCTCGTTCCCTTCGCTTGCGGCAGCTTCAGCCGCGCTTTCTCCGGTGGGCTCGGCCCGTGGAGGTAATGCTATCCGATCCCCCAAGTGCCTGAGCCCCACACCATTGGAGGACTTGAACAACACGAGGTCGCCTGGTCTGAGTTCGTTCTGCAGGAGTTCGTATGCTTCCTCCACAGTCTCGGTGAAGGAACATTCATCCCCCCAGGAGCCTTCCTGGATGGCAGAGACATAGAGGGCGCGGGCTTCGCGTCCCACCACCACCAGCCTGGAGATGTTCAGCCGGACCACCTGAGTGCCAACCGCAGTGTGTTCGCGGATGGAGTCTTCGCCCAGCTCGAGCATGGCGCCAAGGACAGCCCAGGTCCTCCTGCCTTGTCCAAGGTCTGCAAGAGTGCGCAGAGCAGCGCGCATGGATTCCGGGTTCGCGTTGTAGGCATCGTTGATGATGGTCACGCCGTCTTCACGTTCTGTTCGCTCCATGCGCCAACGGCTGGCTGCCGACTGGGAGCTGAGTGACGAGGCGATGTCGACGGCTGGAATCCCGGCCGCAAAAGCCGCTGACGCAGCTGCGAGCAGGTTGGTCACGTGGTGGCCACCGATCAGGCGGCTCCGCACCGGAACAGAAGGGCCGCCGTCGGGAAGTATGAGGTCGAAGTCGGGGAAGCCCTGGTCGTTGACCACGACGTTGCGGGCTTCCACCTCTTCGGTGGTAGCGGGCGAGGCCGTGAACCCCAGGACCTTGGCCTTGGTGCGGGCGCGCATGGCAGCTACGCGGCCGTCGTCGAGGTTGATGACCGCAGTGCCGTTTTCGCTAAGGGCTTCGACCAGTTCACCCTTGGTTTTGGCGATGTTCTCCACACCGCCGAATTCGCCGGCATGGGCGGTCCCGACTACCAGGACTACACCGATGTCCGGCTTGACCATCTCCGCGAGGTACTTGATGTGGCCCAGGCCGGTGGCACCCATCTCGATGACAAGGAAGCGCGTATCGGTGTCAGCGGCGAAAACCGTGAGCGGAACACCCACCTCGCCGTTGTACGAACCCTGTGGCGCCACAGTGGCGCCTGCCGTCGACAACACGCCGGCAAGGAGATCCTTGGTGGTGGTCTTGCCGGCTGAGCCGGTGATTCCAACAACCGTGAACTGCTCGCCGCGCTGTTCGCGGTCGGCCCGGATGCGCCGGACCGCTTCAGCCGCCAGGGCGCCCATGGCCAGGACAGCGTCATCGACCACGACGGCGGGATATGGGCTGCCGTGGGCATCGGTCACCTCACGTTCGGCGAGGACCAGAACGGCGCCACGCTCAAACGCGGCATCGACGAAGTCGTGGCCATCGGCGTGCTCGCCGGGTTTGGCCACGTACAACGAGCCGGGCGTCGCCTCCCGTGAGTCAGTAACCACAGAGGAGGGCACGATGCCCGGATCTCCGGTCAAACGGCCATGGGTGATGTCGGCGATCTCCGCCGCAGTAAGTGCAATCATCTCGGTTTAGGACTCTATCCGCTGGTCGGATGRAACGCTGAATCCCTTGGATGTCAAGGCGGCCCGCAACTCGACCCTGTCGTCCAGGGCGAGGTTTACGCCTTGTACTTCCTGCCACACCTCGTGGCCGCGTCCTGCGATGAGGATGGTGTCCTTCGCCGTCGCCAGGTCAACGGCGAGGCGGATGGCAGCATCCCTCGGGTAGGACTCGATGATCTCGCTGCCCAGGTTCTCTCCCTCCCGCGCAGCAAAGGCGCCCGCCAGCACCTCAGCGCGGATGGCGGCGGCATCCTCATCGTGGGGGTCGTCATCGCTGATAATCACGACGTCGGCCAGACGGGCCGCGATTGCGCCCATGGTAGGCCTTTTGCCTTGGTCACGTTGTCCTGTGGCGCCAAAAACCACGATGACGCGCGACTCTTCCTCCGGTGACCGGACCGCCATCAGTGCACGGGCCAGGGCATCAGGATTGTGGGCAAAATCAACAACGGCGGCGGGCTCCGTGGAGACGAGCTGCATGCGCCCGGGAACAGCAACCGTAAAAGGATCGTGGGCATCCAAGGCGTCCTGGAGCTCGGATTCATTCACCCCGGACGCCAGGACCATGACGGTAGCCAACGCCGCGTTTGCCACGTTGAAGTCGCCCGGCAAGCCGGTGTGGACCCGCAAAGTCCGGCCGTCCGTGTGGTGCAGTTCGAATTCCGAACCCAACCCGCGCGGGTTGATGGACGCGACGTGCCAGTCAGCGTCCGGGGCGCCACTGGAAGAAGCCGCTGAAAGCGTGGTGACCGGAATATCCGCCAGGCCGGCAAGCTTGCGGCCCCATTCGTCGTCGACCGTGACAACAGCCTGGCGTGCACGTCCGGCGGTGAAGAGTTCGGCCTTGGTGTTGAAGTACTCCTCCATGCTGCCGTGGAGGTCCAGATGGTCCTGGGTGAGGTTGGTGAATCCAGCGACGTCGAACATGACAGAGTCCACCCGGCGGTAGGAGATCGCGTGCGATGAAACCTCCATGGACGCCGCGTCCAGGCCCCGCTCCCGCATCAATGCGAGCAGTGCGTGGACATCCGGGGACTCCGGGGTGGTCAGGAGGCTCGGGATGGGTTCTCCCCCGGCCACTATCTCGATGGTCCCGATCAGGCCCGGCTGCTTGCCCAAGGCACGCAGCAGCGAGTTGATGAAGTAAGTGGTGGTGGTCTTGCCATTGGTCCCCGTGACGCCGAAAAGCGACGGGAAGGCCGCATCCTCCGGTTGGCTGCGATAGATCAGCGCGGACAAAGGCCCGACGGCGGCCCGCGGCTCCGCAATGATGAGGACAGGGACGGGCTGCTCCGTTGCCAGCGCAAGCTGGCGTGCACCGGCGTCGTCCGTAACCACTGCGACGGCACCGGCCTCCACGGCCTGGGGTACGAAATCGGCACCGTGGCGCGTGGCGCCCGGCAGGGCCATGTAGAGATCGCCCGGTTCAACGGCACGGGAATTGAGCGTGATGCCGGTGACGCCAAGGTCCTGGCTGCCGTCAGGGGCCGTTACTCCCAGCGCTCCCGCTATGGCCGCCAGGGGCACCGCAGCAACGGATGCGGGACGGAAAGCTGACCGTCCGGCATCCGGCGTCGCGGTATTGGAAGCTGCCTCTTTGTGCTCTGACACGTGGTTCTCCGTTGGTGCTCGTGGAACGACCGGCCGGGGGCCAGCGGCGCCCGGGCCGTTAGTGGTGGATCGAATGGTGACCGAAACAGACGCCCAAGAAGCTTACTTGACGAACTGGGGCAGCCGCGCGGGAGTCCCGGTGGATGGGGCCACGTTGTAGGTCCTCAGGACCTGTGCCATCACTGACCGGAACACCGGGCCGTTGGTGACTCCATAGATGTTTCCCTTGGGGCGCTGCAAGACCACTTCCACGATGAACCGGGGGTCATCCATGGGGGCCATGCCAACCATCGAGGCAGTGTAGCCATCGAAGCCCGGCAGTCCGTCCTCACGCGGGGCTTGGGACGTACCGGTCTTGGCGCCGACACGGTAGCCGTCGATGGCGGCATCCTTGATCTGTCCCTCGGTCACTGCGCTCTCCAGGATGTCCCTGACCTGTTGGGCGGTCTCCTTCGAGACCACTTGGCGCGGATCCTTGGCAGGGGCCTTCTGCTCCTGGCCGTCGGGGCCGATGTAACCGTCAATCAGCCGGGGTTGGAGCATCACCCCGTTGTTGGCGATGCTCTGGAAGGCCCGGACCGTCTGCAGCGTCGACTGCGACACGCCCTGTCCGAAGAGCACCGTGTACTGCTGGCGTTCATCCCATTGGTCTGGCGTGGCGAGGATGCCCGTCGCTTCGGCCGGCAGCCCGATGTCCGTCTGCTCTCCGATGCCGAACTTCTTCAGCCAGTCATACCGCTGCTCTTTGCTCAGGCGGCTCCCGACCATCACGGTGCCGGTGTTCATGGACCAGCCCAGGATGCCGGCGAGGGTGCGTTCTTCGGTGCCGTGCTCGAAAGCGTCCGTGAAGGTCTGTCCGTCAATGGTGTATGCGGGCGGAATGGTGAAGTGGTCCAGCGGGAAGGACTTGCCCTCCTCGATTGCCGCCGCAGCGGTGATCATCTTCTGGACGGAGCCGGGCTCGTAGGCGGCAGTCACCGAACGCACGCCACGGTCCTTGGCGTCGACTTTGCCTGGGTCGTTCGGGTCCGGGGCATTGGTGTCGGCCAGGGCGATGAGGTTGCCGGTCTTCGTGTCGATCACGACGATCGAACCCCACTCGGCATTCATTTTGTTGACCTGGCTCTGAATAGCCTGTTGAGCGAAGTACTGGATGTCGGTATTGATGGTCAGTTTGACGTCACTGCCGTCGACGGCGGGTGTCAGTTCATCAGTGGCCACGGGAATACGGAGGCCGTCGGCACCGATCTCGAAGACGCGCTTGCCTTCAGTACCGCGGAGAATCTCGTCCTGGGTTTGCTCGATGCCCGCCTGGCCGGTGGTCCCGTCCTTGAGGAAACCCACTACCCCTCCGGCCACACTGCCATTCGGGTAGACGCGTTTGCTGATGCCTTCAGCTTTGAGTCCCGGGATGTAGAGCTTGGTGATCCGGTCCTCCAGCTCAGGCTTGATGTCCTTGGCGACCACAAAGTAGCGCTTATCCCCCGTCAGGGACTCCCGGACCTTGGCGACGTCGGTCCCGAGCAAGGCCGCAAGATCAGCAATGCCCTGGTCACGCGTGATTTCGTCGAGCTTTTCCGTTTTCTCGTTGTAGCGGTGGAACGTCTCGGTGTTCGTATTCACGGTCTGGTCGACGACGATGTTGTACCGAATGACGCTGCTGGCCAGAACAGTGCCGTTCGCGTCCAGGATCTGCCCACGCTCAGCAGGGAGGACCTGGGGGGTCAGGCGCTTGGCAAGGGCAGCCTCGGCCATCCCGCCCATGTCCAGGCCCTGGACCATGAACAACTTGCCCCCGACCACCAGCAGCAGGGTCAGCATGATGCCGAGCCCAACGCGCAGCCGCCTTCGTGCCGCCGGCGTCTTCGTTTTATTCGATGTGCCGGGGTTCTGAGCCACGTTGATTCCTTGCTGCTGGCCTTGGTTCAGTGGACGGATGGACTACTGTCCGGGAGTCTTCTGCTGGGGGGCCGGGACCGACCCTCCATGAAGATCCACCGGCGGTTTCGCTGCCGGGGACGCCGGAGCTGCCGACGCAGTTGCCTGCGCGGCCGACGCTGCCGGCGCCGCGGGGGTGACTGGCTTGAGGTTCTCCAAAGGATCCTTGGTGGTCACCGAGGGAACAACATCCAATACGCCCCCGACGGCCGGAGGAGCAAGAACAGCCCCGGGGCTGTCGCCCTTGACTGCGGGAGTAGCCTTCCCGGTCACCGTCATGGTGTTCAGGTCGATCTGGCCTTTGACCGTGGAAGGAACCATACCCAATTCTGTAGCCTTGGCGGCCAGATTCTGGGGAGCTTCGAAGTTCTGCTTCTTCTGTGTCAGGTCCTGGTTTTCCTTGTTAAGGGTCGCGGCCTGCGCCTTGAGCTGCACCAGCTGGTACTGCGCCGTCGACACGGAGATGTTCAGCACCAGGACCGTCAGGAGCGCCGCTGCCATGGCCACGAAGCACAGAACCACGAAGGGGGTCCTGCGCCTGCCGGGAGCACTGCGTACAACGGAGAGCGGCGTGCGCGGCCGGCGGGCGACATCCGGCTTCCCTGCCGGTGTTGGAAGCGCGCGGGCAGTGTTGCCCACCACGGAGGGCAAAGTCCTCGCTGCGGCGTTGCTCATGCGTCTCTCCTCGATTTGATGCGTTCGACGGCCCTCAGCCGCGCAGAAGCCGCGCGCGGGTTCTCTGCGATTTCTGCCGCTGTGGGCACTTCCGTGCCTTTGGTGATTGTCTTCAATTCAGCTTTGTGTTCCTCGAGCTCCACCGGGAACCCGAGCGGCGCCGAGGATTTCGAGCCCTTCTGGAATACGGACTTGACGATCTTGTCTTCCAGCGAGTGATAGGACATCACCACCACGCGGCCACCCAACGCCGTGGCGGCCACTGCGGCCGGAACTGCGCGTTCCAGGACATCGAGTTCCTCGTTGACCTCGATGCGCAAAGCCTGGAAGGTGCGCTTGGCAGGGTGTCCCCCGCTTTTCGCTGCGGCGGCAGGAACCACGCTGCGAATCTGCTCCACGAGCTCGCCCGTGGTGGCAAATGGCTTCTCCGCCCTCGCGTTGACGATCCTGTTGGCAATCCGTCCGGCGAACTTCTCCTCGCCCCATTTGCGGATGATGCGGACAAGATCTTCTTCGCTGTAGGTGTTCACGACGTCGGCGGCGGTCTGCCCGCGGCTCGTGTCCATGCGCATGTCCAGAGGAGCGTCATAGGAGTAGGCGAATCCACGTTCGCGTTCGTCCAGCTGCAGCGAGGAAACTCCCAGGTCCATCAGGATGCCGTGGACCTCCGGAATTCCGAGGTCAGCCAGCACGTCCTCGATCTCGTCATAGACGGCGTGAACAAGGTCAGTGCGCTGCGAAAAGGGCTCCAGCCGGGCGCCGGCCAGTGAAAGTGCTTCTTCGTCCCGGTCAATGCCAACGAGGTGAAGATCGGGAAAGCGCTGCAGCATCGCTTCGGAGTGCCCACCCATGCCGAGAGTCGCATCGATGGCAACAGGAGTCTCTCCCCTGCTCCTGGCAGCTTCGAAGCCGGGAGCGAGCAGGTTGATGCAGCGGTCTTTCAGGACGGGCACGTGGCGCTCCGATGTGGGCTTTGCCGCGTCCTGCTCTTCCACGCTGCCTCCTCTTTCCTCAGTTACGTGCATGGTGATTCTTGAACCGGATCCCCATCCGCGCCTATCGTCCGCCGGCCTGGCTCAGGGGAAGTTGAGCCAGGAAGACTGTCCGATGGGCGGCTGGAGATCCCATTCAAGAAGCGGTACTGCTTCCACCGACCGGTTAGATGAACCCGGGCAGATTGTCGTCATCCGTTTCCGAGAAGGCTGCTTCCTTCTCGTTGAGGTACTCGTTCCAAGCGTCTGCATCCCAGATCTCGGCCCGGGTGCCGGCACCAATCACTGCCAGCTCCCTTCCCAAGCCTGCGTATGCACGGAGCGCCGGTGGAATGGTCACGCGCCCCTGCTTGTCAGGTACTTCGTCCGAGGCTCCGGACAGAAAGACCCGGATGTAGTCACGTGCCTGCTTGGAAGACAATGGCGCTTCCCGCATCGACTCGTGGATACGTTCGAATTCCTTCTGGCTGAAGACGTAGATGCAGCGCTCCTGGCCCCTTGTGAGGACCAGTCCCTCTGCAAGCTCCTCACGAAACTTGGCGGGAAGTATGATCCGGCCCTTTTCATCGAGACGCGGCGAGTGAGTGCCCAGAAACACTGGCCCCACCGCCCCTCAGTCAAGGTGCCCGTACATACCCAACACTGCCACTACCCTCTTATGTGCTCCACTTTACTCCACAACGCACCACAGTCAACGCACTCGTGGGCGTTTCTCCACCACTTTGAGATTCCTCGGGGCCGAATTGCCGCGGGTTTTCCGGGGGTGGAGTGAAGTGGAGGTATCGACACGTCGGCCGACGTCCAAGTCCCGCGCCGGGAAGCTGAAAGGCGCCTGGGAAGCGCTCTGCACCCCAAAACCGCTTTCGGCGGGAGGAAAGTGGAGCTGGTGGTGGGAAATGGAGGGGCCGGGCGTTGCAACCCTTAAATGCGAAAGGACCCGCTTGGCGGGTCCTTGTCAAAGCTTTGGAAGTGTTTAATCCACGAGCGGGCTCAGGGGCGCGACTGACTCACGATGGCCTGCTGCCGGGAGAAGTGACACGGCCTCCGTCAGTGGTCGTCGCGGCGTCGTTCATCCCAGCGCTCTTCGAGGCTGCTCATGAAGGTGCTCTTGGGCTTGGCCTTGGCGGGCTTTCCCTTACCGGATTTCCCGAAAGCCGCTCCACGCAACGTCGCGAAGTACACGCCAGCACCCATGACTATGAAGCCGAGGACACCCACAGGTATCGCCTGCAGCGAGACGCCGACCAGCAGGAGAAGAATGCCGGCGATTGCCCCAAGGACGCCAATGATGACATGCCTGGTCGACCAGCTGCGGATGGGATCCGAACCCATGGTGTTGGCAAACTTCGGATCGTCCTCATGAAGTTGCTTTTCAAGTTGCTCAAGCAGCTTCTGTTCGTGCTCCGAGAGGGGCATCGCGACCTCCTTTAGTCAGCCAGCGTCTGGACATAACGCGTCCTGTGCGTCTGTTTACCCCAACGATCGGACCAAGAATTTCGTTCCCAAAATACCCTCTTGGTTCAGCGGATACCTCAGGGCCGACTGTTCAGGAAACAGTTTGTCCAGACGATCTAAATCTCTGTAATAAATAGGATAGTTTGTCCGGGGCCGTTCTGAAAGACGCCTGGGGCCGTGCGGGACCAAGGTCACAGGGTTCAGGCCTCCGAGGCAGGTTTACCGGGTTCCAGGAGCCGGGCCGGAAGCAGGGTTTTGGAACCAAATCGCTGGGAAACCCTGTCCAGGGCCTGCTCGGCTGCCCGCCAGTTGTCATCCCGGCGGTCCAGGCTCAATTGCATCGACGTCTGACCTGCCGGTTCCAATTGCTCCGCCCGCACTCCCACCAGCCTGACGCTCATGGAACGCGGGCCCAAGGAGTCGAGCAGCTGCATGGCCACCTGGTAGATCAACTGGGCACTGTCTACCGGCGTGTGCACAGTGCGGCTCCGGGACACCGTGGAGAAATCGGCATACCGGAGCTTCAAGGCGACCGTCCGTGCGAGCATTCCGGAACTCCGGAGACGACTGGCCGTCCGGTGGGACAACCTCAACAACTCCCTGTGCAGCAGTTCTTCATCTGCTGTGTCTACGGAGAAGGTCTCTTCAGCACCAATGCTCTTCTCAACCCTGGTGGGCGTCACTGGACGGGGATCAATTCCCATGGAGAGCCTGTACACATGTTCCCCGCTTGCGCCAAGAACCTTCTTCAGCGAGGACAAGGGTGTGGCGGCCACATCGGCGACCGTTCGGATGCCCATACGCGCCAGGACCTCCCCGGTCTGGCCACCCACACCCCAGAGGGCGCTAACAGGAAGGCTGTGAAGGTAGGAAAGGGTGTCTTCGGCGTCGATCTGCAAAATGCCGTCGGGTTTGCACCGGGTGGAGGCGATCTTGGCAACGAACTTGGTGCCGGCAATCCCCACGGAAGCCGTGATGCCAAGCTCTGATTGGACCCTGCGCCTGATGAGGTGGCCAATTTCCAAGGGCGTGCCCAGCCGGCGGATGGCCCCGCCAACGTCCAGGAAAGCTTCGTCCACGCTCAAAGGCTCCACCAGGTCCGTAATGGACCCGAAGATCTCCATGAGCTGCGCTGACACCTCGTAGTACAGAGTGTGGCGGGGATTGATGACGACCGCCGCCGGACAGCGCCTCATCGCAATGGACATCGGCATGGCCGACTTGACCCCTGTGGTCCGGGCTTCATAGGAAGCAGAGAGGACCACGGACCTGTCCGCGGGGAATCCCACGATCACGGGCTTGCCCCGCAGTTCGGGACGGCTGCGGAGTTCGACGGAGACAAAGAATGCGTCCATATCAACGTGCAGGATGCTGGTTCGCCTCAATTCCCGCAGGGCTTCTTCAGCGCTGCGGGCCGGTCTGTGTCCAGCGCTTGACTCGCCGCCGGGTGCTTCCTGCCTCACAACGGCAATACTATGCCCGGGCACTGACTAAACTGGAGGCAAAGTCCGGCTCAGCCCCAGGAAGGATACCCTGTGAAGCTCTTTGGAACTCCTCAATCGCGAGGGTTTGCCCTGCTCGCAGTCAGTGTCGCAGTGGCGGTCTCCGCATGCACGCCGTCCCCCAGCGGTTCGGCGGCTCCGTCATCCACCGGCGCTGCTTCATCTTCGTCAGCTTCGCCGGCGCCCTCACCCTCCGGGACAGCGTCTTCGGCGAGCAGCACCCCCTCGCCTGAAACCACCGGGTTCACCGAGTCCAGCGCACCCGACCCCAATGCCACGGCCACGGTCAATGCGCTTGTTCCCGGATTCCCTGAGAAGCTCATTCCCGTCATGCCAAACACCTCGGTACGGTCCAGCAGCTTCGACAAGAACGCCTCCCTGGCCACCGTGGCGCTGGTAGGGACCGTCAAAGCGCCTCCGCAGGGCGTGGTGGACTACTACAAGTCCTCGCTCGAGGCCCAGGGCTTTAAGCTTGTCCCCGGACCGGAAGCGGTGGGCAACGTCACCTCCCTGGACTTTGTCCGCGGTGATGGTGAAACAGTGAATGTCTCGATCATGCAAAAGGAAGGCGTCTCTACCTTCACCATCGGCGCCAATGTGGCAGCCGGGTCCATCAAGTGACGTCAGCGTCCCCCGTCGCGTCAGAGCAGGCCCGATACATTGAAGGCGTCGCCGGCAGCCTCAGCAGTTTCCTGTCGGGACAGCGCGACGTCATGGCTACCGTTTCACCCGACGTCGATCCGCTCATCGGGTCGATCTCGACGTTGGTAACCGGCGGCAAGCGGCTGAGGGCGTTGATGTGCTACTGGGGTTGGCGCGGCGCAGGCGGCCCCGCCGGCGACGCGGACATTGTCACAGCCGGATGTGCCCTGGAACTTTTCCAGGCTGCGGCACTGATACACGACGACATCATCGACCGTTCCGATACGCGGCGCGGCGGCCCAAGCGTGCACAAACGGTTCAGCCAGCTTCATGAAACGAACGGCTGGGCCCTGGACAGCGAACATTTTGGAGATGCTGCCGCAATTTTGACCGGTGACCTCTGTCTCTCCTTCAGCGAAGAGGCTTTTACCGGGATTGGGCCCCGCGCCGTTTCAGGGAGCCCTGCCCGCCGCATCTTCAACGTGATGCGGGCAGAGGTGATGGCCGGTCAATACCTTGACATCCTTGAAGAGGTGGCCGGCCCCGTGCGCGACCGGGCGGGATCGGTGGACCGGGCCCGCTCCATCATCCGCTACAAGTCAGCCAAGTACTCCACGGAACATCCGTTGGCATTGGGCGGTGCCCTTGCCGGTGCTTCCACGGAACTACTTGCCGGGTACTCCGGTTTTTCGCTCCCGCTCGGTGAAGCGTTCCAAATGCGCGATGACGTTCTTGGGGTCTTTGGAGACCCAGCAACGACAGGAAAGCCGGCCGGAGATGACCTGCGGGAGGGCAAGCGCACTGTGCTGGTTGGCTTTGCCCTTAATCAGGCTTCGGCGGCCGAAGCCGATTACCTTGACCGCATGCTGGGGAACCCGGAACTCGCTGAGGAGGACGTTGCCAGGATCCGCCATCTCATGGTTGATTGCGGGGCTCTGGACGCGACGGAATCGCTGATCGCGCAGCTGAGCACTGACGCATTCGAAGCGTTGGAACGCCTGCCACTGGATGCACTCCCGCTGCAGGCTTTGGGAGAACTGGCCGAAGCGGCCGTCAGCCGCGCAGCCTGACACCGGGCGCAGGTCAGCCGCGCGGAGCAAGGCAAAGAAGGCATGAGACGACGACGGCGGTTTGGGGACCGCCGTCGTCGTCGCTTTAAGTAGTTGCCGCTTTAGGAAGTGAACCGGCGCAATTACCAGGCCAGCGACTGGGCGCGGCGCCTGATCTCCGTTTTACGCCCCTCACGCAAGGCGTCAATGGGACGGCCACGCAGTGATTCATCGGGAGTAAACAGCCAGGTGATCAACTCTTCGTCGTTGTAGCCGGCGTCACTAAGGACCGCAATGGTCCCCTTCAAGCTGTCCACAACATGGCCATCCTGAATAAACAAGGCCGGGACGGAGCGGATATTCCGTTCTCCCCGCCTGACGGCGACGAGCGCACGCTCATCCAAAAGTCCATGGACTTTGGTGATGGAAACTTCCAGCAACCCGGCAACATCCGGAAGCGGCAACCACTCGGAAACAAGGCTTTCTACATTACTCACGGATCAAGGTTGCCATGCCGGCCCACCCGTCGCCTAGCCGGAGCCCGAAAGGGACCACGTCGAAGCCCTTATTACCTGCAATTCCCATACCAACAAATGGCATCAAGAATCTTCCCCCGCGGGAATTGTTGTGTCCACGGAATAAGTATGAGAGATTCACACTGATCACACTTGCACCATTGATAACATCAGTAACATTGGCAACACTGACAACAGCGTTAACAATCAACCCCCGCTGTTTGAGATGAGGACTCCTTCATGACGACGCCCCGCTCGCCGAAACGAACCATGAGCATGCCCGTTATCGCGGCAACCACGGCCGCGCTTCCCGCTGTGGTTTTGTCGTCGCTTGCGCTGGCCCAACCGTCCATCGCAGCGCCCGCACCCCAGCCCCGCAAAATACCGGCCACGCTCGCTGCCGCCATGAAGGCCCAGGCAGTCACGACCGGTACGGTGATCCCCGCGCAGGCAGTGGCCGCCACGCTTCCCGCGGCGCTCCGCCCGATGGCCCCCGCAACTCCGGACAGCTACACCGTGGTTCGAGGCGACACCATCAGCGCCATCGCCCGACGTTTCAACCTCGACACCTCCGCGGTGCTCCAGCTGAACAACCTGACTCCCACCACGCTGATCTACCCGGGGCAGAGCATCAAGCTCACCGGAACGGCTGCGTCGGCCCCGGCGCCCAGCGCCCCGCCTGCCTCCGGCACCGCGAGCACCGCCACCGTCTACACGGTTGTCTCCGGCGATACCCTCGGCGGCATTGCGGCCAAGCACGGCGTTCCGCTGTCCAGCATCTTCAGCTGGAACAACCTCAATGGCAGCTCCATCATCTACCCGGGCCAAAAAATCAAGGTCAGTGGCGGATCGGCGCCGTCCGCGCCCGCAACTCCGGCACCCGCACCAGCGCCGGCACCAGCACCTGCCCCCCTGGCAAGCACGGGTTCCTACACCATCAAGGCCGGCGACACCCTCAGCTCCATCGCCTCACGGTTGGGCGTTTCGCTTTCCGCACTCATGTCGGCCAACAACGTGAACGCCAGCACGGTCATCTACCCCGGCCAGAAGCTGACCATCCCCGGCGGCAGCCTGCAGCCTGCCGGAGAGACCACACCGCTGGTGCCCAGCACATTCCTGGGGTTCACCTATCCCCCGGCCGTGGTCAGCTCCGCGAATGAAAACAAGGCACTCCTCAACGCTTCGCCGGTGCCCAGCCGCGCTGAAATGAAGACCATTGTGGCTGACACGGCACGGCGCATGGGCGTCAGCCCGTCGCTGGCCCTCGCGTTCGCAGAGCAGGAATCCGGTTTTGACCAGCGGGCCGTTTCCCCGGCCAACGCCATCGGCACCATGCAGGTCATTCCGTCCTCCGGCCAGTGGGCCTCTGACCTGGTTGGCCGGAAACTCAACCTCCTGGACCCCTACGACAACGCCACGGCCGGCGTCGCGATCATCCGCGTCCTGGTGGCCACCAGCAAGGATCTCGATACGGCCATTGCCGGTTACTACCAGGGACAGTATTCGGTGAGCAAGTACGGCATGTACGAGGACACCAAACGCTACGTCGAATCGATCAAGGCACGTCAGCGCACGTTCGGCTAGGCCTGTTGCAGCACCCTCGGAAGGGGCCCGCATCCCACCGGGGATTCGGGCCCCTTCCCTGTCTCGTTTAGGATCGTATGGTGCAAGAAGCAACGCAGGACCACCTCATCGGTACCACCGTGGACGGGCGCTACGTGGTCCGTTCCCGCTTGGCGAAAGGGGGAATGTCCACCGTCTACCTGGCCACTGACAGACGCCTGGAGCGCGACGTGGCCCTCAAGGTCCTGCACCCGCATCTGGCAAACGACCAGACCTTCCTGGAGCGCCTGAGCCGCGAAGCAAAAGCCGCAGCCAGCCTCTCACACCCCCACATAGTCGGCGTCCTGGATCAAGGCGAAGACGGCCATATCGCGTACCTGGTCATGGAGTACGTCAAGGGGCACACCCTCCGTGATGTCCTCAATACCCAAGGAGCGCTGCCCCCGCGCCTCGCCCTGGCCTTGATCGATCCCGTGATCGAAGGTCTGGCGGCCGCCCATTCATCAGGCTTGATCCACCGCGACATCAAGCCTGAGAACGTCCTGATCGCAGACGATGGTCGGATCAAGGTCGGGGATTTCGGTTTGGCCAGGGCCATCTCTGCCAACACCAGCACCGGGGCCCTGATCGGGACTGTGGCTTACTTGGCTCCGGAGCTTGTGCTTGGCCGGCCTGCCGACGCCCGCAGCGACATCTACTCGGCCGGAATCATGCTCTACGAAATGCTGACCGGCAAGCAACCGTACAACGGCGACTCCCCCATCCATGTGGCCTACCAGCACGTGAACGCCTCTGTGGGCCGCCCGTCGGACGCAGCCCCCGGGTTGGCCGAAGACCTGGACGAACTGGTGCAGTGGTGCACCTCCGTTGACGCAGAGAACAGGCCCATCGACGGGTCCGCACTGCTGACTGAACTGCGCCACATCCGTACGACGCTCACCGACGAACAGCTGGATCTCAAGCAACAGTCAGCCACCGCTGTCCTCCCTGCCGCTCCCACCACAGCCATGGCAGCCTCTGGGCCGGACACGAACGCCACTGAAGCCATTGCCACCACGGCATCACCAACGGAATTCATTGCCCGGCAAAGCAACCCCACCACCATCATGGCCGCCGGTGGCGCGTCCTACCAGTCGCCAAAGGGTGCCACGGGGGTGGAGTCACGCCCGCCCGGAAAAAGGGACCTGAAACGGATCGAACGGCAGCAGGCAAAGGACCAGGCCCGGGCGGCGGCAACCCCGGTCCGACCACTGCGGGAAGGTAATCCACGCCGTCGTGGCTTGATCTGGACCGTGGTGATCGTCATTCTTGCGCTGCTCGCGGCAAGCGCCGGCTGGTTCTTCGGCATGGGGCCGGGGTCGCCAGGCACCGTTCCGGACGTCAAGAACAAGACTGTCGCCGAGGCCCAGCAATTGCTTCGCACTGCCGGCTTCCAGTCAGAACCCCAGGATGTTTTCGATGACGATATCCTCTCCGGCCTCGCTGTTGGCACCAAGCCGGAGTCAGGTGCCGAAGTCCGGAAGTTTCAGCCCATCACCCTTTTCGTGTCCAAGGGAGCCCAGCTCTTCCCTCTCGAGGACCTCACCGGCGGCACCCTGGACGAAGCCAAAACTGCCTTGAATTCAGCCCAGATGGCCCTGGGCAACGTCACTGAGGCTTTCGATGACAAAGTGCCTGCCGGCGTGGTCATCGCCCAGGATCCCGCGAAGGGCACGGAAGTCAGGCACGGCACTCCCATTGCCCTGGTCGTCTCCAAGGGTCCCCAGCCAATCCCGGTCCCGGATGTACGGGGTCTTGCGCAGGACGCGGCAGTCAAGGCCATCCAGGATGCCGGGCTGAAGGCCGTGATCGCCCCGGAGACGGTGAACGACAAGTCCGTCCCCAAAGGCTCGGTTGTCTCGCAGGCGCCCGCCAATGGCACGCTCGTCAAGGGTGAGACGGTGACGTTGACGGTCTCGAAGGGACCAAAGATGGTCAAGATACCGAGTTTCATCGGGAAGCAGGCCGCCGAAGCGGAGAAAGAACTCAAGAAGCTGGGCTTCAAGGTAGAGATCAACAAGATCCTGGGCGGCTTCTTTGGAACGGTACGGGATCAGAATCCCGTCAATACCGAGGCACCCGAAGAATCGGTCGTGACGCTGACAGTGGTGTAGTAACCCGGCCACGCAGCGACCCAGTACCCAAGAAGGCGCGGCCCGGAGAAATCCGGACCGCGCCTTCTTCTGTGGCAGCAGGGACTGTCAGCTACCGCTTGGACAGGGCGCCGGCCACCAGGAACGCCATCTCCAGCGACTGCATGTGGTTCAGGCGCGGGTCGCATACGGACTCGTAGCGGTCCAGGAATGCGTCCTGGTCGATCGGGTCTGCGCCGCCCAAGCACTCAGCGACGTCATCGCCCGTCATTTCAACGTGCAGACCACCGGGGACGGTGCCGAGCGAGTGGTGCACCTCGAAGAAGCCACGGACTTCATCGATGACGTCGTCGAAGTTGCGGGTCTTGTAGCCGTTGGGTGAGGTCACCGTGTTGCCGTGCATCGGATCGGTCACCCACAGCACCTGGGCACCGGATGCCGTGACACGCTCGACGACGGCCGGCAGCTTTTCGC
Organism: Paenarthrobacter sp. TAF1; assembly: GCF_052113825.1. Taxonomy (NCBI): domain Bacteria; kingdom Bacillati; phylum Actinomycetota; class Actinomycetes; order Micrococcales; family Micrococcaceae; genus Paenarthrobacter; species Paenarthrobacter sp. TAF1. Next base: position 51,072 of record NZ_JBFRDO010000016.1, read on the forward strand.
GGATGTTCCTCGCGCCCATGCGGGTGATGAACGTCAGGCGGCCGGGTTCGCGGTTCGGGTCCAGCTTGTCGATGAGGCGCAGGGCGTCGTCACCGCTGGTGGTCGGCCCGAGCTTGACGCCAATGGGGTTCCGGACACGCGACAGGAAGTCCACGTGCGCGTGGTCAAGTTCCCTGGTCCGCTCCCCGATCCAGAGGAAGTGGGCGGAGGTGTCATAAGGGAGGCCGGTACGGGAGTCGATGCGGGTGAGGGCGCGCTCATAGTCCAGCAGCAATGCTTCATGGCTGGCGAAGAATTCAACACGCTTCAGTGCCTCGAAGTCTGCCCCGCAGGAATCCATGAACATAATGGCGCGGTCGATGTCACGGGCCAGCGACTCGTAGCGTGCATGGGCAGGGTTTTCAGTGAATCCCTTGTTCCACTGGTGCACCAGGCGCAGATCAGCAAAGCCGCCCTGGGTGAAAGCACGGATCAGGTTCAGGGTGGAAGCCGAGGTGTGGTAGGCCTTCAACATGCGACCGGCATCGTGTGCGCGGGACTCAGGTGTGAACTCGTAGCCGTTGACGATGTCCCCGCGGTAAGCGGGCAAAGTCACGCCGTCGCGGGTCTCGTCATTGGACGAACGCGGCTTGGCGAACTGGCCGGCCATCCGTCCCATCTTGATCACGGGCATTGCTGCGCCGTAGGTCAGCACCACGGCCATCTGCAGGATGGTTTTGACGCGTGCGCTGATCTTGTCGGCCGTGGCAGCCTCGAACGTTTCTGCGCAGTCTCCGCCCTGGAGCAGAAACGCCTTGCCCTGGGCTGCGGCAGCCAGACGTTCCCGAAGAACATCCACTTCTCCGGCAAAGACCAATGGCGGAACAACGGAGAGTTCGTTGACCGAGGCCTTGAAGACATCGGCATCCGACCACGTTGGCTGCTGCGAAATCGGCAGGTCACGCCAGGCATCCAGCCCGGGATAGTTTGCCGCTCCGCTCTGGGCGGTGCTGGCGAGGGGATCTACTGTGGAAGGTGCGGTGTTCGCGGTTAGCTCAGTCACCCTTCAAGAGTAGTAGCCTCCGGCGGGGTTGAGGCACTGCAGGCGTAACTGATGCCGCCGTCTGCGTCACAGTTTCCTTGGTGGTTCCTGGCCTTCGGGATTGGGGTCGTCCCTGTCTTCGGCGATGTCCGCGACGGCGTCTTCGGTCCCTTCGAGCTTGTGGAGGGGCTCCGGCCCCTTTCCGGCCAGCCGTGCCTTGACGACGGCGGCATACTCGTCCACATATTCCTGGCCGGAGAGGCGCATCAGTTCGTACATGATTTCGTCGGTGACCGCCCTCTGGACCAGGCGGTCGTCCTCCATGCCGTAATAGCGGCTGAAGTCCAAGGGTTGCCCAAAGATGATGCCAATGCGGCGAATGCTTGGAAGCCTCTTGCCGATGGGTTGGACCTTCTCCGTGCCGATCATGGCTACCGGAACCACCGGAACACGGGTCTGCAGGGCAAGCCGGGCAACGCCCACCTTGCCGCGGTAGAGCCGGGCATCGGGGCTTCGCGTGCCTTCGGGGTAGATACCCAGGAGGCCGCCCGACGTGAGGACGTCTTTGCCTGCCTGCAGCGACATCTCGGACGCGGCGCCTCCGGACCGGTCCATGGGGAGCTGGTTGCTCAGCCTGAAGAACAATGCCGTCAGGCGTCCTTTAAGCCCTTTGCCGGTGAAGTACTCCGACTTCGCCAGGAAGATCACCGGGCGATGCACCATCAGGGGAAGGAAGATGGAGTCCGAAAAGGAAAGGTGGTTGGAGGCCAGGATTGCTGCGCCGTTCTCAGGGACATTGTCCAGGCCTTTGACCCAGGGGCGGAACAGGAGTTTGAGGATCGGACCCAGAAAGATCCTCTTCATGACCCAATAGAACACGTTTGTCCTCTCACGGCCGTTGGCAGGCATGCGTCCGGCAACCCGGCCGGCATTCAACTGCAACCCTACTCCAGTGTGAAATGTCCGGAACAATGACACGATGGAACGCATGACGGAACGCAAACCACCAGCCGCGGCCGCTTTCCACTACGCCGGACATGGGCCGAACGCCTCCACCGGCGTAGCGATCTGCCACGGATTTACCGGCAGCCCGTTGAGCATGCTGCCATGGGCTGAATATCTGGCCGCGCAAGGCTTCGCTGTCACGGTCCCCCTGCTTCCAGGACACGGGACAAGTTGGCATGACCTGGCCACAACCCGCTGGCAGGACTGGTACCGGGCCTTTGAAAAGAGCTACATGGACCTCGCTGCCACAACGGAAACGTGTTTCGTGGCGGGGCTGTCCATGGGTGGGGCTGTAGCCCTCCGTCTGGCGTCCCTCCACGATGTTCCGGGCGTCGTGCTGGTCAATCCGGGTTTGAGCTTCTATGACCGCCGCGTGAAGTACGTGGGCGCGTTGAAATACGTCATGCGCACCACGGATCCCATCGTGGAGGATTCCCCGGCACCTGAGCTCATCGAAGACAGTGACTACTCCAAGACACCCTTGAAGTCCGTGCACGAGCTCAAGAAGCTGTTCCGGTCCGCGACCCGGGGATTGACCCAGGTGAAGGCGCCGGCATTGGTCTTCAAATCGTCGGTGGATGGGGTCATTCCGCCCAGCTCGGTGGATACGATCCGCAGGCACATCGACTCGGCGCGCCTGAAAGTTGTGACCCTCCCGCACAGCGGGCACGTGGCCACCCTGGACGTTGACGCCCCCACCATTTTTGAAGAATCAGCAGCATTTTTCCGCCGGCACGCCAATCACAGAGTAGCCTCGGAGTCATCATGAAGATGACCCCGGATTTCTCACCGTTCCTCAGCAGCTGGAGCGGAACTGGACCGCGCGTCGGCGTGGTCATGTCCCACGGCTTCACCGGGAGCCCGCACAGCGTGCGGCCCTGGGCTGAGCATTTGGCCGCTGCCGGCTATGCCGTCCGCCTGCCGTTGCTGCCGGGCCACGGCACTACCTGGCAGGATATGGCGAAGCGATCCTGGCAGGAATGGCACAGGGCAGTGGATGATGCCTACCTTGAACTGGCTGCGGAGTGCGACTACGTCTTCGCCGCGGGCTTGTCCATGGGCGGCACCCTGGCATTGCGAATAGCAGCCACGCGGCCCGTCGCGGGGACTGTGGTGGTCAATCCCGGCCTCGTCCTGGACGATCCACGTGCCGTGATCGTCGCCGCACTCAAGTACGTGGTGAAGACGACGCCGGCCATCGCCAACGACATCCTCAAACCGGACCAGGACGAAGGTGCGTATGCACGCACCCCTGTTGCCGCGGCCCATCAGTTGAAGAAGATGTACAAGGACACGGCCGCGATCCTGCCACGCATCAGCGCCCCGGTGCGCGTCTACCGGTCAACAGTGGACAACGTCATATCGAACGCCAGCCTGGAATTTCTCCGCTCCCGCGTGAACGCTCCGGTTGACATCAGCTATCTTCACAACAGCCACCACGTGGCCACCCTCGATAACGACGCACCGGAAATCTTCTCCGGTACGGTCGATTTCATTCAACAGACACTTGCCGCCTTGGCCGGACAGGGGCCATCTCCCGATAAGGACGCAGCCCATGAACAGGCCTGATCCCAACTCCGCCGACCAAAGCGCCAATAAAGACGACGACGCGGTCTGGCAGGACCTCGTGGCCCGGCTTGAGGCAACCAGGTCCACGCCTGATGAACAAGAACCGGAGCCCACCGCCGGCCCCGGCGAGGCTCCGGCGGGTCCAGCCAGGTCTTTCCGGGATTTCGATCCCCTCGGCCTTTCCACCCCCGCTGCAGTGCCGGCCGCTGATCCCATGGCCGGAGAGGGTCAGGGGCGTGCGCCGGGACCGCGTGACTTTGAGGTGGACGACGACGACGAGTCGTTCGTCCCGGAAGAACCGCCGAGCCTGGCAGGTACCGAACCGCTGACCATGCTGGCCTGGGTAGGCGCTGTGGGCGGACCCATCGCGCTGCTCTTCACTGCCATGTTCTGGCGATCAGCGCCGCTGGCAGCCATCCTCGGAATCGTCGCCGCGTTTGTGGTCTCGGTGGTTTTCCTCATCATGAGGCTTCCGCAGGAGAAGAACGAGGACGACGACGGCGCCCGCATCTAGGTGCCGACGCTCCAGGTCCCGCTGACGCTTAGCTGTGCGTCCGGCCGCTGACCCGTGAGAGGTCGGCAGCGCCAATCATGCCGGCACGTGGGCCCAGGGCGGCAAGTTCAATCCTGGCCATGGGCCGGAAGCCACGCCCTGTGAGGTTCTTGGCAAAAGAGTCACGGGCAGGACCAGCCAAAAGGTCTCCGGCGTCGCAGAGTCCACCACCGATGACAAACATTCCCGGGTCCAGGGCAGCTGCAAGGTTGGCCAGGCCCAGGCCAAGCCAGTCGCCCTGGTCCGCCAGCAACTCCCGGGACGTAGCGTCCCCGGCCAGGGCGAGGGCGGTGACGACCGCCCCCGTGATGTTGTCGGCGGTACCTCCGGCGCGATCCAGCAAGGCCCGGCCTTCGGGCGAATTTGTCCTCACCAGCTGGCGGGCTTCACGTCCCAGCGCGTTGCCCGAAGCGTATTGTTCCCAGCACCCTCGGTTCCCGCATTCGCATCGGTGGCCGCCGGGAAAAATGATCTGGTGACCGAATTCGCCGGCGACACCGTAGCGGCCCCGTTCCACCCGGCCGTCCATCACCATGGCACCGCCAATGCCAGTACCAAGGGTGATGCACACAAGCCGGCTCTCTCCTTGACCGGCCCCGAAGCGCCATTCCGCCCATGCTGCGGCATCGGCGTCGTTGGTGAGCAGGACCGGGCGCCTGAGCAGTTTCTGCAGGCTGGCCCTGAGCGGTTCGTTACGCCAGGCGAGGTGCGGGCTGAAAAGCACCGTGCCGCCGTCGAGGTCCATCCAACCGGCTGCGCCTATCCCCACGGAGGCCACCCTGTGCCCAGCACTGAGTTCGTCCACGAGTTCCACAATGGTCTGTTCAACTGCCCGTGGATCGGCGCCCGGGGTGGACCGGCGCGCCTCGGCGAGGACCCTGCCGTCGGCGTCCACCACACCGGCGGCAACTTTGGTGCCCCCGATATCGATTCCGATGGCCAGTCCCCTGCGGCCCAAGTGGCTTCGCCGAGCGGCCCAGGGGACGTCCTTCCAGGCAGCGGCCGGGGGCCTGGAGTTTACGCGGGTGCTGGACCGAAATGCGGGCATCCCATCATCCTATTCCGCCATCGGGCACGCCCCCGCATCGCCGGGTCCAGAAGTCCCCGAGTTGCTTGAAATGGGGCCTGATCCGTAAAGTTACTCGCCAGTAGGTGAAATAGAACACACCTCCGCGAGCGGGCATACTAGAGTGGAAGAAGCCCCTCGTGGCCCGTGGATATCAAAGGAGCTACCGTGCGTGAAATCAGTGTTCCTCCCCTCGTGAACATCTCCCCTGAAACCAACATCACGGACCTCGTGCTTCGGGAGGCGGGAAAGGCGTCCAATCCCCCGCTGTTCTCCAAGCTGGATGCCAGCGGGCAGTGGGCGGACATCCGCGCCACCGACTTCCTCGCTGACGTCCGGGCTCTGGCCAAGGGCCTCATCGCCAGCGGCGTAGGACAGGGTGACCGTGTAGGCATCATGTCCCGGACACGCTACGAGTGGTCGCTGGTGGACTTCGCGATCTGGTTCGCCGGGGCCGTCTCCGTCCCGATCTACGAAACGTCGTCGCCGTCGCAGGTGGCATGGAACCTTGGTGACTCAGGCGCAGTAGCCGCCTTCGGCGAGTCAGCCCACCATGAGGACATCATCCGCCAGGCCGTCGTCGCGGAGGACATCACGTCCGTTGCCAACGTCTGGCAACTCGAAGGCGCCGGCCTCGATGCCCTGCGCACTGCGGGAGCGGGAGTTCCCGACGACGAACTCGAGTCGCGGCGGTCCGCGGCAGGCCTGCGGGACATCGCCACCATCATCTACACCTCCGGAACCACGGGCAGGCCGAAGGGCTGCGAACTGACCCACGGAAACTTCGTGGAACTTTCCGAGAATGCCCGCGCCTCGTTGCCGGAAATCATCAACGAATCCGGCAAGACCATCATGTTCCTGCCATTGGCCCACGTTTTTGCCCGCTTTATCTCTGTGCTGGCCGTGGCCGGCGGCGTCAAGGTTGCCCACACCCCGGACATCAAGAATCTGCTGGGCGACCTCCAGAGCTTCCAGCCGACGTTCATCCTCGCCGTGCCCCGCGTGTTCGAGAAGGTATACAACTCGGCGCTCACGAAGGCCGAAGACGGTGGCAAGGGCGCCATCTTCCACCGGGCGGTAGACACCGCGATCGCCTATTCCAAGGCGCGCCAGGACGGGAACCTTGGCCTGGGGCTGAAGATCAAGCATGCCGTGTTCGACAAGCTGGTCTACGGAAAGCTCCGGGCGGCGATGGGTGGCCACGTGGCCCACGCGGTATCCGGTGGCGGGCCGCTCGGCGAACGCCTGGGCCATTTCTTCCAGGGCATCGGCCTGCAGATCCTCGAAGGGTACGGGCTGACCGAGACTACGGCTCCGATCTCCGTCAACACTCCATCCATGATCCGGATCGGCTCGGTGGGCGCTCCCCTTCCGGGGAACGCAGTGAAGATCGCGGACGACGGCGAGATTCTCGCCAAGGGCGTCTGCGTGATGCGCGGCTACTACAAACGACCTGACCTCACGGAAGAGACCTTCACAGCCGACGGATGGTTCCGAACCGGCGACATCGGAGAGCTGGACAGCAACGGCTTCCTGAAGATCACTGGCCGCAAGAAGGAGATCATCGTCACCGCAGGCGGCAAGAACGTGGTCCCTGCGCTGTTGGAGGACCAGATCCGCGCAGACGCCTTGGTGTCCCAGGTCCTGGTGGTTGGTGACAACCGTCCTTTCATCGGCGCGCTGGTGACCCTGGACGAGGAAGCCCTGCCCGGCTGGCTCGAACGCCACGGACTTCCGGCCGGCACGACTTTGGCCGAGGCCACCGAAAACGCCGTGGTCAAGGCTGCGGTGCAGGAGCTGATCAGCAAGGCGAACCAGTCCGTCTCCCAGGCAGAGGCCATCAAGGCCTTCCGTGTGGTTCCGGCTGACTTCACCGAGGCCTCCGGTCACCTGACACCGTCGTTGAAGGTCAAGCGCGCGCAGGTCATGAAGGACTTTGACGCCGTGATCGAGGAAATGTACTCGGCTCCCCGCGCCTCCTAGACCGCCTTCCGGCCAAACAGCCGGACAGCACACAGCAAAAAGCAAAAAAGTACCCCGCCCGGATGACTCCGGGCGGGGTACTTTTTCGTGGCCGCTAGCTAGCTGATGACCAGCAGCAGATCGCCACCCTGCACCTGCTCCACCGCTGAGATGGCCAGGCGCGAAACCGTGCCGGCCACCGGCGTCGTAATGGATGCCTCCATCTTCATCGCCTCAATGGTGGCCACAGTGTCACCGGCCTTCACGGCATCGCCGGCCTTGACCGTAACGGTCACGGCACCGGCGAACGGTGCTGCAACCTGTCCGGGCTGGGCTGGGTCGGCCTTTTCTGCAGCCTTGACGTTGCTGACCACGGAGCGGTCGCGGACGACCACGGGCCGGGACTGGCCGTTGAGCGTGCACATGACCGTGCGCATGCCCTTCTCGTCGGCTTCGGAAACGGCTTCGAGCTGCGCAATGAGGCGGACGCCCTTTTCCAGTTCGATGACGTGCTCGGAGCCCTGCTGGAAACCGTAGAGGTAGTCACGGGTGTCGAGAACGGAAAGGTTGCCGTAGGTGTCCACGCTCTTCAGGTAGTCCTTGGTGGGACCAGCGAACAGCAGGCGGTTCAGCGTGTGCTGGCGCGTCTTGGAGTCGCCCTTGAGGGCTGCGCTGTCTTCCGGGCTGATATCGACGTCGCGGACCTTCACGCTGCGGCCCTGGAGGGCCTTGGTGCGGAAGGGTTCGGGCCAGCCACCGGGAGGATCACCAAGTTCACCGGACAGGAAGCCGATGACGGAATCCGGAATGTCGTAGTTCTGCGGGTTCTCGTTGAAGTCCGCCGGGTCTGCGTTCAGTCCCACCAGGTGCAGGGCGAGATCGCCCACGACCTTGGAGGACGGTGTCACCTTGACGAGGCGGCCGAGGATACGGTCTGCCGCGGTGTACATGTCCTCGATCGCTTCGAACCGCTCCCCCAGTCCCAGGGCAATGGCCTGCTGGCGCAGATTGGACAGCTGGCCGCCCGGGATCTCGTGCTGGTAGACACGGCCGGTCGGGCCCGGGAGGCCGGATTCGAAGGGTGCGTAAACGCGTCGCACAGCTTCCCAGTACGGTTCCATGGCGCCGACGTTGGCCAGGCTGAGGCCGGTGTCACGGGGAGTGTTGGCCAAAGCGGCAACCAACGCGGAGGCAGCAGGCTGGCTGGTGGTACCGGCCAGGGAAGCCGCGGCGACATCCACCGCATCCACGCCGGCGTCGACAGCTGCCAGCAGGGTGGCCAGCTGGCCGCCGGCGGTGTCGTGCGTGTGCAGGTGCACGGGCAGGTCGAAGCGCTCACGGAGTGCGGTAACGAGCTTGGCCGCGGCGGCCGGGCGAAGGAGCCCGGCCATGTCCTTGATGGCGAGGATGTGCGCACCGGCGTCGACGATCTTCTGGGCCAGGTCCAGGTAGTAGTCCAGCGTGTACAGGTCCTCGTTGGGATCCAGGAGGTTGCCGGTGTAACACATGGCCACTTCCGCTACAGCTGTTCCCGTGGCCCGGACCGCCCGGATGGCCGGAGCCATCTGGTTGACGTCATTGAGGGCGTCGAAGATCCTGAAGATATCGATGCCCGTAGCGGCGGCTTCCTCGACGAAAGCTTCCGTCACTTCTTCCGGGTAGGGCGTGTACCCGACGGTGTTTCGTCCGCGAAGCAGCATCTGGAGGCAGGTGTTCGGAAGGGCCTGGCGCAGTGCGGCCAAGCGGTCCCAGGGATCCTCGCCCAGGAACCGTAGGGCGACGTCGTACGTCGCGCCACCCCATGCCTCCACTGAAAGCAGCTCAGGCATCAAAGCTGTCACGGCCGGACCGGCCGCGACCAGATCGCGGGTGCGGACCCGTGTGGCAAGGAGCGACTGGTGGGCGTCACGGAACGTGGTGTCCGTGACCGCCACAGCGTTCTGCTCGCGCAGAGCCTTGGCGAAGCCCTCCGGACCGAGCTCGATCAGCTTCTGCCGCGAACCCGACATCGGAACAGGACCGTCGACGGCGGGCAGCTTGCTTGCGGGATCGCTGTGGACCTTGAGTTCGCCGTTCGGCTTGTTGACAGTCACCTCAGCCAACCAGGTGAGCAGCTTGGTGCCACGGTCGGCGGAGATGTGCGACTTCAACAGTTCAGGACGCTTGTCGATGAAATCCGTCGCCACATTGCCGGCGTTGAAGTCCGGATCGGCCAGGACGGCCTGCAGGAACGGGATGTTGGTGGACACGCCACGGATACGGAACTCGGCGAGTCCGCGCCGGGCGCGGGCAACAGCAGCCGGGTAGTCGCGGCCGCGGCAGGTCAGCTTCACCAGCATGGAGTCAAAGTGGGGGCTGATTTCGGCACCCGAGTAGACCGTGCCGCCGTCGAGCCTTACACCGGCGCCACCGGCTGAACGGTAGCCGGTGATCTTTCCGACGTCAGGCCGGAAGCCGTTGGCGGGGTCTTCAGTGGTGATACGGCACTGCAGGGCAGCGCCCTTGATGGAGACGGTTTCCTGGCTCAATCCCAGATCCGCCAGGGTCTCCCCCGACGCAATGCGCATCTGCGCCTGCACGAGGTCGACGTCGGTGATTTCCTCCGTGACGGTGTGCTCCACCTGGATGCGGGGGTTCATTTCGATGAAGACGTGCTGTCCCGCACGCTCGCCTTCGGTGTCCACCAGGAACTCGACCGTTCCGGCGTTGACGTAGTTCAGTGCTTTGGCGAACGCCACGGCATCGCGGTACAGCGCCTGGCGGATGTTCTCATCCAGGTTCGGTGCCGGGGCGATTTCAACGACCTTCTGGTGGCGGCGCTGCAGGGAACAGTCACGCTCGAAGAGGTGCATGACGTTGCCCTCGGCGTCAGCCAGGATCTGTACTTCGATGTGGCGCGGGCGCAGTACGGCCTGCTCAAGGAACATCGTGGGATCACCAAAGGCCGCGTCGGCCTCGCGCATGGCAGACTGCAGTGCTTCGGGGAGGGCCTCGCGCGTCTCAACGCGACGCATGCCGCGACCGCCACCTCCGGCAACAGCCTTGGCGAAGATGGGGAATCCGATCTCGTCGGCTGCCGCAATAAGTTCGTCAAGATCCTTGGAAGGCTTGCTCGACTTCAGGACGGGCACACCGGCCTTGCGGGCGGCTTCCAGGGCTGCGACCTTGTTGCCGGCCAGTTCCAGGACCTCGGCGGGCGGGCCCACGAAGGTGATGCCCGCAGCTTTGGCCGCTCGCGCGAGATCCGGGTTCTCCGAAAGGAAGCCATAGCCGGGGTAGATGGCGTCTGCCCCGGCTTCCTTGGCGACGCGGACAACCTCCTCGACGTCCAGGTAGGCGCGGACGGGGTGACCCACCTCGCCGATCAGGTAAGCTTCGTCGGCTTTCTGACGGTGGATCGAGTTACGGTCCTCGTGCGGAAAGACGGCTACGGTCTTGGCGCCCAGTTCATAACCAGCGCGAAACGCCCTGATCGCGATTTCGCCGCGATTGGCCACCAGAATTTTCGAAAACATACTTCTCCTGCATCATTGCGGGTGGATCGGTCGGTGGTCACAGTGTGTAGTGCCGCCAGCATCAAACACAAATCTTTGTGGCAACCATCACAAAGGAATCGTCATGTGGGCTGTATATGCGTGCGCGCGATCCAACGGCATGCTATTGCCAACTGCGATCTCCCTTGGCCGGGCGCGTAGAAAGCGGGATTCGATGCCGAAGCACCATATGATGTTGAGGGGGCTTCGGCAAGCCCCGGCTCCGGTGATTCCGGAGGCGAATGAGCGCGATACGGCAACCGGCGTTAGGTTTTGGGTTTTCAAGTGCAAGTAGTCAGCATCAGCAGCCTCAAAGGTGGAGTGGGAAAGACGTCCGTGACCACCGGTCTGGCGTCCGCGGCCCTCGCTGCCGGCATATCCACCCTGGTGGTGGATCTCGATCCCCATGCCGACGCCACGACGGCACTTGGTGTCCAGCCCGGCGGCCAGCAGGACATCGGTCGGATGCTGAAAAGCCCTCGGCGTGCCAGGCTCCAGGACAACGTCGCCGGCAGCAGCTGGGTCTCCAACGGCTCCAGCAACGGCACCCTGGACGTCGCAGTAGGCTCAGCGTTCACTGGAATCTACGACCGCCCCGACCTCGGCCGCCGCGACCTCCGCAGGCTGTCCACGGTTCTGGCCGGCACCACCAACTACGAGTTGGTACTGGTCGACTGCCCGCCGTCCCTGAATGGATTGACCCGCATGGCCTGGAGCGCCAGTGACCGCGTGGTGCTCGTGGCCGAGCCCGGGCTGTTTTCCGTAGCGGGCACCGAACGAACCATGAGGGCCATTCAGCTGTTCCGCCAGGAATTCGCCCCCAATCTGGCCCCGGCAGGTATCGTGGCCAACCGCGTGCGCAGCGGATCCGCCGAGCACACCTTCCGCTTGGCCGAAATGGAGTCCATGTTCGGAGAGCTGCTGTTGACTCCGCACATTCCGGAACAAGCCAATTGGCAGCAGATCCAGGGTGCGGCGCATTCCGTCCACCACTGGCCGGGAGATTCTGCGAAGAATGCCGCAAAACTTTTCGATGCCCTGCTAGAGAGTCTTCTTGAGGGGCAGGGTTCCACCAGGGAACGCCGCCAACGCTGACGGGCACGGGGCTCCGTCAGTGGCCCCGGTCTGCACAACAAGAAAGCCTCTTCCCTGTGGGAAGAGGCTTTCTTCATGTCCTTTGTCGGTTGCCTAGCCTATGCGGCGGGCAACGCGGCGCTTGCTCAGTTCGTCGTCGGGAAAGGATTGCTCGACGGCGTGCTCGCTCGGCAGCGCGGCCAAGCTGCCCTCAACTTCCCGCCATACGCGGCCAACGGCTATGCCGAAGACTCCTTGGCCACCCTGCACCAGGTCGATGACCTCATCTGCGGAGGTACATTCGTAAACACTGGCACCATCGCTCATGAGGGTGATCTGCGCGAGGTCCTCCACACCACGTTCGCGGAGGTGTTCCACCGCGGTCCTGATCTGCTGGAGTGATACGCCGGTGTCAAGAAGTCGCTTGACCACTTTGAGAACCAGGATGTCGCGGAATCCGTAGAGCCGCTGTGATCCGGAGCCGGCAGCTCCACGGACAGCAGGTTCAACGAGTCCTGTGCGTGCCCAGTAGTCCAGTTGGCGGTAGGTGATACCTGCCGCCTTGCATGCGGTGGGGCCGCGGTATCCCGCGTCCTCGTCCAGCACGGGAAGATCCTCGGTGAAGAGCAGACCTTGGGCGCCGGATGCGGGCGCAGCAATGCCGGCAGAGGACTGCTTCAGCTCGCCTGCTTCGCCTTTCGGACTCACGTGACCTCCTTGTTCTCAGCTCCCTTGGGGACGGTGCATACCCCTGACACAACAACAAAATGCAGCAGTGTAATTCCCACAAGTCGGCACCTTCCAGTGTGACTTGCGCGGGCAGTGTATGCAACGGGAACTTGATACTTCGACGTTAGGCCCGTGAAGCGCCGAGGTCAAAGACCTCGGGCCCAAAATCCAGTCGTGTCGAAACTTTCACCCTCAACTTTAGGTTGAGGGTGTTTCAACCTTCGAAATCTTCAGGTTCCACATCGTCGAGGAACTCGCGGAACCGGCGCATTTCTCGTTCTTCGTCCACCGTGGGATCCGGCTCCGAATCCTCGCCTTCATCGTGCTCGGTGATCCGGACACCCGCTTCTTCCATGACGGCGTCAGCGCACCAGATGCGGCACTTGGCCCGCAAAGCCAGGGCGAGGGCGTCCGAGGCGCGGGAACTGACCACCGTGCCGTCGTCGAACTGCAGCTGGCCATAGAAGATGTTGTCCTCGACCGCCACGATGTTCACGCTGATGATTGTGTGACCCAGCGATTCCACGACATCGATCAGGAGATCATGCGTCATGGGCCGGGGCGGGACCACGCCCTGCTGGGCGAGGGCGATGGCACTGGCTTCCGGCGTGCCGATCCAGATTGGCACATGCCGTTCACCGTTGAGTTCGCGAAGGAGCACCAATGGCTGGTTGGACGGCAATTCGATCCGCACACCGACAATTTCGACTTCGATCATCAGCTGTCCATCCGGGAGATTCGGTCGTGGACGAGGGCCCGGTGGAGGGTGAGGCACAGCTCGCTGATCTCGCGTGCCGCTTCTGCGGCCCTTGCCTGGGATGCTGCGTCGCGCCGTGAGGTCAACGGCGCGACGGCCCTTTCAACCAAGCCGAACTCCCGCTCGGCTGCAGCCTGGAAGGGACGAAGGTGCCGGGGCTCAAGGCCGTGGCCCTCCAATTGAACGCAAGCCCTGGCCACCTGGAGGGCATGTTCGTCGAACTTGCCACCGACATGGGAGATCAAGCCAAAGCTCAGGAGCGCTTCCAGCAGCGGCACGCTGGCGCCGGACTCGGCACGCAATTGCTCCTCCGTGAGGGCCCGGGCTCGTCCTTGCATCTCCGCCGCCATTTCCGGCGAGACAACCCTCGGGGAGACAGTGACCCCCGGAGGAAGATTCTCCGGCCGTTCACCGCGGTCGATGGCGTCGAGGTAGTCCTTGATGACCTTGAGCGGCAGGTACTGGTCACGCTGCAGGGCAAGGACGAAGCGCAGGCGCTCCACGTCGCTGTCCGAATACTGCCTGTATCCGGCAGGAGTCCTCTTCGGATTGATGAGGCCCTTTTCCTCCAGGAAGCGGATCTTGGACGCAGTCATTCCAGGGAAGTCATCGCTCAATTGGGCGAGGACTTCCCCGATGTTCAGGACCTGCGGCCCGCGACGGTCCGGCTGGGCAATAGCCACAGGCAGGTTCCCCGTCAGACTTGGCCTGCTGAGCGGACAGGGCTGATGTAGTAGGTCAACCGGAACTTACCGATCTGGACCTCGTTGCCGCTCTTGAGCTGCACGCGGTCAACGCGGTCGTGGTTGACATACGTACCGTTGAGGCTGCCCATGTCCACGAGCTCGAATCCCGACGCAGTGCGGATGAACTGCACGTGCTTGCGGGACACCGTGACATCGTCAAGGAAAATGTCCGCGTCAGGGTGCCGGCCGGCAGTTGTGGTGTCCGCGTCCAGCAGGAACCGGGCTCCGGCGTTGGGTCCGCTGTGCGCAATGAGCAAGGCCGAATTCGGCGGAAGAGCATCCACGGATGCACGCTCTTCAGGAGCCAACTTGGGGGCAATGCTCGGCTCGTCCCACGTTGGCGTGATGCTGATCGAGGTGGTCTCCGACGTCGGCTGTTCCTCCGCGCCGTTCCCGACATTGGCTTGATTCTGTTCGCCGCCAACCATGGAATTTCCTCCTCATCCGCTGACAGTTCCAAACCCTGCCAGCAACTTCCGCATCCCGGTACCGCCGGGCAAATCGGTTCCTGGCCCGCCCTTCCATTTCCCCTGTAATGGGAAAACAGCCTGGCGGGCCAGATAACTTTAGCCTACCTGTTGTTCGTACTCCGATGCACTGAGCAGGGAATCCACTGCGTCAGGTTCTGCGAGCTTTACTTCAATGAGCCAACCTTCGCCGTACGGGTCGGAGTTAATCAGTGCGGGATCCGTATCCAACGCGTCATTGCGATTGGTGACCTCGCCGGAAACCGGAGCATAGATGTCGCTGACGCTCTTGGTGGATTCGACTTCCCCAACAACTTCATTGCCGGTGATTTTTGTCCCCGGCTCCGGCATCTGGGCGTAGACCACGTCGCCCAGCGCGTCCTGGGCGAAGTCGGTAATGCCAATGCGCACAACGCCGTCGGCATCCGGAGCGGTGACCMACTCGTGTTCTGCAGTGTAGGAAAGTTCTTCAGGAATATTGCTCACGGGTGGCCTTTCATCGGGACAATGACGAACCTCGGCGACGGCCTGCGCAGCTGGCCGCCGCTGAAAGTATAGGCACAATTCCCCTGCGCCTGATGGGGTCTCTGCCATGATTGACCCATGACTGAACAAGCACAAGTACCAGCCGGGAAAAAGAGCAACCTGGGCGCCAAAATAATCCTGGTCCTTGTGTTTTTGCTGGTTGCCGTGGCCGCCTGGTTCATTCTTGGGGCAATTCTTCCCAGATGGTGGTCCGATGTCATCGCAGGACAAATCAGGCGTGACCTTGGTGCCAGCGTGCTGGTCGGCATGTTCTACGGCTTCGTATTTACCTTCATTCCTTTGCTGGTCGCCTGGCAGGCCACCAGGAAAGCCGTAAGCTGGCCCTGGAAAACAGCCATCGTCCTGCTGGCAGTTGCCATCGCAACTCCCAATCTGCTCACTGCCGGAATCGTCTTTGGCTCCACGGAATCAGCCCACGCCGGCCAGAGGACCCTCAGCGTGGATGCAGGCTTCTTCACCACCTGGACAGCCATCTCCGCCGTTGCCGCGGTAGTTGTCTTTATTGCGGTGACGGTCATGTGGTCGATCTGGCGGCGCCGGGGCAAACAGATGAAGGCCCTGAAGCAGGCGGAGAACGAACGCATCAAGGCTGCCGGGAACCGGAACGCCGAACCGGAACCGCAGAACCCCACGCCCACCCCGTAAGAGCCGAAAATGCCCGCCACGGACTTTCCGTGGCGGGCATTTTCCTGCCTGCGTCAGACGTGACGCTCCAGGCGTCGGGATCCAGGCCTCATGACTTAGGCGACGATGGCCCCATCAGGTTCGCGTTCGACGTCGGGAGTTGCCGTCGGTGCGGCCCCTCCCCCGCGCTTGGCGGCCGCAGCGGCAGCAATCATGACCAGCAGGGCAGCAACCGTGATCCCTGCGCCCGCCCAGATGGGCGAGGTGTAGCCGAGACCGGCGGTGATGGTGACGCCGCCCAGCCATGCGCCCAGCGCGTTGCCCAGGTTGAAGGCACCAATGTTCGCACCCGATGCCAGCGTTGGTGCCGTGGAGGCGAAGTGCATCACGCGCATCTGGAGGCCTGGAACGGTTGCGAAGCCGAATCCGCCCATCAGGGCCAGGGACACCAGGGTTGCAATGCTGCTGGCAGCCGTCAGGGCGAAGAAGACCAGAACCACCACAAGTCCGGCGAGGATCACGATGAGTGACTTGTCCAAGGCCTTATCGGCAGCCTTGCCGCCGAGGAAGTTGCCGACGAACAGTCCTCCACCGAACAGCACCAGCAGCCATGGGACGGCGCCCGGCTCAAATCCGGAGACCTCGGTGAGGGTAAAGGCAATGTAGGTGAAGGCGCCGAACATGCCGCCGAAGCCGAGGATGGTCACGATGATCGACAGCCACACCTGGCCGGATGCGAAGGCGCCCAGTTCGCGGCGTAGGCCCTTTGTGGGTTCCGTGCCGGCCTTGGGGACCATGAAGGCGACGCCGAGCAGCGCCACTACGCCGATCACGGTGATAGCCCAGAACGTTGAACGCCAGCCGAAGTTCTGGCCCAGCAATGTCCCGAAGGGAACACCCAGGACGTTGGCCGCCGTCAGGCCGGTGAACATGATCGCGATGGCGCCGGCCTTCTTGTGCGCCGGCACGAGGCTTGCGGCCACCACTGAGCCGATACCGAAGAAGGCCCCGTGGCACAGTGCGGCCACGATACGTCCGAGCAGCATGGCCGAGTAGGTGTCGGCGATCGCGGAGAGGAAATTGCCTGCGATAAAGAGCACGAGCAGGCCCATGAGTACAGGTTTGCGGGGCAGCCGGGTCACAGCGGCAGTCACCAGCAGGGCACCGACAGTGACGCTGAGGGCGTAACCGGAGATGAACCAACCGGCCGAAGCCTCGCTGACGTCGAAGTCGGCGGCAACCTCGGGCAAGAGGCCCATGATCACGAATTCGGTCAGTCCGATGCCGAATCCGCCGAGGGCAAGGGCAATCAACCCTGCGGGCATGTGGAACTCCTTAGATGGCCGGTCCCCTGGGAAGTGGAAGTGCGCCGCCGGGAACCGTAGAATAATAGTTGCAGACGCTCTATATATAGTTGCATACGCTAGGTACTTGCGCAAGCAACTACTTTCGAACGTCCGCGATCGACTCAACATCAAGGCAGGAGCACAGCAGACATGGGCATCAAGGATGACGCCGTAGAAGTACGGGCACAGGGCTGGCGGACCCTTGCCGCCCTGCACGGAAGCATCGAAGCGGAACTGGAACGGGCGCTCCAGGCCTCGAACGAGCTCTCTGTCGTGGAGTACACGGTGCTGGATGCCCTGAGCCGCCAAGACGGCTGGCACATGCGGATGCAGCAGCTGGCCCGCGCCACCGCACTCTCAAGCAGCGCCACAACGCGCCTGGTCAACCGCCTGGAAGACCGGGGGCTGCTCACCCGCATCCTCTGCGCCGACGACCGGCGAGGGATCTACACGGAGCTGACGGGCGCCGGCCAGAAGCTCCTCGAAGCGGCCAAGCCTGTCCATGACGAGACTCTGGCTGCAGCCTTGGACGCCGCGGAGGCCGTGCCGGAGCTTGAGCCCCTGGTGAGGGCGCTCGGAGCGCTGCAAAAGGCTTAGGCCGGACCCCGGGCTCGTAGGCGCAATTCCGCCCTGAATGACGGGCGTGGCGAACGAGCCCGGGAAGTCTTGCGCCTTCGCGACCCGACTTAACGACCAAAGGCCGGAATCACGCGTTTCCACGTGATTCCGGCCTTTTTGGTCGGGCTGACAGGATTTGAACCTGCGACCCCTTGACCCCCAGTCAAGTGCGCTACCAAGCTGCGCTACAGCCCGCTGGTTCCACCGTTCTCCGCCTAAGTTTTCCTCCGAAGAGTCCCACCTAAGCAGTCCGGCCGAACCACCTCCAAAAGCTTACACGAAGTTGGAGGTCGGAGACGCCATCACAGCCGTAGTGGGCTGTGATGCGCGTCTCACTTAGCGCTTCTTGCCGCGCTTTTCGCGTACGCGCATGTTGACCTCGATGGGCGTGCCCTCGAAGCCGAACGTTTCGCGCAGGCGGCGGGTGATGAAGCGACGGTATCCCGGGTCCAGGAAGCCGGTGGTGAAGAGCACGAACTTCGGCGGACGGCTGGAAGCCTGGGTACCGAAGAGAATGCGGGGCTGCTTTCCACCACGGACCGGGTGCGGGTGGGCTGCGACGAGTTCACCCAGGAACGCGTTGAGGCGTCCGGTGGGGATACGGCGGTCCCAGCTCTCCAGGGCGATGTCCAAGGCAGGAACCAATCGGTCCTTGTGCCAGCCGGTCTTGGCTGAGATGTTGACGCGGGGAGCCCATTCAACGTGGGCCAGGTCCTGCTCGATCTCACGCTCAAGGTAGCGGCGGCGCTCGTCATCCAACAGGTCCCACTTGTTGAACGCAAGCACCAGGGCGCGGCCGGACTCGATGGCCAGCTGAAGGATGCGGACGTCCTGCTCGCTGAGGACCTCGTCCACGGCTAGAAGCACGACGGCGACCTCCGCCTTTTCGAGGGCGGCCTGCGTACGCAGGGATGCGTAGAAGTCTGCACCCTGGGCCATGTGCTGGCGGCGACGGATACCGGCGGTGTCCACGAATCGCCAGGTGCGGTCACCCAGCTCGATGAACTCGTCAACGGGATCGCGCGTGGTGCCGGCCAGCGGATCCACCACTACGCGCTCGGAACCTGCGAGCTTGTTCAGCAGCGAGGACTTGCCAACGTTCGGGCGTCCGATCAGGGCGATACGTCGCGGGCCGCCGGAGCGCTCCACTCCTTCGACCAGGGAGAACTCGGGAAGGGTGTCCATGACATGGTCAAGGAGGTCGGCAACACCGCGTCCGTGCAGCGCCGAGACGGGGTACGGCTGACCGAAGCCCAGTCCCCACAGTGCTGCGGAATCGGCTTCCTGCGCAAAGTCGTCCACCTTGTTGGCCACCATGATGACCGGCTTCTTGCTCTTGCGGAGCATCTTCATGACGCCCTCATCCGTGGCTGTCGCACCAACGGCGGAGTCCACCACGAAGAGAACGGCGTCAGCGAGCTCCACTGCCATCTCGGCCTGCTCGGCTACGCGGGCATGGATGCCCTTGGCGTCATGCTCCCAGCCACCGGTGTCCACCAGGGTGAAGTTGCGGCCGTTCCAGCGGGCCGAGTACATGACGCGGTCGCGGGTAACGCCGGGGGTATCTTCGACAACTGCTTCGCGGCGGCCCAGGATGCGGTTGACCAACGTGGACTTGCCGACGTTCGGACGGCCGATGATGGCCAGGACGGGGTCCAGCTTGAGGGGACCTTCGTCTCCTTCATCGCCGTACTCGCCACTGAGCAGCGCAGCATCTTCTTCATCGAGTTCGTAATCGTCCAGGCCTGCCCGGAGGGTGGCTGCGCGCAGCTCGGCCTCGTCGTCGTCCAGGGCAGCCAGGTTTTCAGCCACCTGGTCGGTGCCGGTGGGCGTGTATTCGTCGTCGCCGGCTCCGTGGAGGCCGGATTTTTGAGTCGTATCGCTCATTGCACTTTCCTTAGTGGTGGTCTGCCGGCGTCCCGGCTACTTCTGATGGGCGGTGCTGCAGAAGGGCTACCCCGGGCGCAGGCTCCGTAGGCAGGCCCTGGCCCGTGGCCCGGATGGCATCCTGGACGTGTCCGGCAAGGGCTTCACGGATCTCCGCAGCTGCCCTGTCCATTGAAACACGCCCCGGTTCGCCCTTCCGGCGCTTCACCGTGATGGGTTCGCCGAAGCTCACATGGAGCTTGCGGCGTGGTTTGGGGATATGGTCGCGGTGCTCGTCACCCTGGCGGGTTCCGAGGATGGCGACCGGAATTACTGTTGCTCCGGAATTGATGGCGAGCCATGCAACCCCGTTGCTGATGTTTTCGGCGGCGCCGCTCCCCCGGGTTCCTTCAGGAAGAATCCCGACGCAGCGGCCGTCGTCGAGCAGTTGCTTGCCGATGTGCAGCGCCGTGCGGTCGCCGGTCCGGTCCACTGGAATCTGCCCGGAGCCCCTGAGGACCTTGCCCAGGAATCCTTTGAACATCTCCTTCTTGACCAGGATGTGCATGGGACGCGGCGAAGCGCCGAACATCACCGGTCCGTCCAGAAAGCTGATGTGGTTGGCGGCGAAAACCACCGGGCCGGCAGCGGGCACGTTGGTCTTGCCCGATACCTCGGTCCGGTAGAGGACGTGGTCCAGGAACCAACCCACAGGCCGGCTCCAGAGGCGCGTCCACGCTGCCGGGAGTTGATTGCTAGTCGCCATAGATGACCTTGCTGACGATTGCCAGGGCGGTGTCGACGGTTTCCTCGAAGTTGAGGTCGGAAGAATCTAGCGTCACAACGCCGTCGGCAGCCTGGGTGAAGTTCACCACCGTGGAGTCCTTGGCATCGCGCTGGATCACCTGGGCCGCGAGCTGCTCTTTGCTCTGCGTGCCACCCAACTGGATTCCACGACGCCGGAGCCTGGCTTCCTCACTGGCGGTCAGGAGCATACGGACCTCGGCATTGGGGACGACGACAGTGGTTATGTCCCGCCCTTCCACCACCATGCGGTGGTGGTGCTGGTCGATCAGCTCTCGCTGCCGGCGTATCAGTTCGGTGCGTGCGCCGAGGGTTGTCGCCACGGCACTGACAGAGGACGAAATCAGGGGTTCCCGGATCTCATCGGTGATGTCGGTGCCGTCAACGGCCACATATTCCTTGGCAGTACTGGTGCTGACTTCCAAGGGCATGGTTTTGGAGGCATGTTCCACGGCGGCGCCGTCCTGCAGGTCCACTCCGGTTTTGAGGCAGTACCAGGTCAAGGCGCGGTACATCGCACCCGTATCCAGGTAAGCCAGCTTCAAGCGGCGGGCCACTTCCTTGCTGACGCTCGATTTTCCGGAACCCGAAGGGCCGTCGATCGCAATCACCAAGGGCTTGCCGGGGCGGGCGACCGTCTCGGGGCCAAAGAATTCACGTGTCATTACTGGAGTACCCGCCATCCACGGTCGGTCAAAGCTTCAACAAGGAGGTCATGCTTGCTGGGAAGCACGGAGAGCTCCACCATGCCCACGTTCTGCCCGGACGAATGGTCGAGCCGAAGGTCTTCAAGGTTCACGCCGATTTCACCGATCTCGGTCAGGAGACGTGCGATCTGGCCTGGCTTGTCGTCCACCAGGATGGTGAGCCACGAGTAGGCCTGCGGTGGTCCGCCGTGTTTGCCCGGAATCCTTGCCTGGCCGGCGTTGCCTTCGCTGATCAGTTGGGCGAGGTCGAGCCTGGCGCCCGGCGCGGACGGTGCTTCCAACGTGCCGATCAGCCGGTTCAGGTCCTCCCGCACACCGTGCAGGATGGACACCACCTTGTCTGCGTTGCCTCCCAGGATCTGCACCCAGAGGGTTGGATCACTGGCGGCAATCCGGGTGGTGTCCCGGAGCCCGTTCCCGGCCAAGGAGAGGGCATGCAGTGGCGTACCCTGCAAGCGGCTGGCCAGCAGGGACGACATGATCTGCGGCAGATGCGACACCAAGGCAACCGCTTCATCGTGCTCGTCCGCGGTGAACTGGGAGACAATCGCCCCAAGATCTCCGGCGAGCGAACGCGCTACCTGGACGGCCGCTGCCGAGGTCTCCTCGGAAGGGCAAACGACCCACGGCATGGACGTGAAGAGTTCCCCCCTTGCTGCAACGGGACCGGACTTCTCGCGCCCGGCCATGGGGTGTGTCCCCACGTACCGGGAGAGATCAACTCCGCGTTCGCGTAGCTGCGCCAGGATGGTTGCCTTGACGCTCGCGATGTCGACGACGACGGCGGACGGGTAGTCCCCCAGCGCTTTTTGCACGACGTCGGCCGTCACGTCAGGCGGGGCAGCAACGACTACCAGTTGGGGTACTTCATCCAGCTCAGACAAAGGACGGCCTGCACCGATGTCCACCGCAACCGCCTGGTTGGTGGGCGAAGGATCGAAAAGAAAGACCGGGACCCCGCGTCCGCGCAGCCCGAGGCCAATGCTGGCCCCCAGCAGGCCTGTACCGAGAACGACGACCGGGCCATCAAGATGGCCCCGGCCGTGCGTACCGAATGCCGACATGCCCTAGAGCCCCACAGATGCCAGGAGGTGTCCGACTTCCTGCCTGCCGAGGTTGCGGATGCTGCCCTGGCGCTGGTCACCCAGGCCGATGGGACCAACCTTGACGCGGACAAGCCGTTCTACCGGGAAGCCGACGGCGTCGAACATGCGGCGCACAATGCGGTTCTTACCGGAGTGGAGGACAACCTCGATCAGGACGTGGCCCGGAGTGGAGTCCACCAGCCGGAAGGAGTCCACTGCTGCTACGCCGTCTTCAAGCTCAACGCCGCTCTTCAGCTTGGCGCCGACTCCTTGCGGGAAGGGGCCACGCACCTGGACCAGGTACGTCTTGGGTACCTCGTAGGAAGGGTGGGTCAGACGGTTGGCGAGCTCGCCGTCGTTCGTCAGCAGAAGCAGTCCTTCGGTGGCGACGTCGAGGCGTCCTACGTGGAACAGGCGTTCGCCCTTGTTCTTGCTGTTCTTGAGGAAGTCGCTGATGCAGGGGCGGCCCTCGGGGTCTTCCATGGTGGAGACAACGCCCTTGGGCTTGTTGAACACCATGTAGACGAGGGTCTCGTCCAGCTGGATACGGATACCGTCCACGTGGATGACTGCCGTTGCAGGGTCCACGCGCATTCCGAGCTCGGTGGTGACCACGCCGTCTACTTCAACGCGGCCTTCGAGGATCATTTCCTCACAGACGCGACGGGAAGCAACTCCGGCCTGGGCCATGACCTTCTGCAGGCGTACGCCGTCGGCATCGTGAAGGTCCGACTGCGGGACCTCTTGGCGGGGCCCGCGGTTGCGGCCCGGCTTGCGCACGGGGCCAAGGTTCTGGCCGAACCGTTCGCTGCCGAWGGCCTTGGAACCGTATTGCCGGGCCGGCTTGGCCTTGGGCTTCAAAGCGCCGGGCGTGCCGGGTGCCTTGCCGAAGCCGGGCTTGTTGGAGCCGGGCTTGCGGAACGGCTTGGCAGGCCGTGCGGCCTGGCCGCGGTCGTAATCGCCGGCCGTTGTGGGGTTGTCGGGATCGAAGGGGGCCGCTTCGCGCGGCTTCGAAGCCTTGAAGGGGCGACCCTCGCCCTGGGTGAAGTTGCGCTTTCCAGCGCCGGCGCTTCCGCCGCGGCCGGAGAAGCCGCCGGCGTTGGAGCGGCCAGTGCCGCCTCCCTTGGCCTCATTGCGTCCGGAGCTGTTGCGCCCCGAACCGTTACGTGGTGAACTCTGGCGTCCCGCCTGTGTCATGACCCGTCCTTGTGTAGTAATGGCCGGCATTGTGTGCTGCAATCAACACTAGCCAGCCGGGCAGACATCGTCTGCCCCTTGTCGCTGTGCACCTATATAAGGTGCCGAAATTCAGTATGAAGTTGTGTCGCACAGCCTGTTGGAGCCCGTGGCTACATCCGGCTTGCGTCGTAGTATTCGTCGATCCCTTCCAAACCCGGAAGGTGCGGCGAGAGCTGTGGCAATTCGGCCACCGATCCAATGCCCATCCGTTCCAGGAAGTACGAGGTTGTCCGATACAGGACAGCCCCGGATTCGGGATCCGTTCCGGAGTCCTCGATCAAGCCCCTCTGCGTAAGGGTCCTGACCACGGAATCGACGTTAACGCCGCGAATGGCGGACACCCGGGCCCTGGAGACCGGTTGCCTGTAAGCAATAACCGCCAGGGTTTCAAGTGCTGCCTGAGTAAGCCTGGTGGTCTGCCCCTCGAGGACGAACCTTCCCACGATGTCGGCGAAATCCGACCGTGAATAGATCCGCCACCCTCCAGCGACGTTCCGCAATTCAAAACCCCGGGGTGCAGTGCTGGCAACGGCAAAGCCGACAGCATCCACGTCCGGGGCTTTAACAGTATAGCCGCTATACTCCCGCCGCAGGTCCTCCAGCAAATCCTCGACGACGGCGACCGTTACGTTGAGTCCGGCGGCCAGCTCTTCGGAGGTTGCCGGCTGGTCGATGACCATGAGCACGGCCTCCAGCGCAGCGCGGGCTCCGCCGGGCAAAGCCTCCAGCTCCGCAAGCCCATCCTGGACCGCTTCTTGTTCACTCATTGATACCTGCCTCGTATTCTTCACTCAGCCTTGAGCTGTCCCATTCGGCGTCGTCGCCGGTCCACCGCACCGTCAGCTCCGCCAGCGGCTCCGGCTGTTCGAATGCGATCACGCGATCCCGGAACATCTCCAGCAACGCCAGGAACCGGGCCACCACCACCAAGGTGGTTTCGGCATCGGCAATCAGCGTCTGGAAGGACAGCGGGGCACCCAGCTTCAGGCGATGGCCGATGATCGCCGCCTGCTCCTTGACGCTCACCGGCGGGGCGTGCAGGTGGCCCAAACCCACCTCTTCCGGAGTCGAGTCCTTGGGCTTGAGCGCTTTGGCCGCCAGTTCACCGAATTGTTCAGGGGTGTGCCGCCACACGAGTTCCGGAAGCAGCGCGGCGAAGTGAGCCTCAAGAGCCACTTGGCGCGGGTACCGCATGGCTTCCTGCTCCAGCGTTTCACCCATGATTCCGGCGATTTGCTTGAAGGCCTTGTACTGCAGCAGACGGGCGAACAAGAGGTCCCTTGCCTCCAGCAAGGCAATGTCCTCGGCATCCTCCACTTCTCCTGCGGGCAGGAGGCGGGCGGCTTTGAGGTCAAGCAGGGTTGCTGCGATCACCAGGAATTCGCTGGCTTCGTCCAGCGCCCAGTCCTCCCCCAGTTCCTGGAGGCGGCGGATGTACTTGATGAACTCATCGGTGACGGTAGCCAAAGCCACTTCGGTGATGTCCAGCTTGTGCTTGGAAATCAGTCCCAGCAGGAGGTCGAAGGGGCCGGTGAAGTTGGCCAGCCGGACCTCAAAGCCCGCTTTGGGAGCTGCGGAGGTATCGGCGTCGGGTGCTTCCCGTTCGGCGATCGCTTCCGATGCCGGGGCGAGTGACGGTGCCACCGTCGGTTACGGCGCGCCGCCGCGCGAAATCAGTTCCTTGGCAAGGCGGCGGTAGGCGTCGGCACCGATGTGGTTGCCGGCGTAGCTCGTGATGGGCTCCGCCGCCACCGTGGCGTCGGCGAATTTGATGGAGCGTTTGATGACGGTCTCGAAGACTTTGTCTCCGAAGGCTTCCACCAGGCGGGAGATGACTTCACGGCTGTGCAGGGTCCGGGCGTCGTACATCGTGGCCAGGACGCCGTCCACCTGCAGGCGCGGGTTGAGGCGGTCCTGGACTTTCTCAATGGTCTCGACAAGCAGGGCCACGGCGCGCAGGGCGAAGAATTCGCAGATCAAAGGGATGATGACGCCGTGGGCTGCCGTGAGCGCGTTGACGGTCAGAAGACCCAAAGAGGGCTGGCAGTCAATGAGCACGACGTCGTAGTCGTCTTCGACGTTCTTGAGGGCGCGGTCAAGGACCTGTTCCCGGGCTACCTCATTGACGAGCTGCACTTCAGCAGCAGAGAGGTCGATGTTGGCAGGAAGGAGATCCACGCCCTCCACCCCGGTCTGCTGGATGGCGTCACGGATATTGACCTTGCGGTCCATCAGGACGTTGTAGACAGTGAGGTCGAGTTCATGCGGATTGGCGCCCAGGCCTGCCGACAAAGCGCCCTGGGGGTCAAAGTCCACCAACAGGACCCGCCGGCCGTACTCTGCGAGCGCTGCTGCAAGGTTGATGGTGGACGTCGTTTTACCGACCCCACCCTTCTGATTGACCATGGCGATGACTCGCGCCGGCCCGTGGGAGGCAAGGGGTGCAGGTTCCGGGAATTCGCGGTAAGGGCGGCCCGTAGGCCCCATGACGGCGTCTTCCAGATCGAGCTCGGTGCCTTCCAGCGTAGCTGTTCCCCGTTCGATGCTCACGTATCTAACCACTCTTTCGACGACGATCTTCCCTGCCGCTGTACCCCCGGCTGCAGCGCTACTACCCCCTTAGGCTACATGTCCCGACACGGTAATCCGGGGAACTTGACTTTGTCCGTTGTTTGAGCCTTGACCCTCTAGTTGAGGTCGAAGGTTGGGATCCGGGAGCCTGGCCGGGTATTGGAAAACGCCGAAGGCCGGCACCTGGATGGTGCCGGCCTTCGGCGTTGCTGTTCTGTTCCGGGACTTGGCTGTTAGACGACAGCCTTGCCGCGGGTTTCGGCTTCGGCGACAACCACGTCTTCTTCGCCATGGGCCATCATCGTCTGCTCGTCGAAGGGCTCGCTTCCGGAGAGGACCCGCTCGACCTGGCCGTTGTCGATTTCCTTGACCCAGGTACCGATGAGGACGGTGGCCACAGCGTTGCCGGTGAAGTTGGTCAGAGCGCGGGCCTCCGACATGAAGCGGTCGATGCCAACGATCATGCCTACCCCGCCCAGGAGTTCGGGCTTGTGCGCCTGGAGACCGGCCGCCAGGGTCGCCAGTCCGGCACCCGTCACGCCTGCGGCTCCCTTGGAGGCAATGATCATGAAGACCAGCAGCGAGATCTGCGCACCGAGGTCAAGCGGCGTACCCATGGCGTTGGCCACGAAGAGGGAGGCCATGGTCAAGTAGATGGCCGTGCCGTCCAGGTTGAAGGAGTAGCCCGTGGGAACGGTGACGCCAACGACCGGCTTGGAAACACCCAGGTGTTCCATCTTGGCGATGAGGCGGGGAAGAGCCGCTTCGGAGGACGACGTGGAGAAGATCAACAGGTATTCGCGGGCCAGGTACTTCATGAGGCGGAAGATGTTCACGCCGGCCACGGCGCGGAGCAACGTACCGAGGATCACCACAATGAACAGGGCGCAGGTGATGTAGAAGGCCAGCATCAGGGTGAACATGCTCAGGATGGCCTGGGCACCCGTCGCACCGACGACGGCGGCAATCGCACCGAACGCACCTACCGGGGCCAGCCACATGATCATGATGAGGATGCGGAACACGAGTCGCTGACCGTGGCCGATGGCATTGAGGATGGGCTGGCCTTGCTTGCCCATCTTCTGCAGCGCGAAGCCGACCAGGATTGCAGCAAGCAGGGTGGGCAGGACGGGGATGTCGCCCGGAATGATGCCGAGGAGGAAGTCAACGGTGCTGTCCGTCGCCGCCTTCTTGTTGGGATCGTACGGCGTCAGCTTGAGTCCCTCACCCGGGTGGATGAGGTTGCCGACCACCAAGCCGATGGCGAGCGCGAACGTCGACATCGCCACGAAGTACCCCAAAGCGAGCCCGCCGACCTTGCCGACGGTTGCGGCCTTGGCGATGGAGCCGATGCCAAGGACAATGGTGCAGAAGATCACGGGGGCGATCATCATCTTGATGAGTTTGATGAAGCCATCACCCAGCGGTTTGAGTGACTTTCCGACCTCAGGGAACATCAGGCCGACGACAGCGCCAAGCACTACGGCCAGGATGACCGCGATGTACAGGTAGTGCGACTTGTCGAGCCCCTTGCGTCCACTTTTGGCAGCTACTGCCGACTCTCCTCGTTGAGAGGTCATGGGATTCTCCTTCTGGATACTGTGTAAGGCGCTGCGGTCCTGCACTGATGTCCAATCCGCTGCCCTTGTGTGATATCCATCATTGAGCCGCTGGTGACATACATCACCGTTGCGGTCATATTGGTCATGGAGGTCCATGTGTTTCACAGCTGGAGCATTGCCCGGCGGTTGTTTGTTGCGAACTTGCTGTTCGTCCTGGTGATGACGGCGGTCTTCGGGACCTTTTCGGTGCTGGAAGCCAGGGACCGGGCGTATGACAACGCCGGCGGGCGGATGCTTGCCCTGTCCACGTCGATTGCCAACAACCCCCTCGTGCTGGAGGCGGCCGCCACTGCCAACCCGTCAGAGACGCTCCAGCCGTATGCCCTGAAGGTCATGCACGATGCCGATGCGGACTTCATTACGATCATGGCTCCGGACCGGACGCGGTGGACCCATCCCCGGGCCGAAGAGCTGGGCAAGCCTTACATCGGGACGATCGAGCCTGCCCTGCGCGGAGAGACCTTCACTGAAGTCACTGCGGGAACGCTGGGGCCTTCGGTCCGTACCATTGCACCGGTCAGGGCACCGGACGGATCCATCAAGGCTTTGGTTGCCGCAGGGGTCACGGTCCGCACGGTGGACACCGACGTTGCCGAGCGGTTGGGCGTCATTGGCAGCATTGCCTTGGTGGTGCTGGCATTCGGGTCTTTTGCTGCCTGGCTGCTGGGCCGCTACCTCCGCTCGGTCACCCGCGGTTGGGGGCCGGAACAGCTGGCACAGCTCTTCGCCTACTACGAATCGGTCCTGCACTCAGTACGCGAGGGCCTGATTCTCATCGACACCCACGGCAAGGCCGTGATGTACAACGACCAGGCAGCCGAACTCCTGGGTTTGGAGCCTTCCGACGCCGACAGGTCACCAACGGCGGCGCCAAAGCTGGCGGAGCTGCCGATCGACGGCAGCCTGCGGGCACTGTTCGAATCCGGCAGGGCCGCCCATGACGAAATCCACCTCACCGGCTCCCGCATCCTGGTGATCAACCAGGCCCCGGCGGTCGGACCGGTTCCCGCGCGCAGCCGCCAGAAACCGGCGGTGTATGGGACAGTGGCCACCATCAGGGACCGCACGGAAATCGAATCCCTGGGCACGGAGCTGCAGACCATGAAAACCCTCTCCGATGCTCTGCGCGCCCAGACCCACGAACACGCCAACCGCCTCCACATGATCGTCTCCTTGCTGGAACTGGGCCGGACACCGCAGGCCCTGGACTTCGCCACCAAGGACCTGGAACTCAGCCAGCAACTCACCGATGACATGGTGGCCTCGGTGGATGAACCCGTCATGAGCGCTCTGGTGATGGGCAAGGCCGCCGAAGCTCATGAGCGCGGCGTGGAACTGATTGTCCGGACATCAGGGAGTGGAGGTGTCCGGGGGCTGGAAATCCAGGACCTCGTCACCATCCTGGGTAACCTGCTGGACAATGCGATCGATGCCGCGGCAGCCGGGGATTTCCCCCGCCAAGTGGAAATGGACGTGGACGCCGGTCCTGCCGCTGTCGAATTCACCGTGCGCGATTCGGGCGCCGGCATCGACCCTGAATCGATCGACGACGTCCTGCAGTACGGATTCAGCACCAAGTCGTCGGAGGGAAACTCCCGTGGAGCGCACGGCCGGGGCGTGGGTCTTGCCCTGGTGCGGCAGGCCGTCCAGCGGCTGAACGGTACGATGACCATCAGCAATCCCGGCGGTGCACAGTTCCATGTTGTGCTGCCTTCGCCGGTTCTCGAGGAAGAGAAGGCATGACAGACATCCGCGTCCTGGTTGTAGAGGACGAGCCGATCGCTTCGGATGCCCACTCCGTCTACATCGGCCGCCTGGACGGATTCACCCTGGTGGGAACAGCGCCAGACGGACAATCGGCCCTCCGCATCCTTGGTGAGTTCGCAGCATCAGGCTCCCCCGTGGATCTGGTCCTGCTGGACATGAACCTCCCGGACTTGCATGGGCTGGACGTCGCCCGCCGCATGCGCTCAGCAGGTGTCTTCGCCGACATCATCGCCATCACGGCCGTCCGTGAACTGAACATTGTCCGCAGTGCCGTATCCATCGGCGTCGTGCAGTACCTCATTAAACCGTTCACGTACGCCACCTTCGCGGACAAGCTGCGCAGCTATCGGACATTCCGCGAACAGTTGGCGGGTTCACTGTCCGGGATTTCCAAAGCCGGCGCGTCACAGAGCGACGTTGACCAGGCGTTCGCGAGCCTCCGTGCACCGACGGAACTGCCGCTGCCCAAGGGTCTGTCCGGGTCCACGCTCGAAGCGGTCAAGGAACTGGTGCGGGGGCGCGAGGATCCCATTTCCGCGAGTGAAGTCATGGACGCGCTGGGAATGTCCAGGGTGACCGCCCGCAGGTATCTGGAGTACTTGGCCGACGCCGGAACGGTCACCCGGGCACCGCGGTACGGTACTCCTGGCCGACCGGAGAACGAGTATGGCTGGAACCGCAATTAAGTGAATGTATACAAAGTATCGCTCTCTAGCCCCAATGCTGGCGTACATCGTCCTCAATGTATACACTGAGGTCATGCGCGCCAGTGATCGGGCTTACAGGGCCCTCCGGGAAGACATTCTCGAGTGGCGCCTCCGCCCCGGCACCGTCCTCGCTGAGGTCGAGCAGTCCGAACGCCTTGGAGTCTCGCGCACTCCCGTCAGGGAAGCGCTGGGGCGACTCACCGCGGAAGGTCTGACGACGGCGGCGGGCGGCCGCGGCGTCGTCGTCACCGATATCTCGCTGGACAGCATCGACGAACTGTTCGAACTGCGCGAAACCCTGGAGGTAAGGGCCGCTTCCCTCGCCGCGCAACGCGGCGAACCCGGAGTGTTCGCGGAACTGCACGCAGAACTGCTGCTGGCTCCCACGCTGCTGGGCGACGACGATCCCGCCAGGCACGAGTACTACGCCCTGGTGAGCCGTTTGGACGAAGCCATCGACGCCGCGATCTCCAATGTGTACATGGCCAACGCCATGCGAAGCCTCCGCGTCCACCTTGCCCGCGTCCGCCGCCTGGCCGCCGACGACACCGCCAGGCTCCAAGCAGCGGCCGCCGAACATGCCGCCATCGCCGAAGCAATCGCCGTCGCCAACCCGCGCCTGGCCGAAGCCGCCACGATGGTCCACCTGCACCGCAGTCTCACCCACCTCAAAGCCGCTCATTCAGCCGGCTGAACGTCCCACCAGAAGGAGCACCATGGTCAAGTCCAACCACGTCCGTGTTTACAAGTCCGAGGAGAACCTTCCCCGGGAGGAGCAGCTGGCGCACAAGATCGCCGTGGTCGCCGCCGACCCCGTCGAGGTCACCCCGGAGGTCACCGACATGGTGATTAACCGCATCATCGACAACGCTTCCGTTGCCATCGCCTCGCTGAACCGGGCACCGATCGTCGCAGCCCGTGCACAGGCCCTGACGCACGGCCCCTCCGCCAACGGCAAGGGTGCCCACGTCTTCGGCATCACTGAGCAGGTCTCTCCGGAGTGGGCTGCCTGGGCCAACGGCGTAGCCGTGCGCGAACTCGATTACCACGACACGTTCCTGGCCGCCGACTACAGCCACCCGGGCGACAACATCCCGCCGATCCTGGCCGTTGCCCAGCACGTTGGCTCCAACGGCGCTGACTTGGTCCGTGCCATCGCCACCGGCTACGAGATCCAGGTGAACCTGGTCAAGGCCATCTGCCTGCACAAGCACAAGATCGACCACGTCGCCCACCTCGGCCCATCGGCCGCCGCAGGCATCGGCACCTTGCTGGGGCTGGATGTCGAGACGATCTTCCAGTCCGTGGGCCAGGCCCTGCACACCACCACCGCCACGCGCCAGTCCCGCAAGGGCGAGATCTCCACCTGGAAAGCCCATGCCCCGGCGTTCGCAGGCAAGATGGCGATCGAAGCCGTGGACCGCTCCATGCGCGGACAGACTTCACCCGTGCCGATCTACGAAGGCGAAGATGGCGTGATCGCCTGGATGCTCGACGGGCCGGACGCCTCCTACGAGGTCCCGCTGCCGCTGCCCGGTGAAGCCAAGCGCGCCATCCTGGACACCTACACCAAGGAACATTCCGCCGAGTACCAGGCCCAGGCCTGGATCGACCTCGCCCGCAAACTGCACCGCGAGCACCCCGAAACCACCGACCCCGCCAACGTGGAATCGGTGCTGATCAAGACCAGCCACCACACGCACTACGTGATCGGCTCCGGCGCGAACGACCCCCAGAAGTACTCCCCCACGGCATCCCGCGAAACCCTGGACCACTCCATCCCGTACATCTTCACCGTCGCCCTGCAGGACGGCGCGTGGCACCACGTGGACTCCTACGCCCCCGAACGCGCCGCCCGCCCGGACACTGTGGAACTCTGGCACAAGGTCACCACTGTGGAGGACCCGGAATGGACCCGCCGCTACCACTCCCTGGACATCGCGGAAAAAGCCTTCGGCGGCACTGTTGTCATTACACTCACGGATGGGTCGGTTGTCACGGACGAGATCGCCGTAGCCGACGCCCACCCGCTCGGTGCCCGGCCGTTCGCCCGCGAGCAATACATCAACAAGTTCCGCACGCTTGCTGCCGGGCTCGTGGAGGAAGCCGAAATCGAAAGGTTCCTCGCCGCCGTCGAACGCGTCACCGAACTGGGCGAAGGCGAACTGGACCAGCTGAACATCACCGCAGCCCCCGGCGTGATCAACCTCAACAACGCACCCAAGGGACTGTTCTAAATGCTGTACTCCAAAGTCACTCCCGAACAGAAGCGGCTGAAACTCCGGGAACTGCTGGCCTCCGGGACCGTGCAGCAGTTCCCGGGCGCCTTCAACCCGCTCTCGGCCCGGCTCATCGAAGAGAAAGGCTTCGCCGGCGTCTACATCTCCGGCGCAGTCCTCGCCAACGACCTCGGACTGCCGGACATCGGGCTCACTACCCTGACCGAGGTGGCCACCCGGGCAGGGCAAATCGCCCGCATGACCGATTTGCCGTCGCTGGTGGATGCCGACACCGGATTTGGCGAACCGATGAACGTGGCACGCACCATCCAGGAACTCGAAAACGCCGGCCTGGCCGGTTGCCACATTGAGGACCAGTTCAACCCGAAACGCTGCGGACATCTGGACGGCAAGAACGTGGTCGACGTCGACACGGCCGCCAAGCGCATCCGTGCCGCGGCCGACGCCCGACGGGATCCGAACTTCCTCATCATGGCCCGGACCGACATCCGCGCCGTTGAAGGAATCCAGGCAGCACAGGACCGCGCCAAAGCCCTCGTAGACGCCGGCGCCGACGCAATATTCCCTGAAGCCATGGCCACCCTGGACGAATTCCAAGCCATCCGCGACGCCGTGGACGTGCCCATCCTGGCCAACATGACCGAGTTCGGCAAAAGCGAGCTCTTCACCGTCGACCAGCTCCAAGGGGTGGGCRTCAACATGGTCATTTACCCCGTCACGCTCCTCCGCATTGCCATGGGCGCTGCAGAGCGTACTCTGGAATCGATTAAGGCTGCGGGGACCCAAGAAGCGCAAGTGGAAAACATGCTCACGCGTGCGCGCCTCTACGAACTCGTCGACTACGAGGCATACAACCAATTCGATACCGGCGTTTTCAACTTCCAGGTTCCTGGCGTCCGCTAGGTTCCGGATTCATCAAGGGGAACGCAGGCGTTCCGGATCGACCCGGTGCACCTGCACAATGAACGAAGGAGAGCAGCATGGCAGCTGTTGACATCAAAAAGGGCCTTGCCGGCGTCGTGGTGGACTACACCGCCGTCTCGAAGGTCAACCCGGACACCAACTCGCTCTTGTACCGCGGATACCCGGTCCAGGAACTGGCCGCCAAATGCAGCTTCGAAGAGGTCGCCCATCTGTTGTGGAACGGAGAACTGCCCAACGAGGCACAGTTGGCCGAATTCACCGCCCGCGAGCGCGCAGGCCGCGCGCTCGACCCGGTAGTGAAGCAGGTTATCGATGCCCTGCCCACCACAGCACACCCCATGGATGTGTGCCGCACCGCCGCGTCCGTACTCGGCGCCCGGCACGAGCTGGCCGAGGATTCATCACCCGAAGCCAACATGAAGAAGGCCATCGACTTGTGGGCTGCCATGCCCGCCGTCGTCGCCTACGACCAGCGCCGCCGCCACGGCCAGGAACCCGTGGAACCCCGCGAGGACCTGGACTACTCCGCCAACTTCCTGTGGATGACCTTCGGCGAAGAACAAGTGCCCGAGGTAGTGGAGGCTTTCAACGTCTCGATGATTCTCTACGCAGAGCACTCCTTCAACGCTTCGACGTTTACCGCCCGCGTAGTCACCTCCACGCTCTCGGACCTGCACTCGGCTGTCACCGCAGCCATCGGAGCACTCAAGGGCCCGCTGCACGGCGGCGCCAATGAGGCCGTGATGCACACGTTCGACGAAATCGGCATCCGCAGCGAGGAGTCCCTCGAAGAAGCCGCCTCCCGGGCGAAGACGTGGATGGAAGACGCGCTGGCGCAGAAGAAGAAGGTCATGGGCTTCGGGCACCGCGTCTACAAGCACGGCGACTCCCGCGTGCCCACCATGAAGGCCGCACTGGACAAGATGATCGCCCACTACGGACGACCCGAACTCCTCGGCCTTTACAACGGCTTGGAGCAGGCCATGGACGAGGCCAAGGCCATCAAGCCCAACCTTGACTACCCTGCCGGACCCACGTACCACCTCATGGGCTTCGACACCCAAACCTTCACACCGTTGTTCGTCGCCAGCCGCATTACTGGTTGGACCGCGCACATCATGGAGCAGGTGGCTTCGAACTCCCTGATCCGCCCGCTGAGCGAATACAACGGACCCGAAGAGCGCCACGTTCCGTAAGGCTTTTTGGGCGCCAAAAGCGGTAAGTACGACGTCGGGCCGGTCACCGAAAGGTCATGGCGGGCAACCAATGCTCGGCATCTGCCCACATCCGCTCCACCGGAAGCCGGCCAACGGGGAACCACGCCGGAGCGATCTCCTCGCTCTCGGAGGGCTCGCCTTCCCAGGCACGGGTGAGGAAGACCGTGGTGGCCATGTTCCATTCGGGCCTGGCCGGAAAAACGAAGTCTACGGTTCCCGCGGGAATCAGGTCATGCGCATGGACCACCACGTTGATTTCTTCCATAACCTCACGGCAGGCGGCCTCGGATGCAGTCTCCCCCACTTCGACATGCCCGCCAACGCCCACTACTTTTCCACGGCCAAAGCCGGTCTTCTTGGTGCCGAGAAGTACGTGTCCGCCGTCCGCACCGTCGCGGAGGAGGAAGCACAAAGTCACATGGGCTGCAGTCATGCTGCCTACCTTAACCTGATCTCCCCAGCCGTTGCCGCCATTGCTACAGTGAGCCCATGAGCGAAGGTGGGGGTGAAGCGGGCGCCAAAGCGGCCGCCGTCGATGAGGTTGGCGGGATGCCGTCCACAGCGGAAAGCACCCGGGACGGGACAACAGTCAAAGGCGCCGAAGCCAAAGCCGAACGGGACGTCTGGCTCCCGCGCTGGCTTGTGGCTCATCCGCTGTACGCCGGGTGGGCATGGACCCTTCTCTGGGCCGGGCTCATTGTCCTGGACGAAGTGCTGGACCTGGCCGGCTGGACCTGGTATCTGCTGGTCCTGGTTGCTGCCTTACCGACGCTGATCTCCACGCTGGTGGTGCTGCACGCCACCCCACGGAGCCATCTCCGCGCGGTCGACGCGACCGTGCTCGGACACTTCTTTGTCCGGTTCCTGGCATTGGTGGCGGCCTTCATGGTGTGGGCTGCGTCAGTGGTGATGAGCGCGTCCATCTCCACCACTGTCCAGTCAGTAATCGGCGACTCGGAGAAGGAAGTCACTGCCCTTGGCTTCAACCTCATGCTGGCGGCCGTTCCCCTGGTGCTCTCAGTGCTCTGGATGGCCTTCATTGTGCGGTGTGCCTGGTTCCTCCGGCGGCTGCGCGGTTGGCGGCAGGTGCCGGTCAAGACCAGGGTTCCCAAGAAGTTCCTCCGGAGACGTCCACGGCTGAAGCGCGTGGTGGTGGGACTCGCCCATCCGGGTTTGCTGCTGGTGGCCGGACTGGGAACTTCTTTGTTGGCGCTGTTCGTGGATGCCGTCGAATTGACACTGAACGTTCTGGAGTAACCTGCTTCCGGCGGAGTGGTTCCAGTAACGGTTTCCAGCCGAAGATTACTAACCGAGCGCCCTGGGGTGGGCCGCTGCGTAAATCTCGCGCAGGGTGTCGGCGGTGACCAGGGTGTACACCTGTGTGGTGGTCACGGAGGCATGGCCCAGCAGCTCCTGCACCACCCTTACATCAGCGCCACCCTCCAACAGGTGCGTGGCGAACGAGTGCCTCAGTGTGTGCGGCGAGACATCCTTGGTGATGTTCGCCCTCTCCGCAGCCGTCTTCAGAATGGTCCATGCGCTTTGCCGGCTGATCCGGCCTCCCCGGGCATTGAGGAACAGTGCCGGGGTGCCTTTGCCCTTGGAGGCAAGCAAGGGCCGACCCCGGACGACATAAGCTCCGACGGCGCGGGCACCGTATGATCCCAGCGGCACCAACCGTTCCTTGGAACCTTTGCCGAACAACCGTACGATCGCCGGACCGGCTCCAGGGTTTTCCAACGAGACATCGTCCACGTCCAGCCCGACGGCCTCGCTGATGCGGGCTCCGGTGGAGTATAGGAACTCAAGAAGCGCCCGGTCCCTGAGCCCTGTGGCCGTGTCCGAACCTGCAGCCTCCAGGATCCGCGTCACTTCTCCTACGCTGATGGCTTTCGGAAGCCGTTTACCCGGCATGGGCGGGTGGACATCGCTGGCGGGGTCCGCCGTCGTAGTCCCTTCCAACGCCCAAAACTTGTGAAGTCCGCGGACGGCAACCACGGTGCGCGCCGCTGAACGGACACCCAGGACCGCGCCTCCATCCGATCCGTCGGACAACGCCTGGACGAAAGCCGTCACATGATGGCGTGTGATGTCGACTGGCCGCTCCACCCCCTGCGCTGCAAGGAAATTGGAGTATCGGGCCAGGTCCCGGCGGTAGGCAGCCAAGGTGTTCGCCGCCAGGCCGCGCTCCACGCCAACGTGCTGCAGGTAATCCGTTACCGCACGGTCAATCCCGTTGATGGGTCGGGCAGCGGCTTCGGTCATGCTCAGCGCTGGCTCGGGTGTGCCGGCCACGGCGCGTTGGCAGGGCGGAGGCTGGTGAATCCGTCGGCCTTCGCTGCAGCGGCGGCAAGGATGCCCAGCACCGCAGAGGGGTTGTGCAGACGCCCCTCCAGGACGGCCTTGACCGCATCTTCCAGCGGAACCCAGTGGAGTTCTATCTCCGCTTCCTCGTCCGTACGGACGTGGCGCTCGGCCTCGGGAACATCCCGCAGCCCGCGCGCCAGGTAGATGCGGACTGCCTCGCTGGAGGAGCCGGGCGAGTTGAAGAAATCGACCAGGACATTCCACGTCGCCGCCACAAGGTCAGCTTCCTCGGCAAGTTCCCTGGCAGCACCCACCACGAAATCCTCGCCCTCCACGTCCAGCAAACCGGCCGGGATCTCCCAGAGGTCCATGCCCACAGGGTGACGGTATTGCTTCAACAGCAGGATTTCCCCGTCGACGTTCATGGGAAGCACCGCTACTGCACCTGGGTGGTCGATGTAGTCGCGGACCAGGGTGTTCGTGCCCTCACTGAGTTGGAACGAGTCACTGACCACGTCCCAGATGCGTCCTTCGTAAACCTTGCTGGTAGACAAAAGACGGCGCGGGCTCGGCATGTCCGAAACCTGCCTTGATGTGCGGGGGGTTTCAGAAATACCGGGCATCGCGCCGTCCTTCGTTAGTGCTTGCTGTTTACTTGGCTGCTACCGTGCGGTCGCCGGTCTTGGTGGCAACGGGGGCTCCTTCACGACGCTCGAGCGCAGCCTTCACCAGACCTGCGAACAGCGGGTGCGGGCGCGTCGGGCGTGAGCTGAGCTCCGGGTGCGCCTGGGTTGCCACGTAGTACGGGTGGACCTCGCGGGGAAGCTCCACGTACTCCACCAGCTTGCCGTCAGGAGACGTACCGGAGAAGACCAGTCCTTCCGCGGCGATCTGGTCACGGTACTTGTTGTTGACCTCGTAGCGGTGGCGGTGGCGTTCGCTGACCGTTGTGGTGCCGTAGGTCTCGGCAATGACCGAGCCCTCGTCCAGCTTGGCTTCGTACAGGCCAAGGCGCATGGTGCCGCCCAGGTCTCCCTTGCCATCGACAATGTCCAGCTGCTCTTCCATGGTGGCGATGACCGGGTACTTGGAATCGGGTTCGAACTCGCTGGAGGAAGCGCCCTCAAGGCCAACCACGTTACGGGCGTACTCGATGACCATGCACTGCAGGCCGAGGCACAGGCCCAGGACCGGAAGCTTGGATTCGCGGGCGAACTTCAAAGCACCCAGCTTGCCTTCAAGCCCACGGATGCCGAAGCCGCCGGGAACACAGATGGCGTCGACGCCGGCCAAGGACTTTGTAGCACCGGCCAGGGTCTCGCACTCATCCGAAGGTACCCAGCGGATCTTGACCTTTGCCTCGTTGGCGAAACCACCGGCGCGGAGGGCTTCGGTCACCGAGAGGTACGCGTCGGGCAGGTCGATGTACTTGCCCACCAAAGCGATCTCGACTTCGTGCTTGGGGTTGTGGACAGCTTCAAGCAGCTTGTCCCACTT
Source organism: Paenarthrobacter sp. TAF1 (assembly GCF_052113825.1). Lineage (NCBI taxonomy): Bacteria > Bacillati > Actinomycetota > Actinomycetes > Micrococcales > Micrococcaceae > Paenarthrobacter > Paenarthrobacter sp. TAF1. The sequence continues at coordinate 89,241 of NZ_JBFRDO010000016.1, forward strand.
GCTCCAGTCGACATCCTTGAACGGCAGGTCCAGCGCGCGGACGATGTAGGAATCCAGGCCCTGGGAGTGCAGGGTCTTGGGGATGTCGTAGATGCTGGGTGCGTCTGCGGCGTTAACCACAGCGTCGATGTCGACGTCGCACATGCGGCCGATCTTCTCGCGCATTGCTTCGGGGACTTCACGGTCCGAACGGATCACGATGGCTTCAGGCTGGATACCGATCGAACGGAGGGCCGCTACGGAGTGCTGCGTCGGCTTGGTCTTCAGTTCCTGGGAGGGGCCGATGTACGGCACCAGGGAAACGTGCAGGAAGAAGACGTTGTTGCGTCCCACATCCTGGCGGACCTGGCGGGCCGATTCCAGGAACGGCTGGGATTCGATGTCGCCCACGGTGCCACCGATTTCGGTGATGATGACGTCCGGAGCGTTCTTGCCTTCGGCAGGAAGGCGCATGCGGCGCTTGATTTCATCCGTGATGTGCGGGATGACCTGGACAGTGTCTCCCAGGTATTCGCCGCGGCGTTCCTTGGCGATAACGGTGGAGTAGATCTGGCCGGTTGTGACGTTGGCCGAACCTTCGAGGTTTTCATCGAGGAAGCGCTCGTAGTGTCCGATGTCGAGGTCGGTTTCGGCGCCGTCATCCGTCACGAATACTTCGCCGTGCTGGAAGGGGTTCATCGTGCCCGGATCCACATTCAAATAGGGATCGAGCTTCTGCATAGTTACAGACAAACCGCGTGCCCGCAGCAGGTGGCCGAGGCTGGAAGCCGTCAGACCCTTACCGAGCGAGGACGCCACACCACCGGTGACGAAGATGTGTTTGGTCGTCTTGGACGAGCCCGGGAACCGGGAATTTACACGGGAATTTGATCGCTGCACCACGGAATTCGAGCTTATCATCAATTACGCCTTCCAAGCGTCCTGTTCGGATTCCCCAAATGGTCAATGGTTGCCCAGGACCGCGTTCCAATCAAGAGCCGGGCGGCCAAAAGCCTCTTGATGTGATGGTGCTCGCATCGCGTTTCGCACCGCACCGCTGCGGCATCAGGCACTCTGTGGCAAGAGCTTCGCATCATCCAGCAATTCCTGGGCGTGGGCTTGCGCGGACTCGGAATCTTCCTGGCCTGCCAGCATGCGCGCCAGCTCCTTGACGCGTTCGTCGTCGCTGAGGAGCTGAACGTCGCTGGAAGTGAAGCCGGTGGCCGTCTTGCCGTCCGAACCCCGCACCGAGGTCTTGGTGACACGGATGTGCTGGTCGGCGAAAGCTGCCACTTGCGGCAGATGGGTGACCACCAGCACTTGGACGTGCCGTGCCAGCATGGCGAGCCGACGGCCGATTTCGACGGCGGCGCGGCCGCCCACGCCTGCGTCCACCTCATCGAAGACGAAGGTCGGGACCGGGTCCACGGCGGCCAGGACAACCTCGATCGCCAACATGACCCGGGACAGTTCACCTCCGGAGGCTCCTTTGCCCAGCGGACGGGCAGGAGCCCCCGAGTGCGGCTGCAGGAGGAAAGCGATCTCGTCGGTTCCCCAAGGGCCCAGTGAATCGGTGCTGTCCACTTCGATCACCAGGGTTGCATCGGCCATGGCCAGTGCCTTGAGCTCCGCACTCACGCGTCCGGACAGGTCCTTGGCGGCCTTGGCACGTGCCTTGCTGATGGCCGCCGCCTGCTTGCGGAGCGCCACCTCAGTGGAGGCCACCTCGGCGTCGAGGGATTCGATACGGCTGGAGTCATCCTGAAGCTCGTCCAGGCGGGTCCGGGCTGCAGCGGCCCACTCAAGTACCTCGTCAATGCTGGGCGCATACTTGCGGATCAGCTTGGCGAGGGCCGCGCGGCGGTCCTCGATTTCGGAAAGGCGTTCAGGGCCTTCCGTATCAAGCGCTGCCTGGTAGCTGGAAAGCTCCGCTGCAATGTCGTTGAGAAGGAAGCCCACCTCGGCCAGCCGTGCAGCAGCGGAGCGCAGCTCTTCATCGTGCTCGGCAACATGCTCCAGCGTCCGCTTCGCCGCGTCCACCATGGTGGTGGCATCTCCAGACTCACCGAACTCCTCGGCAATGAGCGACTCGTGGGCCGCTGCTGCAGCAAGCCTTAGTTCTTCGACGTTGGCCAGCTTCACGGCTTCGGCCTTGAGGGTCTCGTCCTCGCCCGGCTGCGGATCCACCTCGTCGATCTCCTTGAGGGCCGCGTCCAGCGATTCGGCCTCGCGCAAGCGTTCGCGGGCTTCCCTCCGCAAAGTCTCCAGCTCCGACTGGATAGCTTTCCAGTGGTTGTACTTCTCCTGGTACTCCCCCAGGATTTTGGCCAGGGGCGCTCCGGCAAAGCGGTCCAAAGCGTGACGCTGTGCCGTCGCGCTCTTCAACCGGATCTGGTCCGATTGGCCGTGGACCACCACCAGGCTCTCCCCCAGTTCGGCCAGCACGCCTACCGGTGCCGCGCGCCCGCCAACATACGCACGGCTGCGTCCATCCGCGCCCACCGTGCGGGCCAGCAGGAGTTCAGCCACGCCGTCGAACTCCTCGGCGTCTCCCCCCGCGTCCTTGGCCCGCTGCACAGCACTGTGCGCGGGATCAAGCTTCAACACGGCCTCAGCCGACGCGGACTTGGCGCCACTCCGGACGGCCCCGGCATCCGATCGGGCACCGAGAAGGAGCCCGACGGCGGTCACCACCATGGTCTTGCCGGCACCGGTCTCGCCGGTGACGACGCTGAGGCCAGGGCCCAGCGGCAGGGCAGCGTCAGTGATGACGCCCAGGTCACGGATTCGGAGTTCTTCAAGCATGGTTCACTTCGCATTCGTGGGGTCGGAAGGTTCACCGTCCTGGGGACTGTCAACATCCCGCGGACTGGGCAAGGGAGCCGGCGACAAGGTCCGGATCACAGGGATGGGACCTGTGTGGACTTCGCCGCTCCGGGGGGCCGGACCACGCCAGCCATGGATAGGAAGCTCGAACTTACGCACGAGCCTGGCCGAGAACGGCGTCTTGTGGGTCCGGGCAAGCCGCACCGGAGTAGCTGATCGGGTTACCTCCACCCGGGCACCGGGCGGCAGATCCACTGAGCGCCGCCCATCGCACCAGAGAACACCCAGGGCATCCGTGCGGTTCATGATTTCAACGGCCAGCTTGGAGCGCGGAGAGACCACCAGGGGCTTGGCGAACAGTGCGTGTGCGCTGATGGGGACAATCACGAGCGCTTCAACTTCCGGCCACACCACGGGTCCGCCCGACGAGAAAGCGTAGGCAGTGGACCCGGTGGGGGTAGCCATCACCACGCCATCACAGCCGAAGGAGGTCAGGGGACGCTCGTCCACTTCCGTCACCACCTCCAGCATCCGCTCCCGGTTGGCTTTCTCGATGGCTGCCTCGTTCAAAGCCCACGTGTGCCAGATCTTTTGACCCTTGATCCATACCTGGACATCGATGGTCATGCGCTCTTCCACCGTGTATTGGCGGCTCGCGATCCACTCCACCGTCTGGGCGAGGTCAGCCCGTTCGCTTTCGGCCAGGAAGCCCACATGCCCAAGGTTCACCCCAAGCAGAGGGACGTCGACCTCGCGGACCAGCTCAGCGGCGCGCAGGATAGTGCCATCGCCACCCAGGACCATGACAAGTTCCACGTCCTCCAAGCTGACGTGGTCGTTCAAAATCTCAATCGGGGTGTCCAAAGCACCGAAAAACCGCTCGATATCTGCAAGTTCGGACTTCTGCAGCACAGGAACCAAACCTGACGAGTGCAATTGCGTACAGGCATCCCATGCAGCGCGGAGCGATTCCTCCCGCCCAGTGTGGGCAAGGACAAGTACACGCCTGCTCATCGGGTTCTGCTTTCTAGTGGTTTGGCCAGAGGTTCTTCAACAAGGCAGCTACGTGCTGGTCCCGCTCTTCGATCTTAGGCAACGCAGCCGACATCCGGCGCGTCATCCACAGGAAGTATTCAACATTTCCGTCCTGGCCCGGCAACGGACTGGCCGCAAGGCCCCGTAGATCCAACCCCGAATCAACCGCAGCCCGGGCAACCTGGGCAACAGCCCGGCGTCGTTCATTGTCGGAAGAAACAACGCCGGTCCGGCTCAGCCGCTCCTTGCCGACTTCGAACTGGGGCTTGACCATGAGGACCAGGTCACCGCCTGGATCAGTGCAGTACGCCAGGGGCGCCACCACCAGCGTCAGCGAGATGAAGGACAGGTCCGCGACAGTCAGCGCGGCCGTGCCGCCGATCTGCTCCGGGGTCATGTACCGGACGTTGAGGCCCTCATGGACGTCCACGCGCGGATCGTCCCGAAGGTGCGGCACCAGTTGTCCGTGCCCGACGTCGACCGCCACAACCTGCGCTGCACCTTGCCGGAGCAGCACGTCGGTGAAACCACCGGTGGAGGCACCGGCGTCGAGACACCGCTTCCCTGCCACCGCGACGGCGGGAAAGGCCTCCAGCGCGCCGGCCAGTTTGTGACCGGCACGGCTGGCGTAGATGTCTTCGAGATGGGCCTCGACGAAAAGCTCCGTCTCAGCGTCGACCTGCAGGGCTGCCTTGGCGAGGACGCTGCCGGACGAGCTGACCTTGCCATCGCTGATGAGCTTGGCCGCATGGGTACGGGACCTCGCCAGCCCGCGGGTGACAAGTTCCTGATCGAGTCGTGCCATGCGTTAGCTGTCGCCTTCCGGGGTGATGGGCCTCGGCGCGGCAGGGAGTCCAGGTTCCGCGTCCAACGCCGCCAAGAGGGAGTCGTGAATTCCGGCGTACAGTTCACCGTGCTCTGCTATGGGTGCTTCCCGGACTCCTTCGAGCAAGCCGAGGGCCCTGTCGACGAGTGCGTCGCCGGTGGTCTCGGAGTCGTCAGGCCACTGGATGTCGCGGGTTTCGGGCTCGGGTGAACTGTTCGGCACGGTCATCGCACCAGTCTAGTTAGTTCGCCATTCCAGCTGCGGCGCCTGCGCTGTCGACGCGTACGGGACAGCTGCCCACCATGCCGCGCACGCGGCGCGCCATGCGTCGAGATCGCCCTCTTCGCCGGTCACCGTCACCGTGCCGCCATCAGCAACCGCCGACGCCGACCCGCAACGGAACGAGCCGCCGTCGTCGATAATTCCGGGATACGGAGCGTAGAGGTCCTCGAGGTTCGCCAGCAGGTAGTCGGGACGCTCATCGGTCCTTGCAGCCAGGATGGTGTGCTTGGTGTCAACACCGGTGAGGACGGCCGCCGTCGCATATCCTGCACGGTTGCCGCCCAGGATGTCAGTATCCAGACGGTCGCCCACCACCAGTGGCCGGTCCGCCTTGAGTCGCTTGGCTGCCGCATGGAACAACGGCGCTTCCGGCTTCCCCGCCACCAACGGGGACTTCCCTGTGGCAGCAGCGACGGCGGCAACGAGGGTTCCGTTACCCGGCGCCATGCCGCGTGCCTGAGGAATGGACATGTCCGTGTTGGTTGCGAACCACATGGCTCCCCCGGCCACCACGTACGACGCCTCGGCCAGATCCTTCCAACCGATGTCCGGGTTGAACCCCTGGACGACAGCAACCGGAGACTCAGCGGCACTGTGCACCGGTTTGAGTCCCACCAATTCGATCTCATGGGCCAACGCCGCACTGCCTGTGATGAGGACATGCGCCCCCGCGGGAAGCATGGAAGCCAGGAGCTCCCCTGCTGCCTGCGAGGAACTGACTACCTGATGGTCCTCAGCCGGCGCACCGAGCTCACGCAGATGCGCGGCGACCTGGGCGGGGGTCCTGGATGCGTTGTTGGTGACATAACCCAGACCAACCCCCACGGACGCCAGCCGCTGCAGCGCTTCTATGGCGCCCGGAATGGCGTGCGGTCCAGCGTAGACCACGCCATCCAGGTCCGACAGGACAGCATCAAACCTCGAGATCAGTGAATCAGCCATGCTGGGAGTCGGTACCCTCGTTGTCTGCTTCCTTGTGCTCTTCCTCGTCCTCGACGGAATCAACGTCCGACTCGGCGTCATCCGACTCGAAGTAGTCCGACTCAGCGTCATCAAGTTCAACCTCGTCGTGCTCAACATCAGCAGCTGCGGCTTCCACGATGACCGTTTCGGTTTCTGCTGTCGCGGCTTCTGCCGTTGCGACGTCGGCCTCCGGGGCCGGCGTCTTGAAGCGCGGCCTGCGTTCGGCTTCTTCTTCCTGCTCATCCCAGCCGAGGTCAAGAATCTCAGGCTCAGCGAAATCGCCAACGCCCAAAGCATTCTCGGCCACGAGGGCCTGACGGGCCCACTTGTCGGCTTCCTCAGTACGGCCAACAGCGCTCAGTGCCTCAGCGTAAGCACGGAAGAGACGGGGGCTGTAGGAGAACGCCCGGTTGATGTCCAACTGCGGGATCTCAAGCTCGCTGACAGCAGCGTCCAATTGATTCAGGTCCGTGCGTGCACCGGACGCGACAATCGCCAGCTCCACCTTGCCCGGAGCGTCAAGATCCTGGGCTTCGGGCGAGCGGACCATATCCAATGCACGGTCCGGGCGGCCGAGGCCACGTTCGCAGTCGGCCATCACCGGCAGGTGTACGTTGGATCCACTGATACGGCGGTAGGTACGGAATTCACGCAGTGCCTCGCCATAGTGGCCGGCAGCGTAGGCCGTCAGACCCACAGCTTCACGGACAGCCGAGAGACGGCCACCGCGGCGGCTTGCAGCCAGGGCGTGCTGGAACGCAAGCTCCGGTTCAATGTCGATCAGGCGGCCGGCCATGACCAGGTGCTTTGCAACCCAGCCTGCGCTCTGCTCTTCAAGGGTCTTGATCTGGTGACCCGTGGCACGGTCGAGTTCCTTGCCCGTGACGTCGTCATCGATCTCGGGGGAACGTTCGCGGTCAGGTCGGTTTGCGCTGCGGATGTCCTTGGCGTTAGGCACCCGTGCAGGACGCTCTTCCCAGGAATTGCCGCGGTCACTGCCGAAGGAGCGACGCTCACCATCACGGGCCGGGCGCACGGGACGGTCGCTGCGGGCGGGGCGGTCACCACGGTCGGGGCGGTCGMCGAAAGGCTTGCGGTCACCGAAGGGCTTGCGGTCACGGTCGCCGCCGAAGGAACGACGCTCACCATCACGGGCCGGACGGTCRCCGAAAGGCTTGCGGTCTCCACGATCGTTGTTGAAGGGACGGCGGTCATCGCCATCACGACGAGGACCGTCAAAGTTCCGCGGGCCGCGCTCGGGGCGGTCACCAAAGGGCTTGCGGTCGCGGTCGCCACCGAAGGAACGACGCTCACCATCACGGGCTGGACGGTCACCACGATCACCAAACGGCTTTCGATCACGATCCCCACCGAAGGAACGACGCTCACCATCACGGGCCGGACGGTCACCGAACGAACGACGTTCGCCGTCACGGGCCGGACGATCACCACGATCGTTGTTGAAAGGACGACGCTCACCATCACGAGCCGGACGATCGTTGCTGTCCCGGTTTTCCCTGGAACGGAATCCGCGAGGATCTCCGCCGGAATTGTTGTTGGGGCGGTACGAACCGCGGTCGTCCCGGTTCCCGCCGAAGTTTCCGCGATTGCCGCCGCGATTGCCGCCGTTGTGCTCAGCCATGGTGGATTCCTCCTGTTGCGAGCCGACCACTGGCGCGTGCGTAGTCGCTCATAACCCTTATTTCGTTGTCACGCCGCCGGCAGCCCGAAGCTCCCGACTCGTATATCTCATTCAATTCTATTCGACCCCGCCATCAGTCCCGAACGTGGAACCCCGATTTGGGGCACCCGTGGCAAGTCTCACAAGCACGAAGGCCCACAGGAACTGCCACGAGTGGGCAGGGCCGGTGCTTGTGTGGGGGTTGTGTGTGTTAAATGGAAGAGCCCCAACCGTGGTTGGGGCTCTTCGTTAATGGTTGTCCGGCGGTGTCCTACTCTCCCACACCCTCCCGGGTGCAGTAC
>NZ_JBFRDO010000017.1:0-105024 GCF_052113825.1 Paenarthrobacter sp. TAF1
TTCCATGGGAAGGCACCGGGCCGCCGTCGTCAGTCTTACTGCGGAACCTAGAGCGTTGCGTAAACTTCGCGCAGCAGCTTGGCGGTCTCGGACGGCGTCTTGCCGACCTTCACGCCTGCAGCTTCGAGGGCTTCCTTCTTGGCCTGTGCGGTACCAGCGGAACCGGAGACGATGGCGCCGGCGTGGCCCATGGTCTTGCCTTCGGGAGCGGTGAAGCCAGCCACGTAGCCAACAACAGGCTTGGTGACGTTGGCCTTGATGAAGTCGGCTGCGCGCTCTTCAGCGTCGCCACCGATTTCGCCGATCATGACGATTGCCTTGGTCTCGGGGTCAGCTTCGAACGCGGCCAGGGCGTCGATGTGCGTGGTGCCGATGATGGGGTCGCCACCGATGCCGATCGCGGTGGAGAAGCCGAGGTCACGGAGTTCGTACATCATCTGGTAGGTCAAGGTACCGGACTTGGACACGAGGCCGATGGGGCCCTTGCCCGTGATGTTCGCAGGGGTGATGCCAACCAGGGCCTCGCCCGGGGTGATGATGCCGGGGCAGTTCGGTCCGATGATGCGCGTGACCTGCTTGCCGTCGGCGTCCACCTTGGACTGGGCCAGTGCCCAGAACTCTGCGGAGTCCTGAACCGGAACACCTTCGGTGATGACAACCACGAGGCCGATGCCGGCTTCGATGGCTTCAACCACGGCGTCCTTGGTGAATGCCGGCGGAACGAAGACGATGGAGACGTCAGCGCCGGTTTCAGCCATGGCTTCCTTGACGGTGCCGAAGACCGTGATTTCCTTGTCGCCGTGCAGGACCGTGGTGCCGGCCTTGCGGGCATTGACGCCACCAACAATGTTGGTGCCGGCCTTGAGCATCAGGGCGGTGTGCTTGGTGCCCTCGCCGCCGGTGATGCCCTGAACGATGACCTTGGAGTCCTTGTTGAGGTAGATAGACATTGTCGCGTCCCTTTACTTAGCTGCGTTGGCGAGCTCGGCGGCCTTGTCGGCGCCCTCGTCCATGGTGGCGGCCAGGGTTACCAGCGGGTGGTTGGCCTCGGTCAGGATGCGGCGGCCTTCCTCAACGTTGTTGCCGTCGAGGCGAACAACCAGCGGCTTGTTCGCGGAAGAACCGAGCTCGGCCAGTGCACCCACGATGCCCTTGGCAACAGCGTCACACGCAGTGATGCCGCCGAAGACGTTCACGAACACGCTCTTGACCTGGGAGTCGCCCAGGATAACGTCCAGGCCGTTGGCCATGACCTCGGCGGAAGCTCCACCACCGATGTCCAGGAAGTTGGCGGGTTTGACGTTGCCGTGGTTCTCGCCGGCGTAAGCAACGACGTCGAGGGTGGACATCACAAGACCGGCGCCGTTGCCGATGATGCCTACTTCGCCGTCCAGCTTGACGTAGTTGAGGTCCTGGGCCTTGGCCTTGGCCTCGAGCGGGTCAGCTGCGTCCTTGTCTTCCAGCGTTGCGTGGTGCACGTGGCGGAAGTCGGCGTTCTCGTCCAGGGAGACCTTGCCGTCGAGGGCAACGATGTCGCCTGCTCCGGTGCGGACCAGCGGGTTGACCTCAACCAGGGTTGCGTCTTCCTTCTTGAAGACATCCCAGAGCTTCAGAATGACGTCGGCGACCTTGCCGCGCAGTTCTTCAGCGAAGCCTGCAGCTGCGACGATCTCGTCAGCCTTGGCCTGGTCGATGCCCACAGCCGGGTCGATGGCGATCTTGGCCAAGGCCTCGGGACGCTCGACAGCAAGCTGCTCGATTTCCATGCCGCCTTCAACCGAGCACATGGCCAGGTAGTTGCGGTTGGCACGGTCCAGGAGGACCGAGAAGTAGAATTCCTCGGCGATGTCAGCACCCTGGGCGATCATCACCTTGTTGACGGTGTGGCCCTTGATGTCCATGCCCAGGATATTGGTGGCGTGCTCAAGTGCCTCGTCGGCAGACTTGGCAACCTTGACGCCGCCGGCCTTGCCGCGGCCACCAACCTTAACCTGTGCCTTGACGACTGTTACGCCGCCGATCTTCTCGGCAGCTGCCTTCGCTTCTTCAGGAGTGTGCGCCACGATGCCGGCGAGCACGGGTACACCGTGCGCTTCGAACATATCGCGCGCCTGATATTCAAACAGGTCCACGGTTTAGTGTCCTTCTACGTCGAAGTAGTTTTCTGTTCAGCCGGGAACCGCGATGACCGCGATAGCCAGCTGCGGAGAGTACGCGGTAACAACCAGGATTGAAGCCGGTCACATTGCGTAAGGTCCTCTCGGAACTTTAGCCCTTTGAGGAGTCCCGCCAGCTACACAGTACCCGTTAAGTGAGTAACCTTACACTTCTATCGTATGTAGAAAAACCGCATAATCACGCGGATTTTGGGTTCTTCCGGATCCGTGCAAAGCCCATCAGAAGCCTTCCTTCAGGCTCCCGCGGACCGTCTTGCCGCCGTCGGAAACCAACTGGTAACCCTCACGGCTAACGAAGAACGCCACGCCCCCGGAGACGTTTCCGCAGGCTACTCCCCCGTTGTAGGCAGAACACCGCAGGCCGTTGCGTTCGATGTTCTGGCCGTCGGCCAGCTCGCGAAGCTTGGAGATGGGACCGTTGCGGCTGCCCTTGGGTCCGAACTCCGACTCCATTTGTGTTACGCCGGAACGACACGAGCCGTAGACGGCCTTGTCCGGAGTGAGGAGCGCTGTTCCGCCAAGGTAGCCCAGCCCGGTGCCTGCGCAATCGTCCGCCATGTCGTCAAGCTCAGCCTTGGCGTACGCGGCAAGTTCGCAGTGCACCACCGGCACTACCGCGAATTTGTTGTTGGCTGCGTCCGAGTAGCTGTTGACCTCGTACGGGAGGTTGAGGTGGCCGCCCCTTGAGGAGGTCATGGCGCACACGATGTTCCGGTCCCCGGTGACGAAAGCTGTCACGTCCTCGCCCGCAGCCAGAGTGGTCTGCTCAGAGACAGGTACCTGCTGCAGTTGCTCCAGCGGCGGCAAAGGGGCAGGCGGAACGTAGTCCGGGTCCTTGGTGGCGAAGGAGCAACCCGACACCAACACCAGGAGCAAAGCGGCCAGAATCCCCCACACTGTGCGTCGCATGGCACCAATTATGCCGTGCGGCCTCATGCATCAAGCTTGGTCAGCGGCGCATAACGCAACAACAGTCGCTTCTCGCCGACGTCGAACTTCACCTTCGCGACCGTCTTATCGCCCGCACCTTCGACGCCGAGCACCACGCCGTTGCCGAAACTCGTGTGGTTGACTTTGTCCCCCACCACTACGGAAATGACTTCCTTCTGTGGCTGCACCCTGTTGCGTGCGACGGCGGCAGGAACGTCGGCGTCGAACCCGGCGGTTGGGCTCGCGGCCACACCGCGGGAGGTACCCGCACCCCAGAACGAACCACCGTAACGGTTGGAACCGATGGGAGCACTCCCCCATCCGCCCGCCTGCCGGCTCATGCCTTCGCGCTTCCACTCCACGAGTTCGGACGGAATCTCTTCGAGGAACTGGCTGGCCGGGTTGTACTGGCTTTGGCCCCACATGCTGCGGACCTCCGAGCGCGTGACGTAGAGCCGCTGGCGTGCCCGGGTGAGCCCCACGTAGGCCAGCCGGCGCTCTTCTGCCAGTTCCTTGGGGTCCGTGGCCGAGCGTTGGTGCGGGAAAATCCCGTGCTCCATGCCGGTCAGGAAGACCACAGGGAACTCAAGGCCCTTTGCTGTGTGCAGAGTCATCAGCGTGACAACTCCCATGCGCTTGGCTTCTGCCACCGCAGCATCGATGTCCGCGCCGGGAGCGTCCGGAATCTGGTCGGCATCAGCCACCAGGGACACCTGTTCCAGGAACTCGCCCAGTGAACCCTCCGGGTTGTCCCTTTCGTACTCACGGACGACGGCTACAAGTTCGGCAAGGTTCTCTACCCGCGATTCGTCCTGCGGGTCGGAACTGGCGCGCAGTCCGGCGAGGTAGCCGGTCTGTTCCAGGACTGCCTCGAGGGCTGCAGCCGCGCCGGATCCGGAGGCGACTTCCGCGAGGTCGTCCAGGAGCTTCACGAAGCCGAGGACAGCGTTGACCGAACGCGTGGCCATGCCCGGCGCCTGGTCCGCCCGACGCGCCGCAGCCATGAAGGATGTCCGCTCGCGCTCGGCAAGGGCGGCGACGGCCCCCTCGGCACGGTCGCCGATCCCTCGTTTGGGTTCGTTGAGTACGCGGCGGAGGTTGACGTCGTCGTCCGGGTTCACCAGGACGCGCAGGTACGCCAGGGCGTCCTTGATTTCCTTGCGCTCGTAGAAGCGGGTGCCGCCAACAACCTTGTACGGCAGGCCCACGCGGACCAGGACGTCTTCAATGGAGCGCGACTGTGCGTTGGTCCGGTAGAAGATGGCAACGTCTCCGGGACGCAGGCCTTCCTCGTCCTGCAGGCGGTCGATTTCCTTGGCAATGAACTGGGCTTCGTCGTGCTCGTTCTCGCCCACGTAACCGATGATCTTCTCGCCATCGCCTTCGGCCGTCCACAACCGCTTTTCCTGGCGGTTGGGGTTGCGGGAGATGACGGAGTTTGCTGCGCTGAGGATGTTCTGCGTGGAACGGTAGTTCTGCTCCAGCTTGATGGTGCGCGCGTTCGGATAGTCGGCTTCGAACTCCACGATGTTGCGGATGTCCGCACCGCGGAAGGCGTAGATGGACTGGTCCGAATCACCCACCACGGTCAGTTCGCTGGGTTGGACCTCCGTGTCAGTGCCCAGGCCCACGATCTCCCTGACCAGCGCGTACTGTGCATGGTTGGTGTCCTGGTACTCGTCCACCAGGACGTGCCGGAAGCGCCGCCGGTAGGACTCCGCGAGCGCACGGAAAGCCCGGAACATGTAGACGGTCTCTGCGATGAGGTCGTCGAAATCCATGGCGTTGGCCTGGCGCAGGCGTTGCGTGTAGCCCTTGAAGACATCAGCCACGGCGGTTTCGAAGGGGTCGTTGTGATTCGCCGCGGAGGAGTAGGAGTCGGCGTCGATGAGCTCGTTCTTGAGGGCCGAGATCTTGTGCTGGATGGCCTTGGGCGCGAACTTCTTGGGATCGAGGTCCAGGTTCTTGGCCACCAGGGTGATGAGGCGCAGCGAGTCGGCGGAGTCGTAGATGGAGAAGTTCGAGTTCAGGCCCACGTTGGCGGCCTCGCGCCGCAGGATACGGACACAGGATGAGTGGAAGGTGGAGATCCACATGCCCTTGGCCCGCGCCCCCACCAACGCTTCAATGCGCTCCCGCATCTCGGCTGCTGCCTTGTTGGTGAAGGTAATGGCAAGGATTTCGCCGTGATGTGCCCGTTTGGTGGCGATGAGGTAGGCGATGCGGTTACTGAGCACACGCGTTTTGCCCGAACCTGCGCCTGCAACGATGAGCAGCGGACTTCCGGCGTGCTTGACTGCCTCTTCCTGCTGCGCGTTCAGCCCTTGGAGCAGGGCATCGGCAGAGGGGAGCCCGGACGTGCCCGGGTTGCCCCATCCCCCTGAGGCAGGAGCGTCCGACTGGCCGCCGCCGCCCTCCTGAAGACGGGGACCCGGCGCACCACCACCTGGGCGTGATAGCTCCGGGGCAGCCTTGACTGCGGCTTTGGTGCCTGCTTTGAAGGGTCCGTCTGCGTAGGGGTCAAACAACATATCCATGGTGCCTACCAGTCTAGGCGGTGCCCCCGACACTATAGGGCGGTACGTCCACGGCCCCGGGGCCAACCACCGGAATCTACTGCCGCGGGTCCTCCAGCAGCCATCCGCTGGCAGTGAGCCGCTCCCGGAGTCCCAGCCTCGTCAGGGGCTCGGGACCGTCCTGGAACTTCCGGCGCACTGACGCCAGGTGTTTCTTCACACCATCCACGGAGATACCCAGCAGCTGGGCTGTCTCCGCCATGGTCCCGGCCTCTCCTCCGAGGTAGACGGAGACCACTTGGTGCTCCCTGGCGGACAATTGCGGTTCCCCCCGGCCGGCATCCATGGCTGCGGCCACTTCAGGGGTGATGTGTTGCAGTCCTTGCGCTGCGCGCCGGAGCGCGGTTTCCACCACACTCGCGGAGGCTGTCTTGGGGATGTACGCCATGGCGCCGGCCGCCATGGCCTGGCGCATTACGGCAGGGTCAAGGACAGAACTGCACACCACAACCTGCGGACCGGAGGAAAGGATGGCCTGGATCTTGGCGCGCAGCGGGACCTGGTCACCCAGGAGAACGTCCAGGATAACGACGTCGGACAGGGCACCCAGGCTTGCTGCGGCTTCGGCCCAGGAGGCGAACCGGCCAACCACACGGATGCCCGTGGTGTTGTCCTGGAGCCACTGGGAAAGCCCTTCGAGCAGGACGGCGTGGTCCTCCACGATGTCCACTTCGATCGTGGGTTGGGACACCGGGTATCGCACTTAAATCGGTCCTCCCCGCATATGATGCTGGCTAAGTGGTCATCATATTCCGATGACGGGTTTTGGGGAGACATTCATGGGGGCATGGATAACGCGGCTGGCAACCTGCCGGCCCGCGTTGGAGCGCTCGGACCTGCTGGCCAGATCCGGGACAGTAATGAGCTTCGTTTTCGTGGCGGCCTCCTGGCTATACCTGTTTCCGATCATGGGCGGACCCCTGTGGCACCGGGCCTTGGCGTGGGTGCTCGTGATGATGCTGGTGATGTGCTTCGCTACGATGCTGCGGACCGATTTCTGGCCCCTTCGGCTGATGATCGTCGTGGGCCTGATCGCACTGTCCGAACTCCTGGCAGGAGTCAGCTACCGCCAGGATTCGGACTCGCTGCTCCTGGCGCACAGCCTGCTGATCGGTGCCAGCTCCACGGTGGCCTTGTCCTTGCGAGCTTCTTGGCAGTCGGCGGTCTATACGGCGCTGCTGGCCGTCCTGGTATTTGGGCATACCATCGCGACATCAATCCTGCATCGCCTCGGTCCCATCACCTTCTCGATTCTTGTGGGATTCTGGCTCATCATGCTCGCCATCCGTCACTCAGCGCCCAGGGCCCTGGATATTTTCCTGCGCGACCAAGCCGTGAAGGCGGAATCCCTTGCTGCCCAGGCGGTCGTCCGGGACCGGACCAGTGCAGCCGCCCATGACGCCCGATTGCTTCACGACACCGTGCTGCGGGGGCTGACCCTCTTGGCCCGGGGCGGCGCCGGGTTGGCTCCGGAGGACTTCCGCAGCATGTTCGCCGCTGGGGAGTACGACGGCGTCGGGTCAGGTCACCGGAGCCCCGGCACCCCGGCGGAAGCCACCACGCTGGACGGCCGGCGCCCGGCCCTTGGCAGCGGAGGCGGGCTGGCCGTCGTCGAGTCTTCCACTGCCGCTGACGTGGCGTCGTTGCTGAAAGAGCGGGCCCGCGAACACAGCCGGAACGGCTTCACCGTGGACGTTTTCGGTGAGGGCGGAACCCTGCCGCCGGATACCTTGCGGGCGGTTGCTGATGCTGCCGGGGAATGCATGGTCAACGCGGCCCGGCATGCCGGGAGCGATCACGTGGATGTGCTCATTTCGCGCACAGGTCCTGTGGTGTCGGTCCTCGTCAGCGATGCGGGCCGCGGATTCGACCCCGGGTCCCTCCCGGCGGAGAGCTTCGGGGTGAGGCATTCGATCATTGAGCGAATGGCACAGGTCGGCGGGAACGCCAGGCTGTTGTCGACACCAGGGCGTGGTACCACTGTTGTCCTTGAGGTCGAGGCGGCATGAACCGATTCCTTCCGGATGTACACGGGGCCACTGCCGGTCCCCTTTTCCTGTCCCGGGGCATCCTGGTGAGCATCAGTCTGACGCTCTGGATATTTTCGGCCATGACGCAGGTGGTGTCCTTCGACGGGAGCAGTCTTGATCGCTCAAGGTTTGCTGCCGTGGCCCTCGACCTCATTGGCTGCTGCGCGGCTTTCCTGGCGTCTGCGCCGGCAACGCCCCGCAGGCATCTTCCCTATGTGCGCCTGGCCTGGCTGGCCACGTCCATTATTTCGGGCGTGATGACGGCCCAAGTGGTGACGCTGGGCTCGGGCTATCTGGCCCTCGCCTTCAACGTCATGCTGGGGTCGGCTTTGGTCTTCCTTGTCTGCATGCGGTGGGACCTGATGGGTTTCATGCTCCTGTCGGCCGCCAACTCGGTCCTGAGCAGCTTCTACTACGCCACCACTCCAAGATTCGGGTCCGGCGAGGGCCTGTTGATTTTCTTCATCACGCTGATCCCGGGGCTTTTGGGCGCTTTGTTCGTCGTGGGCATCCGGAGCCGCATGGAGGAACAGCTCGCCCGGCATTCCGCCCAGGCCATGACTGCCCTGACCCGGCAGGCTGATACCCGCAGTTCGGCCCACACCGAGGAGCTGTCAGCCACACACCATCAGATCCAGGAGCTGTTTGCGAGGGCAGCCCGGAGCGAAAGCCACCCGCTGACGCCGGGCCTGGCGGAGGAAGCCCAGTGGCTCGCCTCGAGGTTGCGTGCCCAGTTGATGGTGGCACAGGGCGGCGACTGGTTGTCGGAGTCCTTGGTGCTGGCCGGCCTGGACTCCACGGCCACTGTGACGGCCCAGCCGGACCTCCTTCAACGTATCCCGCAGGCACAGCGCCCGGCACTCCTCGCTGTCACCATGCTGCTGCTGAAGCCGGTGCCGGACGGGCCGCGCCAAGGCAGCAGTTTGCCCGGAAGGGTACATGTCTATGTGGAGCCGCATGTGAACGATCATTTGCTGATTACCTGGCGTGTGACCGGACTCAATCCGAACCGCTGCACCCCCGCGTTGTGGAGCGAGGTGGAAGCCCTGGGTTCGCCACGCGTTCACACGGACCCCGGAGGAGCCAGCATCATTGTCCCCATCAAGGCACCCAAGCCATGGTGACGCGCCTGATGGTGGTGGACCAGCACCAATTGATGATCGACACCTTGGATGCGTGGTTGCGCCGCAACGCCCCGGACCTGGTGGTCGCGGCGGGCTTCACTACCGTTCCCACGCAACTCCAGCAGGAGGCCTTGGCCGGCCTTTCGGTGACGGTGGCTGTCCTGGGTACCCTCGATCGCCGGGAAAAACTGGTCCCGGCAGTTCAACAGCTGGTGCAGGCCGGATTGCGGGTGGTAGTCCTTGCCACCGCCCTGGACCGCTGGGATGCAGGCGCGGTCCGCTCTGCCGGTGCCTTGGGTTATGTGCCCAAGGCAGCTGGCCCCCGGCACACCGAACTCGCCCTCCGCGCCGCCGCATCCGGACAGGAATATCTGCATCCTGACGTCCTGGCCGGTCATGACAACAGCACACCGCTGCGCATCACACTTTCACCCCGGGAACAGCGTCTTGCCGAGCTGTACCTCGGCAGTGACGCCATGTCCGTTCGTGGCGTTGCGGATGCCATGGGAATCAGCGAGCAAACAGTCAAGGCGCACCTTCACCGGATCCGGCAGCGCTACGCCACGGCCGGCATCAAGCTCGGCAATGTCATCAGCCTCCGCAAGCAGTTAAGCAACGATGGCTGGATCAGCTGACCCTTGCTGTGCCTTGGCCCGCCGGCCCCTGCGCTTTCGCGCCGGCACCTTCCCCGGCTCCGAAGCCAGGATGCTGATCAGGGCCACCAGCAATGGCCCGCACAAAGCCGCCATGAAGCCCGCAATGATCATCTGCTTGTAAATTTCGGCCTGGCCGCCATTGAGCATGACGGCCCAGAACTGGAACCAGCATCCCAGCACCATGATGACCGCCAGCCTTCCCACGGCACTCCGCTTCCGGAAAGCCACGGCCAGGCCCAGCAGCAACGTCACCAACTGCATCCCGACGAAGGCCACCGGAGCAGCTTTTACGGCGCTGAACAAGCCCAACACCACGGGAAAACGCCGTTCCTTTTCATAAGGGCCATGATCGGAACCCTCAAGGTACGAGCCAACATAGCCCAGTTCCGGAGTCAGCATGGCAGTCACTCCGCGTTCGCCCATGGTGATGAGCCGTTCCGGATGCGTGGCGTAAAAACCGGCGATCGTGCCCAGGCTGATCTTCTCCTGGAACTGGGGGTACAGCGGGTTGTAAACAGCCGAACGTGTGGAGGCCACCGTAGTGTCCATGGAGTTGATGAAACTTGGGTCCAGCCCCAACCATTCGAGGTCTGCCTCAGGGGTCGGGCTGTACGGAAGAAGCTCCACAAAGACGGCGTTGTAAAGGTTCACTTCCGAGAAGCGCTTGGGTTGGACGTTGATGAATGCCACCGAAAACGCAACGATGAGCAGCACCGCCGTCGCGGGCAGCAATAGCGCGCGCCACTGTCGACCCCTGCCGAGCGCACCGTCGGCCGGTTTGCCGTCGGACGGAGGCACGACGACGGCCGCCTCACCGTCCGCTGTGCCCCGCCGCCACGGCACCCAGAGCAGCGCCAGGGCAATAACGGGCAGCCACGAGACAGTTTGTGTTTTTGCCGCAACGGTAAAGACCGTCGCGAAGACGACCAGCAGCAAAGCCAGCCACCGCGGACCGCTGCCGTTCCAGTAGTGGAGCAGCGCAACGGACACGGCAAGAACGCCAAGGAAGGCCGCGGGTTCGCTGTAGGGCGAGACGAAGAAATCAGCGAAGACGCCGTCTGCCATCACCCCGGTGACCAGCGCGGCGATGAGGATACGGAACCAGGTCCGGCCAGGCAGCACGTTGATCAGGGCCGCGATCAGCAATCCGAAGACCACACAGCAGACGATTCCAACGGCACGGGTGTCCAGCCCCGGTCCCCAGCCCAGGAGGGGTGTCAGCAGTTTCCCCAACCACAGGAACAGCAGCTGGGAAGAGTAGTACGGCTCCCCTGTGCCGTTGGCGCCGCAGCCTTCACCGTAGAACTGGTGCGGGACCCAGGAAGGGTGGATGTATTTCGTGAACCCCGCGTAATCCCAGGGCCGTTGGTTCATGACCCCCAGGGAGCACAGCAGACCATGCCCCTCGCCCTGGTCCCCCATCCCCACAGGTTCCGAAATGAACAGCCGGACCATCATGAGGGCGGCCGCAACCAGCCCCGCGATCAGGGCCGCGCCGTGGACTGGTCCCAGCGTCAAGGTACCGGGACCGAAGGTCCTCGCAAAGTATCGTCCCAGGCCGCCGAGCGGACGGGCCTTGGTGCCCTTGCGTCCGCGCACAGGGGCAGGGGTGAACGTTCTCTGCGCTTTCCCGCCACGTTCACGGAGCTGCGTGGCGCTCCCGGATCCTTGATCAGCCATTGTTTACTGCTCCCCCGGTGACAGGCACGCGCACGGGAGCCAGGGTTCCGGTCACCAATTCCGGAGCTTCACCCGGTACTGGCTGCCGGGCGGAGGCGACGGCGCAGCGGACGGTCCGGGCAGTGCCCACCGTCCGGATGATGGGATGGACTGTGACGCCTGCCGGCAGTTTTTCCGTGCCGAGGAATTCGAGCGCATAGGGAAGGCAACGCGCTTCACGGGCCACGGGTGTTGCCAGTGACGCGTCCTGGGCGATCCATGCGCTGATGTCCTCCGCGGTATGGGGCTCCGAACACGGGACATCGGTTCCGTCGTCGGAAAGAACGCCGTCCTTGTATTCCTGCCGGTAGCAGAGCCGTACCGCTGCCGAGTGTGGTCCCGCCAAAGCATCCTTGAGGTCAAGGCCGGTTTCCTGCGGGGTGCCGTCTTGGTCCGTGACCGCTACGTCGCAACGAACCGCCCGGCTGCCGGCAGCCCAGGCGTCCCTGTCAGGGAAGTAACTGGTAACCGCCAGTCCGAAGGTCCCGTCCCTGTCGGACGCGGAGAGATAAGTACGCAGGTCCTCGCTGGTGCACAGTCGTTTGCCGGCAGCCTTGAGCTGCTGCTGGTTGGGACGTGATTCCTGGCGGGCCAGGGGTTCGGGCATCGTCGTGACCAGGAAAGTCTGGGTGGTGTGGCGTTCGGTGCACGAAACAGGCGGGCTGGCTTCGCTGCTGGCATCAAATT
This sequence comes from Paenarthrobacter sp. TAF1, assembly GCF_052113825.1. Taxonomy (NCBI): domain Bacteria; kingdom Bacillati; phylum Actinomycetota; class Actinomycetes; order Micrococcales; family Micrococcaceae; genus Paenarthrobacter; species Paenarthrobacter sp. TAF1. The sequence continues at coordinate 11,900 of NZ_JBFRDO010000017.1, forward strand.
CTTCCGGGGACACCACGGCATGGCAGAGTCCTGTTTCCGGACTCGCCGTGTCCACCCCGGGTTTTCCTTCATCACAGGCGGTCAAGGCTGCCGTTATCATCACCGCGGCCATGACGGCCGACGCCCGGAACAGACTACGAGGACGCACGCCGGCCCTTGCTGCGGGTCGCTGCACGGTCTTTGCGGACGACGGCGGCCCGGACCAGCACGATGATGGCCGCGACGAAGCCGAAAATCACCACGAAGGAACCCAGGAAGTGGTGCATGACATCGAATCCCTGCTGCCCCCAGCTCTGTTGCGCCGCTGCGATCATGAAATAGCGGGTTGCGTTGCTGATGCAGACTATGAGGAGTGCGATGAGGGCCGCGGGCATAAGCCGGGAGACGGGGATGCGTCCCATCAGGAAAAGAATCCCGGCGAGGCCTGCGATCGGCGTGAGGAGGACGGCGCTGGAGCACAGCCCGGTGACTTGGAGGGCGAAGGGCTGGCCCCCGCCCACATTGTGGAAAATGATGTCGCCCACGCTGTAGGAAGCCCCGCCGAGGACGCCGTCGAAAATGGCGGACATGAGCCAGGCTTCGGCTGCCCTGATGTGCTCCTGCTGCAGCATGGCCGCAGCCGCGGCAGCGATGAAGACCAGCCCGATGAGACCCCCGCCACGGGCCTTCCGTACGGGGATCGCAMGGGGTCCGGTGGGGACGCTGATGTTGCCGGCTTCGGCGCTCATGGCCACTAGGCTTCCTTCGCTAGGAGTTTGACGTCTGTCTCCTGGTTGCGGCGGGTCTTGGCCCACCCCTGCCGTCCTGTGATGAGGCGGTAGGTTGCCCTGAGCACCGTGACGTAATTCTGGTACATGTAGAGCCAGTAGCCGAAGCCCCAGAGGACACCGAGCATGAAGTTCTTCTCCGGTGTGACCTGCTTCCGGTACACCAGGCCCCACAGCGCGAACGGCAGCACGCCTGTTGCGAAGATCAGGGGAATGATGAACCATGCCGCACTGATCCAGGCGCCAAAGCTGCCCATGGTCAATGAGCCCTGCGCCACCATGGTGATAAACAGCGTTGGCCACAGGACCAAGCCGAGAATCTGGATGAAAGGCTGGACCAGGAAGTAGCTGGATTCGATCGCGCCGACGTTGCTGAAGTAGGGCGATTCGAAGATCCGCTTGAGGTAGACGCTGCACTGCATGCCGCCGTGGCACCACCGCGTGCGTTGCGTGAGGAGCCTGCGGAGGTCAGGGAGTGCTTCCTGGGCTACGTGGGTGTCATGCATGTAGACGGTCTTGTAACCACCCAGCATGATGTGGATCGCGAGTTCGTAATCTTCAAGGAGCGCCCCGTGCCATGGCTGGCCGGACGTCCTGGCGATGACATCCAGGGCGGACAACCGCGTGAACTGGCCGTTGCCGCCCAGGCCGACCGTCAGGGTGTGCCGCCGAAGGGACTGCATGGCCGCGATGGTGGTGCGGAACTCCATGTCCTGCATCAGGACCAGGTACCGTCCGAAGGACTTCCTGAGACGCTGCATCCCGGTGCCGCCTTCGAGGGCCGGGTCCTGCAGGTTGGACATCCAGACGGCGGTTTGGGCGGCGCCGACTTCCGGGTCACCGAACGCCAGGGGACCAGCCGCCTGACGGAACGCATTGTCAGCCAGGTGGCCATCGGCGTCGACCACCAGGACAATCACCGACGACCGGTCGACGTCGGCGGGCAGCCAACCGTCCAAAGTGCGGTAGGCCGCGTTAAGCGCATCTCCCTTGCCGGTGCGGGCCAGTGGCCGGCGGCGGCGAACGAGGTGGATCATGGCGTCGCGATCAGAGGCCGCGTCCACGATGTCGGCGGTGGCGTCGTCGCTGTCGTCATCGACAACCCATACGTGGGCCTGCGGGAATTGCCTGCGGAGCAATCCCAGGGTTTCGCCGATCACCACTTCTTCATCGCGGCACGGAATGAACACATGCCACGAGAAAGAGTCGGGATCGCCCTCGGGATCGGGTTTGCGCCGGAGGAAGGGCACCAGAATCACCAGGATGTACGACAGAAAAACCACCAGGAGCACAAAAGCCAGCGCCTGTGCGGATTCGAGTACCGACATTTACTTCCGATGCTTGGGCGAGGCCGGAAAGGCCCGGGAAAAATGGGGATGGCGGGACGGCCCGGAAAGAGCCGCCCCGCCGATGGTATTACGAGTTGGGATGTGCTCCCCGCTTTGCGGCTTTGAGCCTGCTGTTTCGCAGGACTACAAAACCGGTAATCAGCAGGGCTACCCCCACGAGGATGACCCAACCGAGGGTTGGGGCTCCCGTGACAGCGAGCGTGGTACCGCCGGCGGCGGTACCGCCTGCGGTCCAGTTATTGCCGTACATTGACTGTTCTCCTTTCGCCGTGCGTGATCGCCGGGGCGATCAGACAGCGGCTACCGCGGTGCGGCGGCGTGAGCGGACGAACAACCAGGTGAGCAGAGCCAGGAGGGCCACGCCACCGCTGATGGCCATGGTGTCGGCGTTGACCAGCGGGATCGCCGCTGCGTCAAGGTTGGGTCCGACGGTTGCGTTGGCCAGGTTGACGGTGGCGATGGAGCCGCCGGCAACGGCGATCTGCAGGGCGCGCTGGGTAAAGGCGCCCGACGGAGCGGTTTCCTGGACGTTGACCTTGGCCGAAACGAGGGCGGTCAGCGCGGTGCTCAGAGGAGCCACAACGCTGGTAGCAACTGCTCCGGTCACGCCGTTCAGGGTGGTGGTCAGGACAGACAGGGCAGGTCCTGCGACGAGCTGGGCGATCGGTCCAAGACCGTTCACGGCGGCCGTGGCGGTTGCCAGGGTGCTGCTGACGATGGAGGTCAGCTTGTTGGCAACAGCCTGCGGCAGGAACGAGATCAGGTCGGTTCCGGCCGGCAGGGAGTTCAGGTCCGGCACGCCGGCAACGGCCAGCAGGTCTGCCTCGGTGATGGAGATGGTTCCACCGGCCACCGGGTTGGCCACTGTGACGCCCAAGGGGGTCAGGACGGCGTTGGCCGTGTTGATGGCGGTGCTGATGGTGCCTGCGACGCCGCCAATGACAGTGCCGCCGACTTCAGCCGAAACGCCGGCCAGTGAGTAGGCACCCTGGGGGGCTGCACCCTGGTCCTTCTTGGCTGCCGCCGCGAGGGTGGCCACCTGAAGGTTGACGTTGACCAGGTCCGTGCCACCGAGGATGGCTGCAGTGCCGAGGCTGACGCGGGCTGCCGGGATGGCAGGATCGCCGGACGTGGGAAGGCCGCCGGGCAGGGTCACCAGACCGGGAGCGCCGCTCACGGTACCGGAGAATGCTTCCGAGGAACCATCGTTGACTGCCTTGCCGTACTGGCTGACAGCACCAACCTGGATGATGCCGTTGTTCTGGAGCAGCGGGATGTTGCCCGCGCCCACGTTGACGACGCCGAAGACTGCGCTGAGATCCAGCGGGTCGGTGGCCTCAATGACTGCCGGGCCGCTCGGCGGGGTGCCGATCTGCTGGGCAGTTGCTGCTCCGTTGGATGCCAGGTTGGCAAAGTTCGGAAGTGTCAGGACAGAACCATCGATGATCTGTCCGCTGCCCACCGAGATGACGTCGGTGGGCGCTGCGTTTGCGGCTGGTGCGGCCACGAGGCCGATTGCCAAGGCCGATACGGCGGTGACGCCGACGGCTGTGGGCCACAGCTTGCTCTTGCTGTTCAAGTATTTCCCCCTTGCGAACGCTGCAGGACAGGGCTGTTCTGCAGCTGAGACCGTGGGGGCAAACGCCCCCCGGTGCAAAATAACAAGGGGAATGGGGCCAGGTCCGCGGGGGTACCCGAAGGGGTTAACCGGCGTCCTGGTTCTATAGCTGTTCTATTTACTGAGTTGGTGTCAGTCCGGCAGTTCCAGCTGGAACCCGCACTGGCACCGCAGCAACTTCGTGCCGACGTCGACTGCCGAAGCGTCGCCGCCGGGTTCGTCCGTCGACAAGGGCGCGTAGATGCTCTTGACGTTGGAGCCTGCCAGGGACATTGCTTCGCCGCAATGGAAGTACTCTCCTGCGAAGCGGAGCAATCCCTCCAGCGAGCGCACCTTGTTCAGGACCGCTGCCACATCACGGAACCGTGCCCTGTGCAGGTAGTTGCCTTGGCATTTGCGGCAGACGTACCCGACCTGGACCTGCAGTTCGCCCGGATGCGGCGGCAGGGACTCGATGGATTCGATGGCAACATTTTCGTTCGTTCCGCAGTGCGGGCAGCCAAGGGGCCGCATGTCTTGCGTCAGCCGTGGAAGGCTGGGACCACCAATGCCTTGCATGGCGTCTCCTGGGGCTCGGCAGCTGACCGGTCAGCACCTGGGCAGCGGGACGAACCATTCGTCCCAGTACAAGGAAACCATTACTAAGGCTACTTAGCAATACCCTGCGGGGTACGATGGCGCCAGCTAGGCGAACTGCGGAACCGAGGTTAGCGCGGCACCCAACTCGCGGACCGCCGTCGGGCTTCCGGCAACGAACCAGTTCATCCCGTTGACCTTCACGACGGCGGTGTCCCCGCCGGCCGCGCGAACGATCGCCTTGCCGGGCAGCCAGTCCCATTCGGGGCAACTGTGCTGGAACCAGCAACCGAGTTCGCCATCGGCCACCCGGCCTAGGTCACAGGAACCTGAGCCAAACATCCGCAAGGAGGCGGCGGTGATGGCGGCCGCGTGCCATGGCATGGCCGTGCGCGGATCCGCGAGCCAGGTCGGATGGATGTACGTGGCTGCGCAAATCCCGGCCACCGAAACATCGCCGGAACCGGAAATGGGTTCTCCGTTGAGCGTCGCCGCCTGGTCCTCGCCGCCCAGCCAGAGCTTGTCCAGTTCGGGCTGGTAGATCGCCCCCAGCAACACCGACGGGTCCACCAACGGGCTGCCGGACTGGCCACTGTGGGCGGTGTCATCACGCTTCAAGGCAATGGCCGAGCACCAGTAGGTAGAGCCGTGCAGGAAGTTATAGGTGCCATCAACGGGGTCGATCACCCAGGTCCGTCCGCTGGTCCCGGCCACCGAGGCACCCTCTTCACCAAGGATGCCGTCCTCCGGCCGGCAACGGCGCAGTTGCTCCAGGACGTAGGCCTCGGCTGCGTGGTCGGCTGCGGTGACGACGTCCGAGACGGACGTCTTGCGTTCGCCCTGCAACCCGCCCATCCGCATGAGCAACGCCAGTTGCCCTGCTTCCCGGACCAGGGCGCTGGCCAACTGGTAGTCATCAAGTGAAGGATCGAGTTCAGTTGCGGTGTGCCTGCCGGTGGTCATGGATCCAGCTTAGGTGGCGGGATAATGAATGACATGGCCAAGACACCAGCTCAGCGGATCAAAAAGCACGGAGCGAAGGCAGTGGTTCCCGACCACACACTGCCTCCCGTGATCAACAGCACCACCGCGCGGACGCCGCAGAAGGCACAAAACAACTCCAGGTTGATCGTGATTGCCGGCGTGGTGGCCAGCCTGTTCCTCTTCTGGTACCTGCACCTGTTGACCCTGAACCAGATGACCCAGCTTTCCGGCGGGCTGGCAATGCCGGACTCCCTGATCGGCGGTTTCTCCCCGGACTACATCGCCCAACTGCGCGCAGCCATGGATGACGCGGCACGCGGCCAGCTCAACTACGTCCACAAGACGGCCGGCACACTGTTCCCGTTGATCTTCGGCTTCAGCTGGCTGCTGCTCATCGGCACCAACGTGGCACGCAAGTCGTGGCGCTGGGCCATGTGGGCCGCTCCCCTGCTTTTTGCCGTGGCCCACTTGTGGTCGAACGTGGCCATTGATTCGGTGCTGGCCGCACAGACGCCCGACGCCGGTTCGGTCGCCGTGGCATCGGCCGTCACCGTTGCCTCCTGGGTACTTTTCCTGGTGAGCCTCGTGTGTGGCGTCGTTGCCGTCTTCCTGGGAAAGAAGCGCGCGTCCTGAAACGGGGGGCCACCTCCCCGCCCCCGCCCCCGCAGCAACCACTGAGGATAGCTCTCCCCATTCCGCGTCCCGGCCCGCCCGGATAGTGTTGCGCTTGCCGCCAAGTGCTGGCGCGCAGTAAGTGGATCTTGGGGGATCAATGGGGGAAATTCACGTCGATGCGAGGCTCAACATCGTTGAGCTCAGCGGAATCGCCTGGGCAGAAACTGTCCGCAGGGCGGCCGAAGCAACGGGCAGCGAGGCCGACGCTGCCGCCTATCCGGAGTACTTTCCACATCCGGACGGGCACCACCAGGACGCCGGGGACGAACTTCGCCGTGCCGGCATCCTCGATGCGCAGGGCACCTTGTCACCGCAATGGATACTGGCGGTTACCCTCGCTGTATCGGCACCCCTGACGGCCACCACGGTGGTGCAGTTCCAAGACCAGTCCATCCACAGCAGGGCCGGCCTGGAAGGAGGGCGGGGCGTCGCCGTCTCCTATCGACGCCGTATAAGCCACCAGCCAAACGGTGTGGTGGTGACGGAAGTCCGCAACGCCGTCGAGGTTTCCTTCTTCCAGGAGGAAAATGCGTGGGCTGCCCTCAGCCGCCATTTTCCCCGGCTCCATCAGCTGGAGCCCTTGCCGGAAGCGACGCCGCAGGCGGTAGCGGCCAACACCACCTGCACCATCCACCTTGAGGTGTCAGGCCACCTTGATGTTTCAGGCACTCCGGCGCCAGGTTCCCGCCCGTATACCAGCCGGCGCGTTTGGACCGTCGCGGACCAGCTGTACTCCGTTGACCAGCTGAACTCCGTGGAAACCGGGCCAGGACAGAACACCACACCCACCCTGACCGCCGTTCCATCCACGGACCCCGGGCTCGAATTCGCTTGGTCCCTCCTGGGAGCAAAGGAATACCTTGGCAGCGCCGCCGGTCGGAGCGTGCGCTCATGAGCCTTTACGGAATGGATCTGGAGGGCGGGCGACGCCTCAGCAAAGAGTTTGCCCGCAGCAGCCAACGCCTGCTGGACCTGAGCGGCAACCTCACTCCCTTGATCACCGGTGTGGACTGGCACGGCGATGACGGGAAGCGCTTCACGCAGGAGTGGATGGCCTACCGCAGCCAGCTCATCGCGGCAGGGCATGCGCTCGCCGCCGCCTCCAGTGCCGTGCAACGCAACGTCGACGAACAAATGGCCGCCAGTACCACCGCGGCCGGCTCCGGGGATCCGTCCGTCCTTGACCGGCTCCTGGACGCCGCCGCCGGGGAGGCTGAGGACCTGTGGGATGCCAGCGGAAAAGTCACCAGCCTGTTGGCAGGCACTGCGTCCACCATATGGAACCTTGCCCAGGACCTGGCTCCCCTCCCTGTGGGGAACCTCATGGATGCCGAGGAAAACCGTGCCTCGCGGCTGGGCGACTTCGTGAACATGGGCTGGGGGTGGCTGACCTCGGGCGAGCCACCGTCGATCACCCAGCTGGTGTCCAACGGGGTGCTGTTCGTAGCGGCGACACTGAACACAGCCGCGACGGTGACGAGTTTCGGCTTCCACAATCCGCATTTGATGGATGACGGCAGGCCTGTGGCCAGCGAGCCCATCCCCCTGACCGTAGGCAAACCCGGAACCGCCGACGTGAACGGCAGGCCGGTCACGCCCGTGCCGTCAACCATCAGCTCCGTCCTGGCCGCCACCGACGCAGCCTACGCCGACGCAGGAATCGCGGGCACGGAAGATACCGGGATCCGGATCACCACAGTCGACAAGCCGGGCAGTCCCCCTGCCTACATCATCAGCATTCCCGGAACCACCCGGTGGATGCCGGACGGCGCGGCCAACCCCACCGATCTCACCGGGAACCTTGAACTTGCCGGTGGGAACCTGTCCACTGCCGCCCAAGCGGTCCGCATCGCCATGGAGAAAGCCGGCATTCCCCAGGACGCACCGGTGATGCTGTCAGGTCATTCGCAGGGCGGCATGATCGCCACGGCCTTGGCATCCGACAGCAGCTTCACCGACAGGTTCAACGTCACCAACGTTGTCACGTACGGATCGCCGGTGGATTCGGCCCCCATCCCGGCATCCATCGACGTCCTGGCCCTTCAGCACGCCGGTGACCCCGTCCCGCAGGTGGACCTGGCGGATGCCACTTTGCTTCCCGGCGGCAGCATCACCACGAGCCGGGACAACAACGCCCTGGTGGTGACGCTGCCCAATCCGGACATCGATCCGGGATTCGCCGGAATCAGCTACCACGACTCCTACCGTTACGTTGACTCGGTAGCGCAGCAGGAAGCCGGGGGTCCCATCGCCCAGTACAGTCAAAAGGAATCCACCCAGCAGTTCCTCACAAGCGATGCCGGCCAGGTGTCCTCAACCGTGTCCAACATCTCCCGAAAGCAGTGACCTTGAAGAAACTTCCCAAGCCGGTGCCGGCCCTGATCATCATGATGCTGATTCTGGGCATCACGGCTTGCGGTGTGGGTGGCCCGTCCAAGGCCGAGCGGCTCGGCAAGGACATGCAGGACGCTGCTGCGTCCGTGCCGGGAGTAAAGGACGCCCAGGTCCACGTGAACATGAATACGTCCGGCAACTTCATCACCGCCAAGCTCACAGGAACCGGCTCCGAGCACGCCGCGCTTGCACAGGCCCTGGAAGAGGCCCTTCCGGCCATGCTGGAGAAGACCACGGACTTGGACTCGGGATCCTTCTCGGTCAGTATCTTTTCACCCGACGACTCGGTTTCGGTGGGTGCTGGCGACCTCGGCTACGCGGGAGGGACTTCACTCGTGGACTTCCGCGAGTACTTCCTCAATCGGCCCTGAGCGCTTTTTCGTTCCGTTCGTACCCGCTGGGCAATAACAAGGCCTGCAGTGGCCAGGCCGATAGTGACCGGATACCCCATGAAGCGTTCCAGAGTTCCGGGCCGGGGTACATCCATCGCGGTGATGCCGCCAATGACCAGCGCCCCAAGGCAGAGAATCCCGCAGATTCCGAGGAACCAACTGACGGGGGTTTGCCTGAACCACAATACGGCCAGCAGGAGCAAGGCGAACCCTCCCCCAATGAAGAACATGAGGGCCCCTGCAAAATGCCACGGCGAGCCCAGGTCTTCGGGTACCAGTCCCACAATCACCGTGCCCACCCCCGCAACGCCCGTCAGGATCCGGATGGCGACCGCCATGATCCAGGGCACGGCCAGCACGCGGATGGGCGTTTCACCCTCCTGCGTCGCCCGGAAACGCCTGGCCCGGACTTCGGGCCTCGCCGCGACGCACAGGAGCCCGGCCGTCAGGAGGATTGCCCCGAGGACCAACGCCAGCCCCTGGACCACGAAAGAGGCATTCATCAGCCAATGCAAGGGCGAACAGACTGGCCGGTCCTCATACAGTCCGCAGGAAACAGCGCCCAGGTCGCTGATGAAGCCCGTGGCCCTGCTGTAGGGCTCCGGACCGGCCCAAGCCTCGATCACAGCAGCCTCGGCCACGAAGTACTGGACGACGCTCAGTTGCGCCCATCCCCCAATATTTGCCCTGATGCTGCGGACATCCGGAAGGAACCATCCCGCCGGTGCCGACGCCGTTGCACGCCCGTTCATGGTGGCCAGCCTAGCTGTGTTCGGGCATCGCCCCGGCAGCTTGTATGCTTGTAGTCGTGTCCGGGCCCTTGAGCTCCAGCAGTGGGATTCCGAGCCATGGACACACAGGCCCTCGTAGCTCAGTGGATAGAGCACGGCTCTCCTAAAGCCGGTGTCGTTGGTTCGATTCCAATCGAGGGCACTTGAAGCACCAGCAGCGCATCCAGGACTTGCGGGCCTACCTGGCCGGCAGCTGGAGGGTGGAGCGAAACCTCCTGGACCGCGCCTCCGGCACCCGCGGAACCTTCACCGGCGTCGTGCACTACAGCCCGAACCCCGACGGCGGCCTGGACTACCGCGAAGACGGCACCATGCACTGGCCCACCCACACCGGCCCCGCCTTCCGTGAATACGTCCTGACACCCGGCGCCGCACCGGACTCCATGGATGTGTCCTTCCCCGACGGCAGGCCTTTCCACGTCATGGGATTCTCCGAAGAGGGCCGCGAGGACAAGCACTGGTGCGATCCCGACGACTATCAGGTCAACTACACCTACAACGGCCCGGATTCGTTCAGTTTCACCTGGGACGTCACAGGGCCCGCCAAGGACTTGCTGCTGGAATCGCATCTGGTCCGCATCGACGCCGGGAGGCATGAATGACAACAACGGACCTGATCGTGGTCAGCGCCGTGTGCGTCTACAACAAGGAAGGGCAGTTGTTGACCGTCCGCAAGCGCGGCACGGACAAATTCATGCACCCCGGCGGCAAACCCGAACCGGGTGAAACGGCCGCCCAGGCCGCTGCCCGGGAACTGTCCGAGGAAGTCGGCATCGAGGTATCACCGGAGCAGCTGGAACCCCTGGGTGTCTGGCTCGCCGTAGCCGCCAACGAAGCCGCCACGAACATCGAAGCCACCGTCTTCACGGCGCCCGGAACCTGGGACGCGCACCCCTCCGCCGAGATCGCGGAAATCCGCTGGCTGGACCTCTCAGCACCCCTGCCCGCGGACCTGGCGCCGCTGCTCACGGACCACGTCCTTCCGGCCCTCAAGTAGCGCTAGAGCTCCGGGACAGCTTCCTGCGCCACTGCCGTGGCCTCCGCGAACTGGGTCTGGTACAGCTCGGCGTAGCGCCCGTCCGCCGCCAGCAGCTCGGTATGCGTGCCACGCTCCACGATCCTGCCGTCCTCAACCACCAGGATCGCGTCAGCGGCGCGGATGGTGGACAAGCGGTGCGCAATCACGACGGCGGTACGTCCCTCGAGCGCCTCACCCAGGGCCGCCTGCACGGCGGCTTCGTTGGTGGAGTCCAGCGCCGCCGTCGCCTCATCCAGAATCACCACGCGCGGCTGCTTGATGAGCAAACGTGCGATGGTAAGGCGTTGGCGCTCGCCGCCGGAGAGCCGGTAGCCACGCTCCCCCACCACCGTCTCCAGGCCATCGGGCAGGGAACGGATCATCGGTTCCAGGCGGGCGCGCCTGAGCACATCCCACATGTCGTCCTCGGTAGCATCCGGCCGTGCCAGGCGCAGGTTGGAGGCGATGGTTTCGTGGAACAGGTGGCCGTCCTGGGTCACCATGCCCAGCGTGTCGCGCAGGGAATCGAAACTGATGTCCCGCACATCGGCACCCGTCCGGGGCCCGTTCCCGCCCAGGCGCACTGCTCCGGAGTCGACGTCGTACAAGCGGGACAGCAGCTGGGCGATGGTGGACTTGCCGGCACCCGAGGAACCCACCAGGGCCACTGTCTGGCCCGGTTCCACCCGGAAGCTCACCCCGTGCAGCACTTCCTCTCCGCCGCGGGTGTCCAGCGTGGATACCTCCTCCAGGGAGGCCAGGGAAACTTTGTCTGCTGAGGGGTAGGAGAAGCGGACGTCATCAAATTCCACCGCGACAGGGCCCGGAGCGACCTCAATGGCATGCGGCTTTTCGGTGATGAGCGGCTTCAGGTCCAGGATTTCGAAGACCCGTTCAAAGCTGACCAGTGCGCTCATGATTTCCACCCGCGCGTTGGACAGCGCGGTCAGCGGCGCGTAAAGCCTGGTGAGCAGGAGCGCCAGGACCACCACATCGCCCGGTGCCAGCTGGCCGCTGAGGGCCAACCAACCGCCCAGGCCGTACACGAGGGCCAGTGCCAACGCCGAGACCAGGGTCAGGGCGGTGACGAAGGTGAACTGCAGCATGGCGGTGCGGATGCCGATATCCCGCACCCGTCCAGCCCGGTCGGCAAATTCACGCGATTCCTCGTCCGGGCGGCCGAACAGTTTCACCAGCGTGGCACCGGGCGCCGAGAAACGCTCCGTCATCTGCGTGCCCATGGCGGCGTTGTGGGCTGCAGCCTCACGGCGAAGATCTGCCAGTTTGGAGCCCATGCGCCGCGCGGGGATGAGGAAGATCGGCAGCAGCACCATGGCGAGCACCGTCACCAGCCAGGAAGTATTGAGCATCACGGCGAGGGTCAACGCCAGGGCCACTACGTTGCTGACCACACCGGACAACGTGCCGGCGAAGGCGGACTGTGCCCCGATGACGTCATTGTTCAACCGGCTCACCAAAGCGCCGGTCCGTGTCCGGGTGAAGAACGCGATGGGCATGCGCTGCACGTGGTCGAACACCCGCGTGCGCAGGTCCACGATGACGCCTTCACCAATGATCGACGACAACCAGCGCGTCAGCAGGCCCACTCCGGCCTCACCCACCGCAACGATCGCAATGAGGACGGCCAGCCAGATGACCGTTCCTACGCCTGCGTTCGCGATGATCGCATCCACCACCTGTCCGGCAAGCACCGGGGTGGCCACTGCCAGGAAGGCGCCCGCGATGGAAGCTATGACGAACGCAATCAGCTTCCCCTTGTGAGGGGCAGCGAAGGCGAGGACCCGTTTGAGGGTTTCCTTGGAGAACGGCTTGGAGCCGCTCTTGGCAGTGGTGATGTTGTACAGCGAGCTCCAGGCCACGCGGTCCATGCTCATGGGTTACTTCTCCTGGCTTGGGGTGTGGTGGAGTTCCCGGACTTGTCCGTTGTCCAGGTGCCACCGCGAATCGAGACGGACGTTTTCCAGCAGCCGGCGGTCGTGGGTGACCAGCAGGAGCGCACCGTCGTAGCTCTCCAGCGCTTCTTCAAGCTGTTCGATCGCCGGAAGGTCCAGATGGTTGGTGGGCTCGTCCAGCACCAGCAGGTTCACGCCGCGGGCCTGCAGCAATGCGAGCGCAGCCCGGGTCCGCTCCCCCGGGGACAACGAGTCCACAGTGCGTGAGGTGTGGTCCGCTTTGAGCCCGAATTTGGCCAGGAGGGTGCGGACGTCTGCGCTGTTCCAGTCCACGAGCACGGCTTCCACCGCGTCGCCGAGCGGCTGCCCGCCGTCGAGCAATCCGCGTGCCTGGTCGATTTCGCCGATGGCGACGGACGCGCCCATGGAGGCAACGCCGTCGTCGGGTTGTTGCGTCCCCAGCAGCAGGCGCAACAAGGTGGACTTGCCGGCGCCGTTCGGACCCGTGATGCCGATCCGCTCCCCACCGTTGAGTTGGAGGTTCACCGGTCCCAGCGTGAAGTCGCCCTGGCGCGCGACGACGTCACGCAAGGTCGCGACGACGGCACTTGAGCGGGGTGCCTGGCCGATGCTGAACTGCAGCTGCCACTCCTTGCGGGGCTCCTCCACCTCAGTGAGCCGGGCAATGCGGGACTCCATCTGGCGGACCTTCTGCGCCTGCTTCTCCGACGATTCGACGCTGGCGGCCCGGCGGATCTTGTCGTTGTCCGGGTTCTTCTTCATGGCGTTGCGGACACCTTGGGAGCTCCACTCCCGCTGGGTGCGCGCGCGGGAAACAAGGTCCGCTTTGGTATTGGCGAACTCCTCGTAGCGCTCCCGGGCGTGGCGTTTGGCCACCGCGCGCTCTTCGAGGAAGGCTTCGTAGCCGCCGTCGTAGACAGCTACCGAGCTCTGGGCCAGGTCCAACTCCACCACTGTGGTGACGCAGCGGGCCAGGAATTCGCGGTCGTGGGAAACCAGCACCACTCCGCCGCGCAGGCCCTGGACGAAGGCTTCAAGGCGTGCCAGCCCGTCGAGGTCCAGGTCATTGGTGGGTTCGTCCAGGAGCACTACATCGAAGCGGCTCAGCAGCAGCGCCGCCAGAGCCACGCGGGCGGCCTGGCCACCGGAAAGGCCGGTCATCAGTGCCTCGGTGCCAACCTCCAGCCCGAGATCGGCCAGAACGGCGGGAATGCGGTCTTCCAGGTCTGCCGCGCCGGAGGCCATCCAGCGGTCGAAGGCAAGGGAGTAGGCGTCGTCGGCTCCTGCGGCACCTGAGCCGAGGGCTTCGGCAGTGGATTCCATCTCGGTGGTGGCTTGCGCGCAACCGGTGCGTCGGGCGATGTAGCCGGCGATGGTTTCGCCTTCGGTGCGCTCGTGTTCCTGCGGCAGCCAACCCACGAACGCATCCGAGGGTGCAAGGCTGAGGCTGCCTTCCTGCGGCTGGTCGACGCCCGCCAGGATACGGAGCAGCGTTGATTTTCCGGCGCCGTTGGCTCCCACTACGCCCACCACGTCGCCGGGCGCCACCGTGAGGGACAGCTTGGAAAAGAGTGTGCGGTGGCCATGCCCACCGGCCAGTTCCTTGGCCACCAAGGTTGCAGTCATTTGTCTATCCTCCAGCAAGGAAACGCAGATCATCAGGCCCCGATTCCCGCGGGCATGGAAAAACCCGCTGGTCCGGACTTGGGGGGTGTACGGACCAGCGGGTTCAATCATCAAGCATAATTCAATGTGGCGTCGGCGTAAAATCGATCTGTACTCCCACTTACCGCAATTTGCCGGTTTGCCGCGCCCCACATCACAGAGAGTTCCACATGCCCTTACAGTCCAAGGCGTTCCAGCGCTGGCTTCATGGCGTTGCGCCCGATGCCAGCACGGCGGACGTCTGCAGGATCGCCGGCATCAAACGGACAACCCTGGCCCAGCAGCTGGTCCGCGGCAAGGTGGCCGAGTCCACGCTGGTGAGCATCAGCCGGGGCTTCAACATCAACCCTGTGCAGGCCCTGGCCACTTTCGACCTCTACTCCGATCTCCGCGGCGACCCCGTTCCGCCCACGGGCTGCGAACTGGTCAGCCAAGTTGCCACGATCGATCTTCTGCGTGCCGTAGTGGAGCGCAGCGAGCCCGGCTCCGCGCCCGTGGCCCGCCTTTCGGAACCACCTCACCCCACCTCCGTGCGCAACTGGGTGGACGCAATCGACGACGGCGAGTTGCGGCACCGGGTCAGCGACACCACCGGCATCGCGCCCCAGAATTTCTCGGCCCACCTGACAGCCAACAGGCTTCCGCCGGAGCTGGCGATTGCCACCTCCCGTGCGGCCGGGGTGGGACCGGCAGGAGGGTTGGTGGCCGGAGGACTGATCACCGAAGCCGAAGCCGGCTGGCCACCCAATGCACGCCGGGAGGCCTTGGACGCAATGTCCCAAAGTGCACTGGTGACCCTTGCCGGTGAGCGGCTGCTGGCATTGGGAAAAACCCTCCGCCGCCAGGAACAAGACCACGAACGAACTGAACGAATTTGGGAGAACCTCGGATGACGGCTGTCCTGCCCTGGGTCACGCTGGCAGTTTGCCTGGCGATTACGATCGCACGGATTCCGAGCGCACTGCGTGGGGAGAACCGCGTTGTCTTCTACATCTTTTCGTTGATCTCACTGAGCATCTTCATCAGCATCGAGGCGCCCTACCTTGTCATCGACGGCTGGCTTGGCGGGATGAACGTTGGGAACCTGATTCTGCGTTTCCTGCTGTATGCGACGTTCTTCTTCATGGGCATCAAGATCGCCACCGCGTTCGGCTCCCAATCGGCAGTGCGGGCCATCCGCGGGCCACTGGGTATCACGGTTGCCGCAATCGTGGGCGTGCTGACCATCTACTTTTTCCTCATCACCGACACCCGGGGCTCGTCGGCGGGGATGAGCGGGCTGGTGTGGGGGCCGTCGTTGGAGGCCTATGCCTTTATGGGCCGCTTCTACCCGGGATTCGTTGCTGCCTGCCTGGTGCCGGCCATCTGGCGMACGGTGGCGAGCCAGGCGCCTGTGTTGCTGCGCGTCGCCTCGGGCCTGCTTTTGCTGGGACTTTCGTTGCTTTTGCTGTCACAGCTTTTTCCGCTGATCCCGTTTTCGGAGGCCTGGCTGCGGGTGCTGATCAACTACTCCGCAGCCATGTTCACGTGCATCGGATTGGCCGGAATCTGGTTCTCGAAAGCAGTTGCGCGTCGAAAACGGCGTCTCTCAGCGTAAGACTTTCACAAAACCATTAGATCGTGGCACAATCATGAATGTGTGAACGCGGCTGCAGCCTGACACCGGAATCAGAGAACGGGTTTCCGGTGGATGTGGCGCCCACGGGATCACAATTGGGGGGATGAGTGGTGGCGGGCTGTTGGGGACCGCCCCCACTCAGCCTTTTTAACGCACCTTTACCTGGCACTGGTGTCCACCGCCGTGCCCGTTCCCTCCGGTGACTAAGATGGCTCCATGAACAGCCTCCGCACCCGACGTTCCATCCTTGCCGCCACCTTGGCTTCCGCTGCCCTCGCTCTTTCGGCGTGCGGTGGTGGCTCAACGCCGGCGCAGTCCGGCGGGGACACCTCCCTCTCTGACGTGAAGTCCAAGGGCGAACTGGTAATTGCCACCGAGGGCACCTACCGCCCGTTCAGCTTCCACGCCGAGGGAGCCGGCGACCTCACCGGATTCGACGTCGAGATTGCGCAGGCCGTCGCCGGGAAGCTCGGCGTCAAGGCGTCTTTCCAGGAGACCCAGTTCGACGGCATCTTCGCAGGCCTCGACTCCAAGCGTTTCGATACCATCGCCAACCAGATCTCCATCAACGACGACCGCAAGGCCAAGTACGAGTTCTCCACCCCGTACACGATCTCCACCGGCGTAGTGGTCACCAAGTCGGACAACTCCAGCATCAACAGCTTCGCCGACCTCAAGGGCAAGACCACCGCCCAGTCCCTCACGAGCAACTTCTACAAGATGGCCGTGGAAGCCGGCGCCAATGTCCAGGCCGTTGAAGGATGGGCCCAGTCCGCCACGCTGGTCCAGCAGGGTCGTGTGGACGCCACGGTGAACGACAAGCTCACCTACCTGGACTATGCCAAGACCACTCCCGACTCCGGCTTGAAGGTGGCAGCCGAAGCACCGGACAAGACTGAGAGTGCCTTCGTCTTCCGCAAGGGTTCCAGCGAGCTCACCAAGGCCGTGGACAAGGCTCTTGAAGACCTCCGCGCGGACGGAACCCTGGCGAAGATTTCGGACAAGTACTTCGGCGCGGACGTCACCAAATAGATGAACTGGGACCTCATCTGGAGTTCCTTCGGACCACTCATCACCGGCGCCGTGACAGGGACCATCCCCCTGACACTGGCTTCCTTCGCCTTTGGCTTGTTGCTGGCCTTGGTAGTGGCCCTGATGCGCCTGAGCCCCAACCGGTTGTTGTCCGGCATTGGCCGGTTTTATGTCTCGGTCATCCGCGGCACTCCCCTGCTGGTGCAGCTGTTCGTGATCTTCTTCGGACTGCCCAGCATCGGTGTGCGGCTTGATCCGTGGCCCAGTGCCATCATCGCGTTTTCGTTGAATGTGGGTGGTTACGCCGCCGAGATCATCCGCGCCGCCATCCTTTCCGTGCCCAAGGGCCAATGGGAAGCCGGGCACACCATCGGCATGTCCAACCGGCAGACGCTGGTACGGATCATCCTTCCGCAGGCTGCCCGGGTCTCGGTTCCACCGTTGTCCAACACCTTCATTTCCCTGGTGAAGGACACGTCCCTCGCATCACTGATCCTGGTCACCGAACTGTTCCGGAACGCCCAGCAGATCGCCGCTTTCAGCCAGGAGTTCATGGCCTTGTACCTGCAGGCAGCCCTGGTCTACTGGGTGATCTGCCTGGTTCTGTCCACGGCGCAGTCCGCGGTCGAAAGAAGATTGGACCGCTATGTCGCCCACTGATCCGTCATCCATGGTCCTGGAGGCAAGGAACCTCGCCAAGGCCTTCGGCAGCAACACAGTATTGCGGGACATCGATATCACCATCCGCCGCGGCCAGGTGGTGGCCCTGATCGGGCCTTCCGGCTCCGGTAAGACCACGGTCCTGCGTTCGCTCAACGGCCTGGAAGTTCCCGACGCCGGTACGGTCACCTTCGGCAGCGGCGATGCCTCGAGCGGGCTGGCCATTGATTTCGGGGCCAAGGTGGGCAAGAAGGAGATCGCAGCGCTCCGCGACCGCAGCGCCATGGTTTTCCAGCACTACAACCTGTTCCCGCACATGACGGTGCTCAAGAACGTCATCGAGGGGCCCGTCCAGGTGCAGAAGCGGCCAAAGGCGGAAACCATCGCGGAGGCTGAGCGCCTCCTGGAACGCGTGGGCCTGGCGGACAAACGCGATGCCTATCCGTTCGAGCTTTCCGGCGGCCAGCAGCAGCGTGTTGGCATCGTCCGGGCCCTCGCCCTCAAGCCGCAGCTCCTGCTGTTCGACGAGCCCACGTCCGCCCTGGACCCGGAGCTTGTGGGTGATGTCCTGGGCGTCATCAAGGAGTTGGCCGAGGAAGGCTGGACCATGGTGATCGTGACGCACGAACTCGCCTTCGCCCAGCACGTTGCCGACGAGGTGATCTTCATGGACGGTGGAGTCGTGGTCGAACGTGGCCCGGCCGCCGAGGTACTGCGGGCACCACGGCAGGAACGTACCAAGCTCTTCGTGAAACGGCTCCAACACGACGTATAGCCTTTTTCAAAAATATGGGGGATCAGACTTTGGAAGAGACGAACAAGGACTCCGGGCGCAGCAATTCCCGGCGTACAGGCATCATTGTTGTCGTGGTGGTCCTGGCCTTGGCCGCCGGGGGGTTCGGCGCCTGGTTCGCCTTTCTCCGGCCAACCGGAGTGCAGCGCGCGGACGTGGAGCGGCTGGACAAGCAACGGGGCATCGTGGATCGCTCCATGAACCTTTACGACCCCCTGCTTGAGGAGTTCACGGCACGGTACACCAACGTGGTCGCCGAGGAAGAGGGCGATCAGGAAAAAGAGCAGGTGTTCACCCGGGAAAGCGATGTGATCAAACGCGAGTCGGCCGCCAACACCGGCAGGCTCGACGCCATGGCCGCTTCTCCCGTGGCGCAGGAGGCAGAGATTGCCGAGGCGTTCCGGCGGTTCAAGGACCAATACGTAGCGGTGATCGCCTACAACGACCAGCGACTCATCAATACGGCCAACATCACCCGTTCTGTGGGTGGACCGTGCGCCCCGCTCCACAGGGACCTGAACGTCAGCGGTGGCGACTATGCGCAGGAGTACGTCAAGACGGCCGATTCCTGCCTGCTGGCCTTGGCAGGTGCCAAGGACAAGGCAGATGCGGACACGGTCCAACTCCTTCAGGGGATCGAAGGCATCGTCAAAGGACAACGCGACAAGCAGCAGGAAGTCCTGGACGCGACGGATGACCTCGGACGCCTCGCCAAAAGCACCACCGCGGGAGTGGCCTTGCTCGACATCAATGATGCACTGAACAAGGTCCGCACCACGTATGAGGACGCCGTGAAGGCCAGCTCAACCAAACTCGTCGACGACGCAAATGCCGCCAATGCCGAGCTCGAACGTGTCCTGAAATCCCGGCTGGACCAGTTCAAGGCCTCCGGCCAGGAGGGGAAATAGGCCATGACCTACGAGAACCCCGGGGTCACCCCCGAACCCGCCCGCTCACGCCGCCGCCCCGTCATCCTGGTGACCTGCATTGTCCTTGCCGTGCTGGTGATCGCCGTCGGCGCCCTTGTGGCCGTCAACAACTTCGCCGGACAGCAAAAGGCCGAAAGCCTTTCCGCGTTGAAGGGAGACCGCCTCAACGCACTGGGCGACGCCAGGGGCAAGGTCCAGCCGGCAGCCAATGCGTACCTGGCCGCCTACAAGAAGGCCCGGAACGCCCCTGCCTCGCGGGACCAGGCCGTGAAGGACAGCCAAAAGGAAAAGGACGAATTCCAGCAGGCATCGAAGTCCGCCCGCTCTGCCCTGCAGGGGCTGAAGTCAGGGAATGACTCCGTCGACACTCCCGTCGGCGTCGCTGTTCACCAGCTGGTCGAATCCCACGAGGACTACTTTGACTACATGGAAGGCCTGGTGGAGTCCTACCCGCAATTTGAGGGCCTCTTCCGCGATGACGACGCGGCCCGATGCAACGGCCTGTTCGTCGGCTCGAAAGCATCCACCCTCCGGGAACGCCAAACCCTGCTTGCCCAGGCTGCGGAGCCTTGCCGGAAGGCGGCAAGCGATCTGTTGCAGTCAAAGAACAATGCCTACGTGGAGTTCGCCCGGACGTTCGACAACAAGGTAGCTGAGCTGCAGGAACGCGCCGAAGTTACGGCCAAGGGCGAAGAAAACTACGCTGGGTTTGTCCGGCTCAAGGACGACCTCGTCAAAAGGGCGGATGATGCTGAGGCACGCAACGCCCCGGAGGCGGAAGTGCAGAAAATTGCCGATGACGCCAAGGCAGTTAACGCCCAAATACGTACAAACCGCTCGGAGTTCGACTTCGCAGCCAAGCGCTACCTGGCCGGAGTGAAGGAGATGCCCTCCACAGTGGAGAATGTCTTTGCCAAAGAGGTCTCAGCCGACATCAAGCACTTCGACGCGGTGATCCCGGCCAGGGAGCAGATCCTCAAAGACACGATCGACGTCGAGTTGACCACCAAGTAGGCAGTCGTTGAGGGTCCTGCGCTTCTGTGCAGGACCCTCAACCGCTTTTTACCTGGAAAAACGCAGCGTGACCAGCTGGAACGGACGCAGCGCCAGGCTGACAGCGGAGTCGTCCTTCACCGTCACGCCAGGGGCGTCGGTGGCGCGCTCCAGCAAGTCCGTGGCAGTGGCTCGCCTGGCATCGAAGCCAGGCTTAACCAGGGCAACTGACCGCTCCCCCAGTGATTCGTAGAGCCGCACTATGACATCACCCGAACCGTCCTCAGCCAGCTTCACGGCTTCGACCACGATTGCCGGGTTGGATACGAAAACCACTGGGTCCACCGCATGTCCGCCGGTAACGAACCGCGGACGGAGATTAGTGCGGTAGCCCTCCTCCACGGCGTCGGCGATTGCGGCGCCGGGCCTGATGGACAGCTCGAGCGTGTGCTCGCCCCTGTCTGCTTCCGGATCCGGGAAACGGGCCGAACGCAGCAGCGAGGTGCGGACCGTCGTCGTCGTTCCGCCGTCGTCGCGGACCGCCCTGGTGACGTCGTGTCCGTAGCTGGAAGCGTTGCTGATGGCCACGCCGTAGCCGGGTTCGGACACGTGGATCCAACGGTGCGCGCAGATCTCGAACTTCGCCGCTTCCCACGAGGTATTGGTGTGGGTAGGCCGGAAGACATGGCCGAACTGGGTCTCCGAGGCCGATCGGTCCGCCCTGACGTCCAGGGGGAAGGCGATCTTCAGCATCTTCTCCCGTTCCTGCCAGTCCACCGTAGTGGAGATCCCCAGCGACCTGGCGCCGGCGTCGAGCGTCAGGCGTTGGGTGATGGTTGAGCTGCCCACCGCGCGCTTAACCACGACGACGGCTCCGTTGGGTGTCCGCTCCAGCTCAATTCCTTCTGCCTGGGTCAACGGAGTGACGTTGCGGCGGTAGAACTCCTCGATGTCCCAGGCGTCCCATTCATTGGGGGTGTCCCGGAACAATTCGAGCAGATTGCCGGCCTGCCCCGGAGCGATGGCTTCCCTGCCGCTGGCATGGTCCACCACGGAGGTCAGGAGGCCGTTGGCGTCCACCACAACCCGGATCAGTCCGTTATCCAGTACGAAACCATCGCCGGACTGGTCCACCTCAACCACGGAATCGTCGTGGCTGATCTTCGCGATGCCAAGAGCGGGCACGCCATGACGCTGGTGCGGAGCGGCGTTGAGCAGGAACTCCTCGTTGCCCGGCCCTGCCAACGCCTGGGCCGCGTGGGTGATGATCCGTTCAAGATCGCGGGAAATGGCCTCATAATTCCGCTCGGCATCCTGATGGACCCACGCGATGGAGCTGCCGGGAAGGATGTCATGGAATTGCTGGAGAAGAACCAGCCGCCACAGCCGCTTCAGTTCCTCGCGGGGATACTCGTATTCGTTGCCCAGCCGGACAGCAGCCGTGGTGCACCACAGCTCTGCCTCGCGAAGGAGGTGTTCGCTGCGCCGGTTGCCCTTCTTGGTCTTGGCCTGGCTCGTGTAGGTTCCTCGGTGCATCTCCAGGTACATCTCCCCCACCCAAACGGGAAGGTTGGTGTACTCGGCTTCCGCTTTGGTGAAGAAGTCCTTGGCCGTGCCCATCCGGACCTTCGGTGAGCCTTCCAGGTTCTCCGTGCGGTGTGCCGCAGCCACCATTTCGCGCGTTGGTCCGCCACCGCCGTCGCCGTATCCGAAGGGCACCAGCGACATGGTGCCGCGGCCGTGCTCACGGTAGTTGCGCTCGGCGTGCGCCAGCTCGCGGCCATGAAGCTCGGCGTTGTAGGTGTCCACCGGTGGGAAGTGGGTGAACAAGCGGGTGCCGTCAATGCCTTCCCAGGAGAAGGTGTGATGCGGCATGCGGTTGACCTTGTTCCAGGAAATCTTCTGCGTGAGGAACCACCGGGATCCCGCTTCCTTGACGATCTGCGGAATCGCGCCGGAATAGCCGAAGGAATCGGGGAGCCAGGCTTCCCGGCATTCGATGTCGAACTCCTTGAGGAAGAAGCTCTTGCCTTCCACGAACTGCCGCGCCATGGCCTCGCCGCCGGGCATATTGGTGTCCGATTCCACCCACATGCCACCCACGGGGACGAACTGGCCGGCCTTCACTTTCTCGCGGATGCGCACAAAGAGCTCGGGGAAGTATTCCTTGATCCAGGCCATCTGCTGTGCCGAGGAGCAGGAGAACACAAAGTCCGGATCTTCGTCCATGAGCGCCACCACGTTGGAGAACGTCCTGGCGCACTTGCGGATGGTTTCGCGGACAGGCCACAGCCAGGCTGAGTCGATGTGTGCATGGCCCGTCGCCAGGAGTTCGTGGGCTGAGGCATACGCGGGACGGCCCAGCACCTCCCTGAGGGCCTCACGGCCGGCTGCGGCGGTACCGGCGACGTCGTCCGGGTCCATGATGTCCAGCATGCGTTCAAGGGCGCGCAGGATCTCGTGGCGGCGGGGCAGCTCCATGGGCAGCTCATGCATCAGGCCGGTGAGCGTCCAGATGTCCTGGTTGAGTTCCCAGACGGTCTCGTTGAGCTCGGCGATGGCGATCCTGCCAAGGCGGTACCGTGGCTCGTCGCCGGAAGTGGCCTTGTCCCCGAGCGGAGTGGGGGCAAAGGACCAGCCCTGCGCCACATCCGGGTTGGCCGCCGCTTCCACATAGAAGTCAACGGATTGTCCGCCACCCAGCAGCTTCAGCGGAACGTGGTAATTCCGGGGCGATATCGCTTTGATGATGCTTCCATCGGCACGCCAGGCAGTTCCTTCGCACTGGAAACCCGGGACGTCGCTGTTGAAGCCGAGATCCACGATGATCTCCACAGCGGTCGCATCGGACATGCCCCAGTCCGGCGGAACCTCGCCCTGCAGACGCAACCACTTGGTGCTCCATGCCTTACCCCAGGGCGCCCCGGGCTCCTGCGGTGTGAACAGTTGGCGCATCGCTTCTGCGGCCGGCACCGGTTCTCCGGGTACATCCCAGCTGCTGAGTTCAAGCGGTATCGCCCTGCCGTAAATGGCCGGAAGAATGCGGTCCCGAACAAATCGGTCGAGACGCTGTTCAGTGATCCGGCGGTCGTCGTGCAATTATTTCCCCTTTGGGCGTTGGCTGGGCGGCCAGGCTTGGTGACCCGGCCCCGGCGTGCTTGGCGTGGACGGCATTTATGGTTTTCGCCGCGCTTCCAATCGATGGATAAAATCTACGGCGTTCGCGGACAATAGCCAAGTGATTGGACACTATCCCCAGGCACCCACCAGCTTTAACCTGGCTGCCCGACTATCCGGTCCCGGCCGGCGTACACGTTCAGGCTCGATCCCCGGCTGAAGCCCACCAAGGTGATGCCGGACTCCACGGCAAGTTCAGCAGCGAGGCTGGAGGGCGCGCTGACCGCGGCCAGGACGGGGATCCCGGCCATGGCAGCTTTCTGCACCAGCTCAAAAGATGCCCGCCCGGAAACCTGCAGCACGGTACCGCGCAAGGGCAGCTTGCCGGCGCGCAGTGCCCAGCCCACCACCTTGTCCACCGCATTATGCCGGCCGACATCTTCCCGGAGGCACAGCAGCTCGGTGGTGCCGTCGTCGTGAATCCGGAAGAGTCCGGCAGCGTGGACGCCGCCCGTCTTGTCAAAGACCGCCTGTGCCTCGCGGAGCCGGTCCGGAAGTGCGGCCAGCGCCGCCACGGGGATGGTGACGTCGTCCTCCTTGGGGCTGTGGCGGGAGGACTTGCGGACGGCCTCGATCGAGTCCGTGCCGCAAATGCCGCACGAACTGGACGTGTACACGTTCCTGCCCGTGTCAGGGCGCTCCACGTCAGGACGGAGCTGGGCATCCACGACGTTGAATGTCTGAACCCCGTTCTCGTCCTCCCCTGAACAAAAACGCTCGGAAATCAGCTGCGAAGGCTCCCACACAATGCCCTCCGACACCAGGAAGCCCGCCACCAGGTCAAAGTCGTCCCCCGGGGTCCGCATGGTCACCGAGAAGGACATGTCTCCAAGCCGGATTTCCAGGGGCTCCTCCACCGCCAGGACATCTTCCTTGAAACGGACGGGATGCTCCAAAGCCTGGGGCGAACCGTCCAGGACGAACTTGTGCACCTTGCGGCGTTGCGTCACGCGTCCCACGTCAGGATCCGTTCTCCTCATGGTTTACAAAGCGCACAGTCATGGCCTTGTAACCGGGGGTGTTTGATTCCCGGGCCACCAGCTCACGGTGCACCAGGGCATTGGCTTCCGGGAAGTACGCCGCAGCGCATCCCCTGGCGGTCGGGTAACCGATGAGCCGGAACTTGTCGGCCCGGCGCTCGGTTCCGGCGAAGGTGGAGATGACATCCACCAGATCACGGTCATTGAAACCCAGCTCCGTCAGGTCGTCCGGGTGGACCAGGACCACCCGGCGCCCATCCGAGACGCCACGGTAACGGTCATCCAGGCCATAGAACGTGGTGTTGTACTGGTCGTGGCTGCGCACGGTTTGCAGGATCAGGTGGCCTTCGGGCGCCTCAAGGTACTCCAGCGGCCGCACGGAGAACCGGCCCTTTCCGATATCCGTGGCAAAGGTGCGGGAATCACGGGGCGGGTTCGGCAGTACGAAGCCGTTCTTGGTCCGGACCCTTGCGTTGAAGTCCTCAAATCCAGGTATGACGCGCGAGATGTGGTCCCGGATCACGTCGTAATCCTCGGCCATGGCACGCCAGTCCACGCTGTGGTCGTCACCGAAGGTGGCCTGGGCCATGCGGGCTACGATCACGGGTTCGCTGAGCAGGTGTTCGGAGACCGGTTCCAGCCTGCCTTGTGTCTTATGGATGACGGACATGGAGTCTTCCACCGAAAGGAACTGCTTGCCTTTGGGGTGCTTGTCGTCCGTGTCGGTCCGCCCCAGTGTCGGCAGGATCAGCGACGTCCGGCCATGGACAATGTGGGCGCGGTTGGGTTTGGTGGAGATGTGCACGGTCAGCCCGGCCCTCTTCAGGCCCTCCTCCAACGCCGCCGTGTCCGAGCCGGCAGCGGCAAAGTTCCCGCCCATGGAGACGAACACGTCCACGTCTCCCTTTTCCAGGGCGTGCTGTGTTTCCACGGAGTCGTAGCCGTGGTCCCGGGGCATGTGGAAGCCGAATTCCTGGTCCAGGGCAGCCAGGAAGGATTCCTTGGGTTTCTCCCAGATCCCCATGGTGCGGTCGCCCTGCACGTTGGAGTGGCCACGAACCGGACAAGCACCAGCGCCGCGCTTGCCGAAGTTGCCCTGCAGCAAGAGCAGGTTGATGATCTCGCGCAGCGTGTCCACCGAGTGCGGCTGCTGGGTCAGCCCGAGCGCCCAGCAAATGACCGTGGCCTTGGAAGCTGCCATCATCCCGGCAACCTTGGTGATCTCCGCGCGCGAGAGTCCGGTGGCCCGTTCTGTCTCAGCCCAGTCCAGCACGGAACGCGCTTCCCGGTAGGCGTCAAAGCCTTCGGTCTGGCTCTCGATAAAGGAATGGTCGACGACGGTGCCCGGGTTGCGCTTCTCTTCCTCCAGGAGCAGGTGGCCCAGGGCCTGGAACAGCGCGAGGTCGCCACCGACCTTGATCTGCAGGAACTCATCGGCAATGGTGGTGCCGCCACCGATCACGCCGTTGAGGGACTGGGGGTCCTTGAAATTCAGGAGTCCGGCCTCGGGAAGCGGGTTTACGGCCACCACTTTGCCGCCGTTGTTCTTGCAGTCCCGCAGGGCGGACAGCATCCGCGGATGGTTGGTGCCCGGGTTTTGGCCCACTACCAGCACCAGCTCCGAGTGGTGGATGTCCTCCAGCGAAACAGTTCCCTTGCCGATCCCGATGGTGGGGTTCAACGCACTGCCTGAGGACTCATGGCACATGTTGGAGCAGTCCGGCAGGTTGTTGGTGCCCAGGCTTCGTGCGAACAGCTGGTACATGAAGGCGGTCTCGTTGGCTGTCCTTCCGGAGGTGTAGAACACACACTTATCCGGGGTGGTGGCATTGATGTGTTCGCCGATCAAGGCGAAAGCATCGGTCCAGCTGATCGGTGAGTAGTGCGTGTCCCCCGGCCTGATGACGACAGGCTCGGCGATGCGGCCCTGGCTGCCCAGCCAGTACTCGGTTTTGCCTTCCAGTTCGGCAATCGGGTGTTCAGCCCAGAATCCGGCACCGACTGTACGGGTGGTGCTTTCCTCGGCGATGGCTTTGGCGCCATTCTCGCAGAACTCTGCCGGGCTCCGCCTGCCGGTGATCGATTCCGGCCACGCACAGCCGGGGCAATCGAAGCCGTCATGCTGGTTGACCCGCAGCATGGAGCGGACAGTCCGGGTTACACCGGCTTGGGCATAACCGCGCTCGAGGGCGACCGTGACGGCCTTGACACCTGCTGCGGCTCGTTTGGGCGGATGGATTTGCAGGTCATCTTCATTGATGTCCTGTTCGGGAGCGTGCCTGTTCATAGGTCCATCATTGCATCTTGCATCCTGCGCTCAGGCGTCCAGTCCGCTCCAATCGACAGGACCAGCGGGAGCCTTGCGCGGGGGCCGGGCCTGCGTCTTCCGCGGTTTGTCCTCCGGCGGCTTCGGCGCGGGCAGCGGCTTCGCCCAGGGCAAAGGGAAAGCAGGGACCAGTTCCCCCAGCTGGACTCCATGGGGAGGCACAATCATGACCCCGTCAGCGCCGGCCAATCCCCGCATCATTCCCGGACCTGTGTGCTGGGCCGGCGACGCCAGGCCATAGACCAGCCTGAAGGGCATCAGACGCGTTCGCCCCGGATCAGCATCGATGGTGGTGCCGCACGGCACCTCTCCGACGTCAGCCGGGCGGGCATGCCCGAGGGCTGCAAGCAACGGCGCCGCGACAGTGAAGAGAGCCATCATCGCGGCCAAAGGGTTGCCCGGCAGCCCCACCACGAACCTTCCATCAGGAAGTTCCGCCAAAACGGCCGGGTGCCCTGGCCGCATCGCGATGCCATCGATCAGCAGGCGGCCGCCGAGTTCGGCCACGGCCCTCCGGAAGTGGTCCGTTCCGGAGCGCCCGGTCCCGCCGGTCGTGATGACGACGTCGGCCGGCGGCTCTGTTTCTGCGTCCGGTCCGCCTGGTTCCGGCTCAGTATCCTGAAGCGCGGCCATCCATTCCTCGTAGCTGTCACCCACCCGGAGTTGTTCGCCGGCGATTCCGCCCAGCAGTTCCACTACTGCACCTAATTGTGGCCCGAAAGTGTCCCTGACCTGACCCGGTTGCGGGATGCCGCGCTCCACCACTTCCGAGCCTGTCAGGAGGAAGCGGACCAAGGGCTTTCCCAGAACATCCACGTGATCCAGGCCGGCAAGGGCCGCTAGGGCAATGTGCGCGGGGTTCAGGCGTGTTCCGGCCTTGAGCAGGACGTCACCTTCGGCCGCTTCTTCTGCGGCCTTGCGGATGTGCTGGCCGTTGCGGGGCTCCCCCGGCTTGGCGGCGCCGCCAAGCGCGAGAACCGGCAGACCGTCGTCGTCGGTGGTGATGATACCGCTCTCGCTTCGCAAGACGGCCTTGGCGCCGGGCGGAATGAGTCCGCCGGTGACTATCGGGCTCGCTTGGTGGGGCGCCAGACGCTGACCGGGTTCACTGAGGATCCACGGGCCGCTGCCGTTCACTGCCCATCCATCCATCGCGGAGGAGGCATAGTGGGGCATGTCCTGGATAGCCAGGGCATCAGAGGCCAGGGTACGGCCAAGGGCTTTTGCCAGCGAAACCGGCCCCGGGGGTATGGGCGTGGCGGCGTCGAACGCGCGCTGCCGGGCCTCCTGCCATGTGTGTGCCGCGTGGTGGCCCTCGCCGGGGGCCTCCGTCATTCGGCGTCAGTCCCGGTCTCCGAGTACTCCTTGGCGATTTTGCGGGCCAGGTCCAGGGCCGCTTTCATGGAGGCGTCATCGCTGGCCTGGCCAATACCACGGGCCATTCCCGCCGCGAAGCCTGCAATGAAGGTGGTGAGCGGCGCGGCCGGGCGAACCACCGAATGCGCGGCCACTCCTGCCACGGCCAGTACCTCGTTGATGTCTATTTCCACGCCCTCAAGCTCAAACGCCTGCAGCAATATGCGGCACCAGTCCTCGAGCGTTTCTTCCTGGCTCTTCACGTCCGCCTCCAACTCGTAGTCAATACCCAGCACCGCGGCGTCCTCCCACGTATCCACGTCGTCTGTGGACCCCGCGGGGACGTCAACGTCCAGCAGGTTCAGCCTAGCAAGCAGCTTGAACACTGAAGAGTTCGTTAACCCGGAACCCCGGACGGCCGAGGCCACCTCCCGGTCCAGAGCGGCCGTGCTGTAAATGCCCAACAACGGTTGCTTCCGCCCGTCAGCGGATACCGCCATGACCCCTTCCACCGCGGGGTGCGCAGCGAGCACTTCCAACAGGCGGCCGATCCCCTGCGATGCCTTGGGCATATCGCAGGCCAAAACCAGTGTCCAGGGGGATCTCATCCCGGCCGTATCAAGTGCCGACAACCCTGCGGCGATCGCCGCTGCCGGGCCCGCGAAGGCCGGCTCCTCACGCGCGAGCAGCACGGATCCGGGCAAATGCACTCCGTGCTCGCCGGGACCCACCACTACTGTGGCCGCAGCAGCCCGGGCAGCCTCCAGTGCGTGCGAAAGGAGGGTGCCGCCGTCGTACTTCAACGTGGGCTTGGGCACGCCACCGAGGCGGGTGGCCCTGCCACCCGCCAAAACAACGGCGTTGAACTCCATCCGCCCAGCGTACCCGGACGGCGGGAGCTCAGCAGAAATCGATCAGGCAGCGGATTCCGGCAGAAGGAACGGGTCCCAGTCCGGCGCAGGTTTCTCGAGTTCTTTGATCTGCCACATGGTCCCCTGGGGCACACCGGGTTTGAAACGGAGTTTCCAGCCCATTTCGGCAAGTGTGTGGTCGCTCTTGGCGTTGTTGCATTTCAAGCACGCCGCAACCAGGTTTTCCCAGGAATCCGCGCCGCCCCTGGACTTGGGGTGGACGTGGTCTATGGTGTGGGCTGTTTTCCCGCAGTAGGCGCAACGGTGACCGTCGCGGCGAAGAACCCCGCGGCGACTCACGGCAGTGATCTTGTTGTACTTGGGGCGGATGTAGCGGTTAAGGAGGATCACGGAGGGGCGTCCGAGAATCTCCTGTGGCCCGACGACAGGCTCGTCGCCTTCGGCCACTACGCTTGCTTTCCCAGTGAGCACAAGGACCAGCGCCCGGCGGAATGTTATTACCGCCAGCGGTTCATATCCAGCATTCAGAACGAGTGTGCGCATGCACGTACCTCTTCACGGCCGCACCCGTCAGGGGCACGAGGGCCGGCTGCCCTCTGCATGTACGGGCTGTGGATCGACAACACAAGGGTAAGCACTTATATGCCGTATCAACGAATTTATTTGTCGTTTCGCTCACAGTGTCGGCAAAAGTTCACGCGTGATTAAAGCAAAACACCCCGCAGGCATCTGCCTGCGGGGTGTTCCGGGAGCTGATTGTCAGCCGTTGACGCGGATGAAGACCGGGCCGGAGCCGACGTTGACGCTGAACAGTGCCGTGGTGGATCCGTTCCATCCACCGTGGACTGCCATGCCGTTGCCGACGTACACAGCAATGTGTGCCTGTCCGGCCAAACCGCCGTTGGCGTAGTAGGCGAGGTCGCCGGGCTGTGCCTCGGCTGCACTGACAGTGCGGCCAAGCGACAGGTAACCGGCGGGCCAGTCGTGGAAGTGGATTCCCACTGCTGCCAGGGAGTTGGTGACCAGCATGGTGCAGTCCTGCGTGACACCGAGCTGGGCGTACGCGGCGGCAGCAATTGCTGCGCCGAGTCCGCTGGACGCAGCCGGAGCAGCGGGTGCAGGGGTGGCAGTGCTGACGGCCACTGAGGCGTTCGTGGCCGGAGCCGCGGTGGCGGTGGACTTGGTCGATGCCTTGGCCTCAACCTTTGCCGGAGCCTCTTCAACCACGGGAGCCGGAGCTTCCACGGTGGTGACCACGGGACGCTCGTAAGAGATGGCAACCGTGGAGTCCGCAGCGATGGTGGCCTGGGCAACAGACTGGACATCGAGGGCGGACGTCGACGTCGATTCGCGGTCGACATTCGTCTCAGCAGCATTGGCAGCGATACCGCTGGTCAGCACCAAGCCTGAAGCTGCGGCGATGACTGCTGCCTGGCGGCCGACGCCACCGGCGTTGACGGTGACGGCCTTTGCGATGACGGCAAGCGAGCTGGTCTTGGGGGCCTCAGCGCGGTGCCGTGCAACTTTGTGTGCACTGGTCATTGTTTTCTCTTTCGTATCCGCAGGCAGTTGGGGTACCTGTGGGTAGTGGGTCAGCTGGCAGGGGTACGTCAGCCGGCCCCGAATCGGGTTGTTTCTAGCGGAGGGTGAAGAACGAAGACGTGCCGGTGGAGGCCACGGAGTGCAGCAGGGTTCCCTGGCCCGGGTTCAAAGCACTGATCATCATGCCGTTGCCGACGTAGATGCCTACGTGCGCACCGCCGTTCTGCATGACCAGGTCACCGGGCTGGGGGGCGCTGGTGGGCTTCATGGCCGTCCAGGCGTTGACGCGGGGGATGCTGATGCCGGCCTGGGCGTAGACCCACTGGGTGAAGCCGGAGCAGTCCCAGCCGCTCGGAGTAGTGCCGCCCCATACGTAAGGCGAGCCGATTCCTGTGTAGGCAATCGCTGCGAGCCCGGATGCTGCCGCGCTGGAGGCGGACTCCTTGGCTTCGGAGGACTGGGCAGTGACTGCAGTAGCTTCATCCGCCGTGCGCTCTGTGACCAGGGCCGCACGCTGGACAACCTTGGGGGCTTCCTTGGTGGCCACGACGGGGCTCTCGAAGGAGACGGTGGCAGTTGGCTCTGCAGTGACCACTGCGGTGGCAGCCAGCTGCTGGGTGCTGGAGACTTCCGAGGTGGAGACGTCGGTGTCAGCGGCGTGAGCCGGCAACCCGACAGTAAGGACGAGGCCTGAGGCTGCTGCCAGCACGGCGGCCTGGCGGCCAACGGTACCGGCGTTCGAGGAAACAGCCTTCGAAAGAGTGTTCAACGGGTTCGAACGAACCGATTCAGCGCGATGGCGCGCAGGGGTAGTGCGTGATGACACGTAGGTAGCCTCTCCCAATGCCTGCGAGGTGAGCTGTCGGATTCGGATGGGAGTCATCCGGCCGCGCTGCTTCACTGGGAAACTTTGCGACTTAACCCCAAGGCCTTCATTCGAAGACCAGAAGTGGTTCCCCCGCCCCTGCCAGACGATTTTGCGAACGGACCTTGAGTGGTGGCAGAGCTAGGCAATCCACTCAAGTGCACCGGCCCCCTAAAAAGCCGATGCGCTCTGAAGGTTATAACAATTGAAAGCGAATGTCACATTCAGGTCACGAGGCCTGTCATCAATGCGAGAGAGCACCATCAACTGGCTTAGAGCCAGCCCATGGGGTCAACGACCTCGCCGTTGACCTGTACTTCGAAGTGGAGGTGGCAGCCGGTGGAGGCGCCTGTGGTGCCGCTCAGGGCTACGGTGTCCCCGCGGTTGACCGTCTGGCCCACCTGGACGTTGAAGGACGACAGGTGGTTGTACGTGGTCTCCAGGCCGTTGCCGTGATCCACAACCACGCGGTTGCCTCCGCCGTACTCGTGCCACCCGGCAAAAGTCACTTTGCCTGCTGCAGCTGCATGCACGGCAGTTCCGCATTGGGCCACGAAGTCCTGGCCGCGGTGGAAGTCGCCGGTGCCGCCCGTGAGGGGGCTGACGCGGTAACCGAAGGGGGAAGCGGTGGTGAGCGTGTCGAGGGGGCTGCCGAGGGTGCCCACGGAAGAAGCACGCTGGATGCTGCCGGCCGACTGGGCGCTGAGCAGTTGCTTCAGTTTTCCGTCAGGGTCCGCAGCGGTGGCTACAGCTGCGCGGCTGAAGTCGATTTTGGCTGATGCTGCCGCGGAAACCTCGGGCTGGCTTCCCACAGTGCCGCCAACGGCCAGGGCAGATTCGGACTGTCCCGATTCCGAGGTGGCCATGACGGGGCTGGTGGCCGGCAGGCCGACAGTCAGGGCAAGTCCGGTGGCGGCAAGCGCAACTCCGGCCTTCTGCCCGACGCCACTTGCTGCGGCGAAGTCGGCAACCTGGCGCAACGGGCTCTTACGGCGGCGCACCTGGCGTTCGGTGTCGCGGGGCCGGATCTCCGTTACGACGCGGGCTGGCCGCAGCTCAGTAGCGGGGCCGGACGCACGGCGGCGGCCCCTGACGTTCTGCGATGTCAAACTCTGTTCCTCTCTGAAAAGCCTGCGAAGTTAGCTGTCGGATTCGGGTCAGAGAGTTCAAAGACCCGGTCCGCACGAAGCGCTCACGGCACACAGGTATCCAAGGAGGGACTTGCATCAATGGGCACTTCTGCTGCGGACTTCACCCCAAGGCTGCTTCTTTAGACAGCCGCTTGTGGTTCCCCCGCCTCTGCCAGTGGTGATGGTTCACCCGATCCGCTGGCAGAGCTCGGCTCCGGATCAGGTAACGCTTTGGTATCAGCGCTAGTAGATAACTATAGGGGATTAAGGCCCTTGGTAATAAATTCGTTATCAACAGAAAGACGCCTGCGGCGGCGGGCCCTTATCATCAATTTCGAAAAACCGCAGGTCACACGCGCGCCAAAGCCCCTCAAAGTGAGGTTTGACACTGCCGGGAGGGTTGTCGGACCGGAAGACTGTCAGTTGAGGGACACGAAGACGTGCGCTGCAACTTCAGGCGGGAGCTCCAAGGCTCCTTCGATGCCGGGCACCCGGACGGAGATGTATTCGCCCACGCGCTCGAGGGAGACCGGCGCCCCGGGCCGGATTCCACCCTCATCCAACTGGGTGAGCAGTTCCGGCTCCACCTGGATGGGCTCGGCCAGCCGCGTGACAACCACCCGGGAGTCGGAGGCGTAGCCGTCCATGGCCTGCAGGAGGTTCACGTCGATCCGGGGGAACTGTGTTCCGGCCATGCCTCCCAGTGCTTCCAGTCCCGGAATCGGATTTCCGTAAGGTGACTCGGTGGGATGCTCAAGCAGTTCATAGAGCCGGCGCTCCACGCGCTCGCTCATCACGTGCTCCCAGCGGCAGGCTTCATCATGCACGTATGCCCAGTCGAGTCCGATGACATCGGCCAGGAGCCGCTCCGCCAGACGGTGCTTCCGCATGACTTCGGTGGCACGCTTGCGTCCGACTTCGGTCAGCTCCAGGTGGCGGTCGTTGGACACAATCACCAGGCCATCGCGCTCCATCCGGCCGATGGTCTGGGAGACCGTGGGGCCGGAGTGCCGCAGGCGTTCGGCTATGCGGGCCCTGAGAGCCACAATGTTTTCTTCTTCAAGCTCCAAAATGGTCCGAAGATACATCTCAGTGGTATCGATCAGATCCGTCATCCAGCTCAGCTCTCCTCGAACGCAGTTCTTGCGTAATCTCCACCGTACCGCGTCCCATACCGGGGTGGGCGGTGCCACCGCCACCCTTTGAACGCCAACCCCCAGCCTAGCTTATTTGGAATTACTCCGGATAATTCCGGACCCATTGCGGTCGCATCTTGTTCGTCCGCGTTCCACGTGGCGGACTATGACAGGGGCAGGTTCCTGCGCGCGGGCCATGTCAGGCAGAATTGGGGTGTCGAAGGGGCAGCTGACGCCACCTGCCACGACCCATCTTGAGCCGATACCCTTTGGAGCCACACGTGAGCGACAACAGCATCACCATACCCGCCGACCTCCTGCCGAAAGACGGACGCTTCGGCGCTGGACCGTCCAAGGTCCGCCCGGAACAGCTCGAGGCCCTGTCTGCCGCTGCCACCACCATCCTGGGCACCTCCCACCGGCAGGCTCCCGTCAAGAACCTGGTGGGTTCCGTCCGGGAGGGCCTAAGCCAGTTCTTCCGCGCCCCCGACGGCTACGAGGTTATCCTCGGCGTCGGTGGTTCCACCGCGTTCTGGGACGTCGCCGCGTTCGGCCTGGTGGACAAGAAGGCCCAGCACCTCTCCTTCGGCGAGTTCGGTTCCAAGTTTGCCGCCGCCACCAACAAGGCACCTTTCCTGGATGCGTCCTCCATCATCAAATCCGAACCCGGCACCCGTCCTGCCGCCCAGGCAGAAGTCGGCGTTGACGTGTACGCGTGGCCGCAGAACGAAACCTCCACCGGCGTCGCGGCTCCCGTAAAGCGGGTCCAGGGAGCCGACGAAGGTTCGCTGGTCCTGGTGGACGCGACCTCCGCCGCCGGCGGCCTGGACGTCGACGTCTCGGAGTCGGACGTCTACTACTTCGCGCCGCAGAAAAACTTCGCCTCCGACGGCGGCCTGTGGCTCGGTCTTTTCTCCCCCGCCGCCTTGGAGCGGGCCGCCCGCATCAAAGCCAGTGGCCGCTGGATCCCTGACTTCCTGGACCTCCAGACAGCCATCGACAACTCCAAGCTGAACCAGACGTACAACACGCCGTCGCTCTCCACCCTGGTAACGCTGGATGCCCAGGTGCAGTGGCTGAACAGCAACGGCGGGCTGGACTTCGCCAGCAAGCGCACGGCAGATTCGGCCAACCGCATCTACTCATGGGCAGAAGCTTCCGAGTACGCGACGCCGTTTGTCGCCAACGCCGAAGACCGCTCCAACGTCATCGCCACGATCGACTTCGACGATTCGATTGACGCCGCCGCCATCGCCAAGGTCCTGCGGGCCAACGGCGTGGTGGACACCGAGCCGTACCGCAAGCTTGGCCGCAACCAGCTGCGCATCGCCACGTTCGTGGCCATTGAACCGGACGACGTCTCGGCCCTGCTCGCCAGCATCGACTACGTGGTGGGCGAACTGAAGAAGTAACTCCCCCAAAAAAGGATCGAACGGAGCCGCCTGGGTCATGCCCGGGCGGCTCCCCCGTTTAAATCCCCCAAGGCGCCTTAGCGGACCGGCCCAGGGCCGCCGTCGCCGTCTTCGGTAACCGGACCGGACAGCAGCGACTCCACCCGGAAATGCCGCAGGCCGCGGGCCCTGCGATCGAAGCGGAGGCGCAGTTGCTTAGCCCTGATGATCCACACCAAACCCACGACGGCGGTGCTGACGCCGGCTACGGCCGCGACGCCGACAGCCCAGCGGGGGCCGCCCACATTGGCCACCCAGCCCACCAGCGGAGCGCCAATTGGTGTGCCGCCCATGAAAATAGCCATATAGAGGGACATCACGCGGCCACGCATGACTGCCTCGGTGGTGGACTGTACGTAACCGTTGGCGCTGGTAATCAGGGTCAAGGCGAACAGGCCACAAGGGACCAGGGCGAGCCCGAACATCACGGCGTTGGGAGCCAGGGCTGCGAGGGCACTTGCCACGCCGAAGCCACCGGCTGCAGCGAAGATCAGCCTGAGGCGGGGCCGGCCACGGCGCGCGGCCAGCAGCGCCCCCGTCACTGAGCCGATGGCCATGACGGAGTTCAGCAGTCCGAATGCGCCTGCATCCATGCCGAACTGCGTACCCACCATGGCTGCGATGAACAGCGGGAAGTTAAGTCCGAAAGTGCCCACGATGAAAATGGCCACCAGGACCACCTGGATATCGGGCCGGCTCTGCACGTAGCGCAGCCCTTCCCGGATTCGTCCCTTCCCGGCGGCGGCACGGGGTTGGGCACGAAGCGACGACACCGGAATCAGCTTCAATGCCACAAGCATGGCCACGAACGAGACCGTGTTGATAAGGAAAACCCAGCCGGGGCCCACCACCACCGTCAACACGCCCGAGACCGCGGGTCCGATCATGCGTGCCACGTTGAACGAAGCGCTGTTGAGGGCCACCGCATTGGACAGGTAGTCGTCGGTAACCAGCTCGGAGACGAACGTCTGGCGCACCGGCGCGTCCAGGGCAGTCACGATTCCCAGGAGCAACGCGAAAATGTACACGTGCCACAGCTCAGCCACCCCCAGCAAAACCAGGATGCCCAGGCCGGTACTGAGCAAGGCCATGGCTATGAGCGTGATGAACAGCAGCTTGCGGCGGCTGTAGCGGTCAGCCAGCAGGCCCGCCCAGGGCGCAAGGAACAGTTGAGGCCCCAGTTGCAGGGCCAAGGTAATGCCCATCGCCCCGGCGTCATGCGCTGTCAGATGGTCAAACACCAGCCAGTCCTGGGCTGTGCGCTGCATCCAGGTCCCGATGTTGGATATCAGCGCACCGAAGAACCAGATGCGGTAGTTGAGGATTCCGAGCGACCTAAACGTGGACATCAGTGTCCGCCATCCATTGAGTCACCCAGTGTTTCCGCAATGCTTATTCAGCCCCGGCTTCGTCGCTGTCCACAGCGATGTCTTCGTCCCCGGACTCGTCCGGTTCGTCGTCGTCTTCGGCGGCCGGGCCGGTTGCCTCGTCTTCGGCAGCCTGCACGGACTCTTCGGAAACGTCACTTTCTGTCTCCTCCACCAAGGGCGTCTCGTCCTCGGGCCGGACACGCTTGGCCCAAGGCACCCACTCCGGCGCCAGGATGGAATCCTCGGAAGGCAACAGCCCGAGCTCACTCACAGTGACGATCTTGGAACGCGAGTTGCGGGTCACCACGGCATACCACTGCCAGCCGCCGTATCCGGCGAGCCTGGACTCAAACAGGTGGGTGACCACTCGGTCACCTTCGGATTTGGCGCCAAGGTGCGCGCCCACCTCGCCCGGTTTGGCGATGCCCTCCACAGCCTCACGGGCAGTATCGACGGCGGCTGCCAGGAAGGCGTCCGGCTTGCCTGTGCGCCACACGGGCAAACCGGCACGCGGCTTGGTGGCCGTGGGCTTCCGCGCGGGAGCTTCCCCGTTGCCAGGAGCCTGGGCACCACGAGGACCTGCCCCGGCGTTATCCAGGACATCCTGTGCGGGCGTTGTTTCCTGTGCGGATTCCGAGGTCATGGCCGGTCCTAGGCTTCCAGCTCGTCGGCAACCTTGCGCAGCGCCATGCTGATGGCCTTGGCCTTGTTGCCATCGGGGTACTTGCCGGAGGACAACGAACCGGAGAGGTTGTCCAGGACGGTGACCAGATCCTGCACCATCGGAGCGAGGTCCCTGGCATTCATGCGCTTGGCCTTGGCAATCGACGGAGTCTTCTCCAGGACGCGAAGTCCCAGTGCCTGGGCACCGCGGCGGCCGTCGGCGACGCCGAACTCCACGCGGGTACCGGCCTTGAGCTCCGTTACGCCCGCAGGCAGGGACGTCTTGGGCAGGAAGACTTCCTGGCCGTCTTCAGCTGCGAGGAAGCCGAAGCCCTTTTCCTTGTCATACCACTTGACCTTGCCGGTAGGCACGTAATCAACCTTCTTCGTTCTTGCTGTGGGAGACACGCCGGGCCGTTACCGCATCCGCAGATAGCTACGGGATCGAGGGTGACAGTCCGGTCCGTGTTGGTCTGTTCCTTCAAGGTTATCCTGCCGGACCCCCTAATCCCGCTTTGTCGGCCATGCACGGGCAAGCTGCGGCTTCATTTCCTGCGGCGCGCAGCCCCGGACTCTCTGCTGCTAGCGTTGAAGGCATGACTTCCCCGGGTTACCGCCGCCCCCTTATGATTGCCGCCGTCGCCATTGCCGCCTTTTCCCTGGCAGCTGTTGCCGTGGTCATAGCAGTGGCATATTACGGTGGCGTGGCGCCCGTTTGGGTTACCTCCACTGCCCTTTATGGTTTGCCTGTGGCCTTCACGCTCGCGATGGTCCTGATGCTGGACGCAGTCCGGCAACGCCGCCGGCAGTAGGGCGGCCGGCCCGGGATCGGGCACGACTTGCCGCGGGGCGGTAACGTTGGATTGATGTCCCTTATTCGCGCGCTCAGCAAGGAACTGGAAGCGCGCAGCGACAATTCGCTGCGGGCCTTGTTTGCCGCGCGGCCTGATCTCATTTCCCCCATGGCGCCGGACTTTGCGGCATTGGCTGCGAGGGCGAGCGCACGCGTCAGTGTGCAGCGGGCACTTGAACGCCTGAACAAGCCGGAAATGCAGGTCCTGGAAACCCTCCATCTGTGTACCAACACCGATACCGGGCACAGCGTTTCGGCGGCAGGGTTGAAGAAGGTCATCGCCGGTTCCACTCTTTCGGCCTTGGACCCGATCCTCGCAAAGCTGCAGGAGCTGGCCTTGATCCACCGGGCTGACCCGCCCCAGGGTTCTCCGCCCACCTCGTCGCGCCAGCGTTTCTACCTTCCGGTGGGCAGCCTCAAGGACGTGATCGGCATCTACCCGGCTGGACTGGGCAGGAGCTACACGGAACTTGTGCGGTTGCAACCCGCTTTCGCCCAGCGGGTGGTCCAGTTGGTCGCCGAGCTGCACCAAAGCGGCCTGGGAATCCATCCGGCCAGCACACCCATGGATGCGGCCCTGGCCCTGCAGCGATGGACGGCCACCCCCGAGAACTTGCGGGCCATCCTTTCGTCAGCGCCTGAACGGACGCTTGGCCTGCTGAACAAGTTCGGCAGCTGGGCCATGGGCGCAGTACCCCAGGCGCAGCGGCGGGCTTCCGTCACGCACGAAAGCCACGACGTCGGGCCGATTGACTGGTTGCTGGCGCGCGGCCTGCTGGTTCCCCTGGATGCCGGCCACGTCGAATTGCCCCACAGCGTGGGCCTTGCACTCCGGGGCGGCGCCATCATTGACGACTTCACTCTTTCCCCGCCGGTTCCGGAGTTGGGGCACACCAGTGCGGCACTGCGGCGCAACGCGGCCATGGGTGCCATCGCGGAAACACTGCGGTTGGCCAACGAGCTGCTGTTCGCTGTCCGGGAGCAGCCCCTCACCACGCTCCGGAGCGGTGGCGTGGGCGTCCGGGAACTGCGTCGCCTTGCCGAGTCGATCCGCCTGGGTGTGYACGAAACGGCGATTCTCCTGGAGCTGTGTGCCTTGTCCGGCCTGCTGCGCCTGGACGTCGACAGTTCAACGTGGATCCAGCCGCCGTCCCTGGAATGGCTCAGTCTGCCCCGGCAGGAACAATGGCTGTGGCTGGTCAATGCCTGGCTTGCCAGCGAGCGCGCCCCTTCGCTGGTGGGGCAGCCGTTGACGGGCCCTTCGTCCTCGACG
Organism: Paenarthrobacter sp. TAF1; assembly: GCF_052113825.1. Lineage (NCBI taxonomy): Bacteria > Bacillati > Actinomycetota > Actinomycetes > Micrococcales > Micrococcaceae > Paenarthrobacter > Paenarthrobacter sp. TAF1. Next base: position 51,082 of record NZ_JBFRDO010000017.1, read on the forward strand.
GCCCATCATGGTGCAGCGGGCACCACCATCAACGCCTTGTCCGCGGAGGCCCAGCGGCCGGATGCCCCGGTGGTCCGGCGTCGTGTCCTTGAAATCCTGAACGAGCTGACCGTCGAGGCAGCCGCGCCCGACGGCAAAGCACCGGTCCTGGACGCCAGGGCCGTACTCCAACGCGCCGAGTGGGCTCAGCCGAGGATGTCCCGCCGTTTCAGTTCCCTGGTCCGCGGCATCCTCGAAGAGGCCGCCCTGCTGGGTTTGATGGGTTCCGGGGCGTTGACGCAATTGGGCTCAGCCATTGCCGATGCCCAGCCGGAGCAGGCCATCACCATCCTTGGCGAGCATCTGCCGGCCGCCGTCAACCACATCCTCCTGCAGGCCGACCTGACGGCCGTCGCCCCGGGCTACCTGGCTCCGGAGCTCAGCGAGACGCTGTTGCTGATGGCCGACGCCGAAGGCCAGGGGCCGGCGTCGATCTACCGTTTCTCTGCCATCACCATCCGCAGGGCCCTCGACGCCGGACAGGACGCGGAGTCGCTGTTGGCTTTCCTTCGCGAGCACTCGGCCACCGAGGTACCCCAGCCATTGGCGTACCTCATCCAGGACACAGCCTCCCGCCACGGCCGCCTCCGGATCGGAACCAGTGCCAGCTTCATCCAAAGTGACGACGAAACCGCCATCTCCGATCTCCTGCAGGAAGCCAGGACCTCCGTGCTGAGCCTGGTACGCATCGCCCCCACCGTGCTCACGTCCTCGGCCAGCCCGCGTGAAACGGCCCGCGTCCTGCGCGAGCTGGGACTTTCGCCGGCGGTGCAGGAGGCCGAACGCGCCGTCGTGCGTTTCAAGCGGACCACCGCGGTGCCGGGCAGCGCGCGGCCTGTCTACACCGCCCCCAGGACCGCACCCCCGGACGACGACGTCGAGGCGCAGCTGACGGTTCTTCGTCAGCACCGCGGCGTCCCGGCCGAGGCGACGGGCGAGGCATCCACGCAGCTGGGCCTGGAGACGCTCCAAACCGCGATCCGGCTCAAACAGGCGGTCACCATGAACGTGGTGGACAGCCTGGGGAATGCCAACACCGAAACCGTTGTTCCTGTATCCGTCTCCGGCGGACGGGTCAGGGTGTTCGATCCTGCCAAGGACACCGAACGGGTGTTGTCCATCCACCGGATCATCGATGTCGAACCCGCCGGAGAAATGCGTTCATGAAAACAGCGCTGCCAGCCAAACGGCGCTTTGACGGTGCCAAGTGAGGATTCAGCTGTGAACGTGAGGATTCAACTGTGAACGTGAGGATTCAGCTGTGAACGACGGTCCCCTGATCGTACAAAGTGACAAAACCATACTGCTCGAAGTCGACCACGAGCTCGCCACCGAAGCCCGGCACGCCATTGCGGCCTTCGCCGAACTGGAGCGCGCCCCGGAACACATGCACAGCTACCGGCTCACGCCACTGGGCCTGTGGAATGCACGCGCTGCGGGCCTGGACGCCGAGCAGGTACTCGATACCCTGCTGAAGTACTCGCGCTTCCCCGTGCCGCACGCACTACTGATCGACATTGAAGAAACCATGTCCCGCTACGGCCGCCTGCGGTTGGAGAAGGACCCCCAACACGGTCTGGTGATGCGCACCGACGACTATCCGGTACTCGAGGAAGTCATCCGCGCCAAGAAGATCGCACCCCTGCTGGGGCCGCGGATCGACGGTGAAACCGTGGTGGTGCATTCCTCGCAGCGGGGACAGCTGAAACAGTTGCTCCTCAAACTGGGCTGGCCCGCCGAAGACCTCGCTGGATACGTTGACGGGCAGCCACACCTCATCATGCTGGACGAGAGCGGCTGGCAGCTGCGGCCGTACCAGAAGCTGGCCACGGAGAACTTCTGGGCCGGCGGCAGCGGCGTCGTCGTGCTCCCCTGCGGTGCCGGGAAGACACTGGTGGGCGCGGCAGCCATGGCGACGTCCTCCACAACAACCCTGATCCTGGTGACCAACACTGTTTCGGCGCGGCAGTGGAAGGACGAACTCCTCAAGCGGACGTCCCTCACCGAAGACGAAATCGGTGAGTACTCCGGCTCCGTCAAGGAAGTCCGACCCGTCACGATTGCCACCTATCAGGTCCTCACAACCAAGCGCGGGGGCCTGTATCCGCACCTGGAACTCGTGGATGGGCACGACTGGGGACTCATCATCTACGACGAGGTCCACCTGTTGCCTGCCCCGATCTTCCGCATGACGGCGGATCTGCAGGCCCGCCGTCGTCTGGGCCTCACCGCCACGCTGGTCCGTGAGGACGGCCGGGAAGGCGAAGTCTTCAGCCTCATTGGTCCCAAGCGGTACGACGCGCCATGGAAGGACATCGAAGCACAGGGTTACATCGCACCTGCGGACTGCGTCGAAGTGCGGGTGGACCTCCCCCGCGACGAACGCGTGGCCTACGCCATGGCCGATGATGCCGACAAGTACCGCCTGTGCGCTACCTCCGAAACCAAAACCAAATTGGTGGAAGACCTGGTGGCCGTCCACAAGGGCGAGCAGTTGCTGGTGATCGGACAGTACATCGACCAGCTGGATGAAATTGCCGAGCGCCTGGACGCGCCCCTGATCAAGGGCGAAACCACTGTCAAGGCCCGCCAGAAACTCTTTGACGCTTTCCGCAAAGGCGAGATCCAAACCCTGGTGGTCTCCAAGGTAGCCAACTTCTCCATTGATCTCCCCGAAGCGTCCGTGGCCATCCAGGTGTCAGGTTCTTTCGGTTCCCGGCAGGAAGAGGCGCAGCGGCTGGGGCGCCTCCTGCGTCCGAAGCAGGACGGCAGGGCTGCCCGGTTCTACTCACTGGTGGCCAGGGATACGCTCGACCAGGACTTTGCCGCCAAACGCCAACGGTTCCTGGCCGAACAGGGCTACGCCTACCGGATCATGGATTCGAAGGACGTCGGCAAGGACGTGGGTCAGGAACAGTAGCGGCCCTTCCGGGAATGTACCTCAGGACCCTTGCTATTCACCTCCAGCGAATTTACGATTCCTAGTGAAGCTCTCCGCCCTACGTGGTTGCCCTTGGTCCAGGCAATCCGGCGGCCAGCCGTCGGCGGTGGGGGTAGCCCGCAGCCAGGGAGCCGGCGGTTCGAAGGCCTAGAAGAATCCGAAAAGAAGTTTTCCCCAGAGGATTCCCCATGCGTAAAGCCCTCCTGGTCATTTCCGCAATCGTCCTGTTGTCAGCACTCGCGCAGTTGTTTTTCGCAGGATACTTCCACTTCCAGAACACCATTGAAGCCCAGCGCGAAGCTGGTGTCTTCCACGTGATGAACGGCCAGTATGTGCTGCGTTACTCGGCGCTCCTCGCCGCCATTGTGGCCGCCATCGCCCGGATGGGCGCCCGGACAATCTGGCTGGCAGCCGGAATTTTCCTGCTTTCCTGGGTCCAGCTGTTCATTTTCATCATCGGCGGCATGTTGACCGGTTCTTCGGAAGACTTCATCACCCCTGCCGGATCATGGGTTGTCTCCATCCACCCGATCACCGGCGTGCTGATGATCTTCATGTCCTACTGGCTCTTCAACCGCGCACGCGCAGCGGCCCTCAATCCGCAGCCGTTGCCTCCGAAAGCTGCTGCTTCGGATGCTTCTGCCTCCTCCAGCGCAGCCTGAGCAAAGGCAGCTGTGAATACCTCGCAGCTGCTGGCGGTGGATTTGGTGTTGTCCATCCTCGCGGCCGCAGCCTGGACGGCTGCCGTGTGGATGACTGTTGTTTCAAGCACTGACCCCAAGCCGGGGCCGCGCCGCGGGATTGACCTGGCTTTGCTGTTGGTGGGTATTGCCGTGATCGTGACGGTGTCACGCTATGCCTTGCTTCCGTCTTTGGTGGCCGGCGGTTGGTGGTTTGCCAGCGAACGCATAATCATCAGTCTGCCTCTGACCGCCATCCCCGCGGCTTGGGCCGCGATGGCCGGTGTTCCGTTCTTGCTGAGGAGGCGGAACACCGGCGCCAAACCTGCCAGGGCCCGGTGGTGGTTCGGGCGAAGCCGCCGAGGGGCGGTGATGGCAATGGTGGCGGCGGCCTCGTCCGCTGCCGCCGCACTGGTTCTAGTCCTGGTCCTCGGACCGTTCCCCGCACCGTGGAGCATCGCAGTACTTCTCTTCATGGTGGGCGGAACAATGCTGATCGCCTGGATCGCCCTGGGAAAGCCGGCCGGCACCGGCGTCGCGCGAACCCATGGCAGACGTTCGACGACGGCGTCGGCCGCCGTGGCCGCCCTTATGCTTTGCGCAGTGTTGGGGTCGGGAGTCTTTGCATGGCTCGGGAGCCGCTCCGCCGATGGCGCGGCGATAGCCGCCGCTGTAAGCCATCACCGCGGTAACAGCGCCGCCACGGTCGCGGACCCGACGCCGGTGACCAGCCTTGTGGGTGAGACACCCAAAGATGCGGTGGTCCGGCACTACGAACTGACCGCCCGGGTGGAGCAGCTGACCCTGCCATCCGGACGAACCACGGAAGCCTGGACCTTCGGGAGCGTTCCTGGCCCGATGATAGAAGCCACGCTGGGCGAGGTAGTGGAGGTGGTTCTCAAGAACCGGGATATCGCCGCCGGTGTGACTGTCCATTGGCACGGCTACGACGTCCCCAATGCCATGGACGGAGTGGCTGGCGCAACACAGGACGCAGTGATGCCTGGCCAGTCCACTACCTACCGCTTCACCGCAGCACAGGCCGGTACATACTGGTATCACACACATCAGGATTCGGCCGAGGGGGTCCGCAAGGGCCTCTACGGCGCATTCGTCGTGCACCATCCCGCGAAGGTCCGTGCTGACACGGATATCGTGGTGGCGGGGCACGACCTCAGCGGTCTGGGGTTGCTGGGCTCCTCAGACCGCAGCAGCGAATACCGGGCCGCCCCGGGGACGAGTGTGCGGGTGCGGCTGGTGAACACCGATTCCTTGCCCCAGCGCTACCTTGTGGAAGGCACGTCCTTCAAGGCCGTGGCCGTGGACGGTACCGACGTCAATGAGCCCGGGGACATCAAGGGAAAGTTGGTGCGGCTGGGAGCGGGCGGCCGGGTAGATGTTGCTTTCAGCATGCCGGACTCCCCCGTCACCCTGCGCTCGGATTCGGCAGCCGACGCCGTGGTGGTCATTGCCCCACCCGGATTCCCCACAACGGCCCAAGGGCGGGCGCCGTCAGGCGTTTTTGCCACCACTCCTGTGCTGGACCTTTTGGATTATGGCAGTCCACTGTCCGCCGGGAATACGCTGGCCGGGACTCCGACAGAGGCGTCCGGTCCACCTGCCTCTGCTGTCACCCGCGAAGAGGTAGTGGTGCTGGACCGGCAATTTCGTTTTGTGGATGGTGTCCCGCGGTATGCCTTCACTGTGAACGGGGCGGCGTACCCGCTGGTGCCGTCCATTGAGGTGGCGGAGGGTGACACCGTGAAAGTGACGGTGGTGAACAGGACCGCCGAACCCCACCCGATGCATCCGCACGGTCATCACGTGCAGGTCCTGAGCAGGAACGGCGTGGCACCCAGCGGCTCACCGCTGGTCCTGGACACCGTGGATGTGCTGCCCGGCGAAGTATGGGAAGTACTGCTGCATGCCGACAACCCGGGAATTTGGATGGATCACTGCCACAATCTGGATCATGCTGCCGAGGGCATGATGATGATGCTCAAATACGAAGGCGTGTCATCACCGTTCGTCCACGGCGGCCACGCCGGGAACCGGCCCGAGTAAGGCGTTCAGGCGACCCGCCAGGGGTTCAGGCGACCATCCGGTTTGAGGGCGTGGTGTCCACTTGATCAATGACGGCCCAGGAGTCCGCGTCGCGGAGCTGCGCATTGGCGAAGCGTTCTGCCTCCATGAGGTCCTGGAAGTCTTCACGCCGGACCCGTCCGGTGTCCGTGTCCAGGTAGGTGACAAGGAATTCGACCTCACCGGTGAGGTGATGGATGCTGACTGGAGCTGCTGTATTTGCCATGTTTTAAGTGTGGAACGGGGCACCGACATTTTTGGAAGCATCGGCGGGCGTGTTCGGATTTAGCGTCTTCAGGACTGGCGGAGGTATTGTGCCGACACCCGGCGGACCGTCTCGCTGAGCGTGTCCAGTGCAGAGGACGCCGTGCGCCACCGCTGCCAGTACAGCGGCACATCGAAAGGCTGCTCCGGAGCGAGCTCGATCAGCCGCCCGTCCGCAATGTCGGGACCGCATTGGACTTCCGGGATGAGACCCCAGCCGAGTCCCAGCCGGATCGCATCGCCAAAGTCCTGGGATGCCGGCACATAGTGGCGCGGGCCTTTCCTCTCGGGAACCGGCCGCCCCTCGGTGTTGATCACGGACTGGACGAAGGCCCACTGGTAGGTGTCTTTGCGGTCGAAGTCCACTGTTGGCGCAGCATTGAGTGCTGCGCCGTCGAGGCCCATGGGAAGGCCCGGAAACCAACGTTCCACGAACGTCGGAGCGGCCACGGGGAGGTACCGCATGATGCCGAGGCTTTCGACGCGGCAGCCTTGGACTGGCTCGGGCGTGGCCGTCACAGCAGCCATGACCGTGCCTGACCGGAGCAGCGACGTGGAGTGCTGCTCGTCGTCACGGTGGAGATCGAACGTGACGTTGAGGCTGCCGGGCACTTGGGCAAGCGCCTTCAGGAACCACACCGCCAAAGAATCCGCGTTGACCACGATCGGCAGGGCCAGTTGGGGCTGGCCACCATCCAGACCCAGTTCCTTGCCCGCGTCGGCCTCCAGCTGTCCCACCTGCCGCGCCAGCCGCAGGACAACCTCGCCGGCTTCAGTTGCCAGGGCAGGGTTGCTGCGTTGCAGCAGGACCCGGCCCGTGGATTGTTCCAGTGCTTTCAGCCTTTGGGACACCGCCGACGGCGTGATGTGAAGCATGCGCGCCGCCGCTTCCAACGTGCCCTCGGAGAGGACAGTGGCAAAGGTCAGCAACTGTTCGGATGGAAACTGGCTCATAAGCTCAGCTTACGCAGATTCAGAAACTTTAGCTGGTCTTAGGTTTGGGACCGCCGTAACTTCGGGAAGGTGACTTCCCTTGACTACTTCCATTCCGCAGGCCTCGGCCTGGCCACGGGTCTTGCCCTCATTGTTGCCATCGGCGCCCAGAATGCGTTCGTGCTGCGCCAAGGCATCAGGGGCGAACACCTCGTCCCCATCGTCGCTGTGTGTGCGCTTTCGGATGCCGTCCTGATCGCGGCCGGAGTTTTCGGTACAGGTGCGCTGATAACGGCAGCGCCTGCCGCCGTCGTCGTCCTCCGCTATGTAGGCGCCGCATTTTTGGTGACGTACGGCGTGATGGCGGCCAGGCGCGCCATGCGGCCGCAGTCGTTGACGACGGGCGAAAGCACCAGTGGTAACGGTGGTACCGGCCGCAAGGGCGGTGCCCTGGCCGCGGTAGCCACCGTCCTCGCACTGACCTGGCTCAATCCGCACGTCTACCTGGACATCGCCCTCATCGGCTCGCTGGCGAACGCCCAAGGCAGTCCCCTGCAGTGGTGGTTCGGGGCCGGCGCCATGGTGGGCAGTATCCTCTGGTTCTGTTCCCTGGGATTCGGTGCGAGGTTCCTCCGCGGCTTCTTCGCCCGTCCGTTGTCCTGGCGGTTCCTGGACGGCGGGATTGCCGTGACCATGGTGGCGCTGGGAGTCGGGTTGGTCCTGCAGGCATGACCAACCTGACACGCCGTTGGCACTTGGGGGGCTCACATGCAGCATTCAGAGAACTCCCAGTTTCTGGGAGCACTATGGGTGTCATGAAAAAGAACGGTCCTGAAGCCAAGCTCCTTGTGGTTGACGACGAGCCCAACATTCGCGAGCTTCTTTCCACATCTCTGCGTTTCGCCGGCTTCGAGGTGGTAGCCGCGGCCAACGGTCGCGAAGCCCTCGCCGCCGCCGACCTTCATGCCCCGGACCTGGCGGTCCTGGACGTCATGCTTCCGGACATGGACGGTTTCACCGTCACCCGCCGCCTCCGCGCGGCCGGCAAGCACTTCCCCGTGCTTTTCCTGACCGCGAAGGATGACACCGAAGACAAGGTCACCGGCCTGACGGTGGGCGGCGATGACTACGTCACCAAACCGTTCAGCCTTGACGAGGTTGTGGCCCGGATCCGCGCCGTACTCCGCCGCACGCAGCCGCTGGAGGACGATGACGCCGTCATCCGCGTTGATGATCTTGAACTCGACGACGACGCCCATGAAGTCCGCCGCGGCGGCACCGTGATCGAGCTGTCCCCCACCGAATTCAAGCTGCTCCGCTACCTGATGCTCAACCCCAACCGCGTGTTGTCCAAGGCCCAGATCCTTGACCACGTGTGGGAATACGACTTCAACGGAGATGCCTCGATCGTCGAGTCCTACATTTCCTACCTTCGCCGCAAGGTGGACATCGATCCCGATGCCGCAGCCCTCATCCAGACCAAGCGCGGCGTGGGCTACGTGCTGCGAACGGCAGAGAAGCGCTGACCTTGCTGCAACGCTGGAAGTCGGCTTCCCTGCGGTCGCAGCTGGTAGCCATCATCATGTGCCTGCTCCTGCTTGCCCTCGCGGCGACTGGTGCAGGTACCCTGACGCTCGTCAAGAGCTACCTGCAGGGCCAAGTCGACGACAAGCTCAAGGCCGCTGTCGCCTTGGCCCAGGACCGCCAGTCCTTCGACAGGCTGACCGAGCCCAACAGCGCCGTGCCCGCAGACACCGCGGTTCCCACGGACTATTCCCTGACGCTTTACGTCCCTGACCTCGCCCCGTATCCATTCGGCGGCAGCCAGAGCGATCGTCCGGCGATTTCCAACATCACCCCGCTGGAAGCGAAGCAACGCGCCAATGCGCCCTTCCAGGTCAAGGGAACCGCCGGAACCAACTGGCGGGTTGTTGCTGTGGGAGTCGTGGCCAACGGGCAGAATGGCGTGGTCATCATTGGGCTGCCGCTAACTCCCGTGGACAAGGTCATGGAGCACGCCGTCCTCGTGGTGGTGGGCGTCGGCCTACTGACGCTGGTCCTGGCGTTCTTCATAGCCACCTGGACAGTTGCACGGTCCTTCCGCCCCCTGGCCAAGGTGGAAAAGACCGCAGCAGCCATTGCCGCAGGCGACCTCTCCCGCCGTGTGGAAGTAGACAATCCGCATACCGAAGTGGGCAGGCTCGGCGGTTCCCTCAACGCCATGCTCGCCCACATCGAAGCCTCGTTCGCCGCACGTGCCGCTTCTGAGGGCCGGATGCGCCGCTTTGCCGCGGACGCGTCCCACGAACTGCGGACTCCCCTGGTGACTATTCGAGGCTTCTCCGAGCTGTACCGGCACGGAGCCCTCTCTACCGAGGAAGACGTGGCCATGGCCATGGGGAGGATCGAAAGCGAAGCCAAGCGGATGGGCTCAATGGTGGAAGACCTGCTGCTTCTGGCGCGCCTGGACGAACAGCGGCCGCTCCAGCTCAAGCCTGTAGACCTGCAGCTCCTTGCCCACGACGCCATGGTGGACACCAAGGCCTCCTCCGGCGACCGGACCATCACCCTCACAGGTCTCGACGGCGATTCCCCCTCTGCGGCGCCGGTCCAGGGAGATGAAGCGAAACTTCGCCAAGTGATTGGGAACCTGGTGGGCAACGCCTTGCGGTACACGCCGGAGGGAAGCCCGATTGAGCTCGCCGTCGGCGTAAGCACCACTCCCGCCGGGAAAATGTCCGTAATTGAGATCCGCGACCACGGGTCCGGCATTCCGGAGTCGGAAACCAACAAGATCTTCGAACGCTTTTACCGGGCAGACACCTCGCGGACCCGGGAAACCGGTGGCAGTGGCCTGGGACTGGCGATTGTAGCGGCGATCGTCGGCTCCCACGGCGGCTCGGTCCAGGTGACAGAGACCGACGGCGGCGGCGCCACTTTGGTGGTCAGCCTCCCCTTCCGTGAAGAACCGGCCGAGGTGCCGTCCGCATAGTGCTTTTGCACATAGCAGTCTTATCCACATAGCGATGAAGGGTCGTTACGGGCTGCAGGCGCAGTCCCTAGGCTGAATGCAGTGGCCACGCTTCCCAAGCAGCCCGCGCATACGGCGGGACATCTTCATCGAAAGGCACCATCCATGACCGTCATCTCCGTTGATACCGAGCTGCTGCAGCTCAAGTCCGCCAACGTCAAAGGAACTGTGGACCGCATCAGTACAGACGTGCACACCATGAGACGCGGCCTGGAAGAACTGCAGGCCAGCTGGAAAGGCTCAGCGGCCAACAACTTCCAGGCCCTCCTGGTGGAATGGTCGCTCACCCAAAGCAAGGTCGAAGCCTCTCTGGATTCCATCACCATGGCATTGGCCTCGGCCGCAACCAGCTACTCAGAGGTGGAACAAGGCAATACCCAACGCTTCGCCTACTAGGATCCCCTCGGACCAAACGTCCCGATCCAGGACGCTTCGAACTCCTGCGGGGCCGTTGAACTCCTGCAGGGCCGGCTGTCTTCCCCCTGTGCATCCGGCCCTGCAGGTTATACCGGGCTGTCTCAGCTACTGTTTTTCGAGCGTGCCCTGGTGGAACCGCAGCCGCCATTGGCCCCGGTCGAGCGTCCAGACGGAGCTGCGGAGCGCTGAACCGGAATGGCTGAAACTGCGGTAAGTCAGCAGGATGGTGTTTTCGCTGAGCCGGTCCGCGCTCAGGAGCTCCAGTTCCGTTGCCTCTCCCGGGTCTTCTTCCAGGGCCATCATCATGGCATCGCGGGTCCAGTAGCGTCCCGAGCTGCCGATCTCGGCGAAGTCCGGGTGAAGGAGAACTCCGATCCTTCCGATGTCGGCCCTGACGTCCGGCCTGAGCAGTTCGCGTTCCAAGGCAAGGACGGTGTCCTCAGCCGAGAGCTCGGGCGCTGAAGTGTCATCTCCCAGTTCGCTGAACAGGTCGGGCTGGCCGAAAAGGCCCGCCTCGCCAAACAGGGTGGGCTCGAAATGTGGCCGGATGCTCCGGTCAGGACGCGCGGACGCCGGAAGTGCATTCGAGCCGGACACAGAAGCGACCCCGGAGGCCACGGCAACGGGCTCGGACCGGACCGGTACCTCCGATACCGTCGTCGCTGCCGGGGATCCCTCGCCGGCAGCGGTTGCCTTCTCCTGGGCTCCAGGGAAGCCGGGGCCACTGCGCGGCGCTATGCCCTGCTGATAAGCCGTGGCCACCGCGCGTGCGCGCTCGTCCGCTGCCTCATTGAGGTCATGGCCGGCATGGCCCTTGACCCACTCAAACGTGTACTTGCGTCCCGCGATCGCTTGGTCGATCTCTTTGAGGAGGTCCACATTCAAGACGGGCTTCCCATCGGCCTTCCGCCAACCCTTTCGCTTCCAGCCCGGCATCCACTTGGTTATGCAATTGATGACGTATTGGCTGTCGCAAAGGATCAGCAGTTCTTCGTGAGGTACGTGGGCCGTTGACCGGAAAAGGTCAAGCACAGCCATCAATTCACCCTGGTTGTTGGTGCCGTGCGGCCACCCTCCCGCGCGCCAACAGGAGTCATCAACGTACCAGGCCCAGCCGGCCGGTCCAGGATTACCGAGGGCAGACCCATCGGCGGCAGCAATAATCGTCATGCATTAATCCTGCCAGACCGCACCGACACTTAAACGCGCCCGCGCCCCGGCAGCCAGCAGCCAGCAGCAGCAGGCTCCAAAAGACCTGGCCGCGGACGCACAACGGCGGCCCCCACCGGAGTGGGGACCGCCGTCGCGTGTTTTCAAGCGTGAGCCTGGCGCTGTATCGCTACAGCTGTGGGGCTTAGAAGCCGCCCATGCCGCCCATGTCGTCGCCGCCGGGAGCCGGAGCGTTCTTCTCGGGCTTGTCTGCAACAACAGCTTCGGTGGTCAGGAAGAGACCAGCGATGGAAGCAGCGTTCTGAAGAGCCGAGCGGGTGACCTTTACGGGGTCGTTGACGCCGGCAGCCAGAAGGTCTTCGTAGACGCCCGTGGCAGCGTTCAGGCCGTGGCCGGAAGGCAGGCCGCGAACCTTGTCCACCACAACGCCCGGCTCCAGGCCGGCGTTGAAAGCGATCTGCTTCAGCGGTGCGTCGATGGCAACCTTGACGATGTTGGCACCCGTTGCCTCGTCACCCTGCAGGGTGAGGTTGGCGAATGCCTTGGCGCCTGCCTGGATGAGGGCAACGCCACCACCGGCAACGATGCCTTCTTCAACAGCAGCCTTCGCGTTGCGGACTGCGTCCTCGATGCGGTGCTTGCGTTCCTTGAGCTCAACTTCGGTGGCGGCACCGGCCTTGATGACTGCAACGCCGCCGGCCAGCTTGGCCAGGCGTTCCTGCAGCTTCTCGCGGTCGTAGTCGGAGTCGGAGTTCTCGATCTCGGCGCGGATCTGGGCCACGCGGCCTGCGATTGCGTCAGCGTCGCCGGCACCTTCAACGATGGTGGTCTCGTCCTTGGTGACAACAACCTTGCGGGCGGTGCCGAGGAGGTCCAGGCCGGCGTTTTCGAGCTTGAGGCCAACTTCTTCGGAGATGACCTGGCCACCGGTGAGGATGGCGATGTCGGCCAGCTGGGCCTTGCGGCGGTCACCGAAGCCCGGAGCCTTGACGGCAACAGACTTGAAGGTGCCACGGATCTTGTTGACGATCAGGGTGGCCAGGGCCTCGCCCTCGATGTCTTCGGCGATGATCAGCAGCGGCTTGTTGGACTGCATGACCTTCTCCAGAACCGTGACGAGTTCCTTCACGTTGGAGATCTTGGAGTTGACGATCAGGATGTACGGGTCTTCGAGGACCGTTTCCTGGCGTTCTGCGTCCGTGACGAAGTAAGCGGAGATGTAGCCCTTGTCGAAGCGCATGCCTTCGGTGAGCTCGAGTTCCAGGCCGAAGGTGTTGGACTCTTCAACCGTGATGACGCCTTCCTTGCCCACCTTGTCCAGGGCTTCGGCGATCAGGCTGCCGATTTCCGGGTCACCGGCGGAGATGGAAGCCGTAGCTGCGATCTCTTCCTTGGTTTCGATTTCCTTGGCGGAGGCCAGCAGTTCGCTGATGACTGCCTCAACAGCCTTCTCGATACCGCGCTTGAGGGACAGCGGGTCGGCGCCTGCGGCAACGTTGCGCAGGCCTTCCTTCACCAGTGCCTGGGCGAGGACGGTTGCAGTGGTGGTACCGTCGCCAGCGACGTCATCCGTCTTCTTGGCAACTTCCTTGACCAGTTCTGCACCGATCTTCTCGTAAGGATCGTCCAGCTCGATCTCCTTGGCGATGGAAACGCCATCGTTGGTGATCGTGGGGGCGCCCCACTTCTTTTCGAGGACGACGTTGCGTCCACGCGGGCCGAGGGTGACCTTGACGGCGTCTGCGAGGATGTTCAGGCCCCGCTCGAGGCCGCGGCGTGCCTCTTCATCAAATGCAATGATCTTGGCCATAACGGCGGTAGTCCTTTCGGGACAGTCGTTAAGAAGGTACCTGTCAGATGGGGTGCCCGCGACGGACGGTCCTTCACGTGCGGCCTCTGTATGCCCCGCGTTCCGAACCTCACCCCACCAAGGTGTTTCTTGATCTCCCAGCGATCCCACCACTGTCCGCCACCGGGGAAACCCGGGCCGGATTTAGCAGTCGAACCGCAGGAGTGCTAAATCAATAATTAGCACTCGACCGGGGAGAGTGCAAGCAGAGCCTCCGCTTTTCGCAGTAAAAACACGGGTTTCAGCCGATAGCTGATGGCGATGCGGGACAACCCTGAAAGTCAGGCGACGCGAACACCCTCGGCCTGCGGTCCCTTCTGGCCCTCCCCCAGTTCGAACTCCACCCTCTGGCCCTCCTCGAGGGCACGGAAGCCATCCATCTGGATAGCCGACCAGTGCACGAAGACGTCGTCGCCGGACTCATCCACAGTGATGAATCCGTAGCCCTTTTCGGCGTTGAACCATTTGACGGTTCCCAATGCCATGATGCCCACACTTTCGCAGTAGCCAAGACCGATTGCCGGGATCTCCGGACCGGAATTAGTCCACTGTAACCACAGTCACTCCGCCGGCGCTGCCCCCAATGGGCGGGGTGCTGGTTTTGTTATTGAGGCTTAACCGAGTTGGCCGTTTTGGGCCGTGGAGCCGCGCCGTTACTGGTAGCCGGGTCCCGCTACGACAACCAGCGGCTGCTGCACATCCGGGGTCTCAATGATCGTCTGGATGCCCAGGAGGGTTCCCAAGGCCTCTGCATTGGCCTTCTGCGCCGGAGCGTTGTAGAAGATCACCGAAGTCTGCTGGGGAATGCCGCCCCAGTTGGCTACCGTGCTGAGCGTCCAGCCACCGCCCTGCACCAGGCCTGCAACCCTGCCCGCCAAGCCGGCAGTACCTGCCCCGTTGTAAACCGCCACCGGAACGCTCTTGTCCACCGGCGCCGATGACGGCGTCGCTGACGAAGTGCTCGACGGCGTCGGCTGGGTGCTCGGTTCGCTGGAAGCGGGCGGGGCGCTGCTCGATTCGGAAGGCGCAGCGGACGGCGAGGTGGACGTTTGCTGGGGTACCGGCGTCGAGACGTTTGACGACGCGCTGGGCGCGACAAGCCCAAGGTTCGGCAGGATGAGGAACGCTACGAGGCCGAGCACCAGAGCCACAGCTCCAACAGTCAGAACCGGCCACAAGGTGGGACGCGCGATGTCCTGGCCGTCGCGATGAACGCCCTGCCGGGAGGTGTTCTGTGGGACCTGGTCGAATTCGTCCCTGGCATATTTGGTCATGGTGAAGCGTTGTCCTTGCTGGTTGCTGCTGACAGATCAGCCTGGCGATTTACGCGTCCGACCCCAAGCGCCGCGCTGTCCGCGCGCGTTGGCGGGACGTACGTAGTCTACGCAATCTCTTGACGAGCATGGGGTCGTGGGCCAGCGCGTCCTCGGTGTCGATCAGTGCATTCAGGATCTGGTAATAGTGGGTGGCAGAGAGGTCGAAGAGCTCCCGGATAGCCTGTTCTTTCGCGCCGGCATACTTCCACCACTGCCGTTCCAGCGCCAACATCTGCTGATCACGCTCACTCAATGGGGAGTCGCTTCGGGTACCGGCCGTGAGATCTTCCAAGGCCAACCCGTCGGCCTGCGGCGCCATTGGTTCCGGTGCTGGTTCTGCCACGGCACACTCCTTCGACGCTTGTTGGGGAAAATGTCCTACCCCCATGTTACGGGCGAATAACATCACTGTCATTCGCCCGACCTCCGCCATACGGGAGACAATGGCCGGGTGACTGGCGAGGATGCTCTCTTTGATCTTGAACCTGCGGGCCCGGAGGACGCGGACTTGGCTGCGCTGCTTGACCGTCCGATTGAGGAGCTGATGGCTCCCGACTGGGCCGATGCCCTGCGTCCGGTCGAAGGCCAACTGCGCGATGCCCTGTCCTTTGCCGCCCGGCGTGCCAACGACGGCAAACAGATCCTCCCCGCCTCCGGGAACATCCTCCGGGCGTTCCAGCAACCCTTGTCCGACGTCAAAGTCCTCCTCCTGGGCCAGGATCCCTATCCGACACCGGGACACGCCGTGGGACTCTCCTTCTCCGTCTCGCGCGAAACACGGCCCATCCCCCGCAGCCTTGCCAACATTTACCGAGAGCTTCATGACGACCTCGGCCTCCCACCCCGCGTCCATGGCGATCTCAGCGCATGGACGGAGCAAGGCGTCCTCCTCTTGAACCGCGTCCTCACGGTCGAGGCCCGCAATGCCGGCGCCCACCGCGGGAAAGGATGGGAGGCCATCACGACGGCGGCAGTCACCGCCGTCGCACAGCGGACGGACGGTGCGGGACGGCAGAAGCCGCTGGTCGCAATCCTGTGGGGCAAAGACGCCGAAAGTGTCGTGCCGCTGCTGGAGGGGGCGCCGTCGGTGGTCTCCGTCCATCCAAGCCCGCTCTCGGCGTCCCGGGGCTTCTTCGGTTCCAAACCCTTCAGCAGGACCAACGCATTGTTGGTCGAACAAGGCGCGGAACCTGTCGACTGGGAACTCCCGGTCCTGTAGGACCTGAGGAAGCGTCCGGCCCAAGCACGCCGAATGTGAGGAAGCGTTTGGCCCCAGCACGCGGAACGTGAGGGAGGGTTTGTAACCTTCGACTCATACCCGGCCGGGGCCCAGTCGATTAGCTTAGGCTTACCTATATGACTGCTCTCCCCGTCACCTCGTCCGCCACACGCAAAAGCCGTCCGCAGGTCAACCTGACCGTCTTGCGGAACGAGCGCCTTTCACCCCACATGGTGCGGATCGTGGCCGGCGGTCCGGGGTTCAACGACTACGTCAACAACGACTACGTGGACCGCTACGTCAAGATCGTCTTCCCGCAGGACGGCATCGACTACGAGCAGCCCCTGGACTTGTGGGCCATCCGCGAGACCATGCCACGCGAACAGTGGCCGCATACCCGGACCTACACCATCCGCTGGGTGGACCTGGAGGCACAGGAACTGGCCATCGACTTCGTGGTGCACGGGGATGAAGGCCTTGCAGGTCCTTGGGCGGCCAAGGCCAGGCCCGGGGATTCGCTGATTTTCACTGGTCCGGGCGGCGGCTACAACCCATCCCCCGACGCCGACTGGTACCTGTTTGCCGGAGATGACGCAGCGATCCCTGCGATCGCCGCATGCATTGAGGCCCTGGACGCCGACGCCCGGGGAACCGCCTACCTCGAGGTGGACAGCGAAGCCGACATTCTTCCCCTCGCAGCGCCCCAAGGCGTCGAACTGCACTGGCTGCTGCGCAAGGGCACGCCGGCCGGCTCCAGCGCCCTACTTCTGGACGCCCTGCGCAGCACCGAATGGCTGCCGGGCCGCGTCGACGTCTTCGCGCACGGCGAGCGGGGGTACATGAAGGGCCTCAGGGAGATCTTCTTCGTCCAGCGCGGCCTGGAGCGTTCGCAGGTTTCGTTGTCCGGGTACTGGGCCCTGGGCCGTGTGGAGGAAGTCTTCCAGGCGGAGAAGAAGCTTCCCGTCGGCCAGATCTAGCTGACTTTTTGTACAGATATTGCCCCTAAAAAGACCTCTTAGGGGCAATATCTGTACAAAAACTCCAGAGGGGGGAGGCGGCCTAGCGCCGGCGCACCCGGCGGCGTTCGTTGCTGGAAAGACCCTTGGTCAGCGGCCTGGCGAGGTTGTCGCCGAGCACGATTCCAGCGGCTACCCCGAGTACGATCGCGCCTGCATTCAGCATTCCGCCCGCACCCAGCAGGATGTTGCCGCCCTCAACGGTCAAGGCATACATTGACCGGAAAATGGTGAGCCCCGGCAGCAGGATGAGCGCGGCCGGAACAGCCACCACCAACTGCGGGGCGCCCAGCTTCAGAGCCACCACACGCGCCAGGAGGCCGATGGCCACCGCCGCAACGGCGGGTGACAAACGTTCGCCCAAGCCGGCCTGGCCAACCCCCCACAAAACGAAGAAACCTACCAAGCCGACTGCCGCCGTCGGAATCAACAACCGCATCTGGGTCTGTTCCGTCACGCCGATCGCCACCACCGCGACGGCGATCAGGACGGCCTGTCCCCACAAGGGGTACGCGTCAGGGAATGTCTGGGTGACGTCCAGGACGACACTGCCCATCAGTGTCCCGACCACCACGGCCACGCCAATTCCCGCCACGATCGCGCCAAAGGTCAGCAACGTGGAGAGGAACCGGCCTGCGGCAGTAACCGGGAAGCCGTTGATGGCATCCTGCACCGAGGACACCAGCCGGCCCGTGGGAAGGAGCAGCAGGATTCCACCGGCCACCACAATGGATGGCGCGATCTCCACCCCCGCCCAACGGAGCATCAGGGCAACGAACGTGACCAGGAAGGCGCAGGCCATGGTGTTGAAGAAGTCCGCCGTCCGCCATCTAACAAGCTGGCGGGACAGCAGGCTGATGAGGATGTTGGAACCGAAAGCCACCGCCGAGGCACCAATGCCGCCACCCAACACACCCACAAAGACTGCGGCGAAGATACCGAAGGCGATCGTCACCATCCACCGGGGGAAGGGTTTGGCACTGCGGATGATGCCGTTCAGCCGGCGAACGGCTTCGTCACGGCCAACTCCCCCGGCCACGATGTCGGTGACCAGTTGATGGACCTGAGCCAATCCGGCGTAGTTGTTGGTCCAGGAGCGCACCACCCTCAGCAGGGTGATGGGGGTCTGGTCCTTGGGAGCGTAGTTGATGGCCACCGACTGGTTGGTGATGTCCACTTCCACGTTCTTCAGTCCGAGCGCGGCCGTGACAGCGATCATGCTCGTCTCTACTTCCAACGCACCCGCACCGTAACGGAACATCACTTCGGCCAAATGGAGCGCGAAGTCGATGGTCTTGCGGGCCGAGGCGTCCACGCCAACCACCTGGATGGTGGGATTGGCGTAAGGACTCCCGGCGAGCCGGTCCACGATGTTCATGGGAGCGGTAGGCGGACTATCGCCCTGCACCAGGCGCATCAGCATGCGTTTGGCGTTGACGTTCTGCCGGACCTGCGACGGGCGCAACGGCTGGGTCTTTGGCAACCCGTCGGTCTGGGGCCGGCTGGCGGACCCATCGGGGCGTTCAGTCACGCGGCGATCCTCCCTTGGCTGTTTGATCAGCGGTTACCCCGCAGGTTTCGTACTACCGGCAATTTGCCCAGCGGCAATCGTCCCAGAACTGTCTGGGCGGCCCCTGCGAGCTTCCTGGCCACACGGTACGCCGTGTACTTCAGGGGACTGACCGGAGCAACGAAGTCACCCAGCAGCTGGACTACCTCGCCACCGAATCCCTTCTTGAATTCATAGCCACCGTGCCCGGTTTCGTCCTGGCCCTGGATGCCGAAAGTCCCGTAGAAGTTGTAGCGGGAGTAGCCGTTGTTCAGCGCGTGCAGCATCATGCCCCAGTAAAGGGACGTTGCGCCGTTGAAGTAGATGTAGTCCTGCACGGTGCCGCCGATGACGCACGTGAGTTCGTCACCTGAACACGCAAAGTGAATGGCAGCTACGGTAGCCACGCCCACGGAGTCCGGGAAGCGCTCAATGTCCTTCAGGCTTCGCTCGTAGCTGTCCACGAGATCCTGGACCACTTTGACGCGGTTGGCTTTCTTCTTGCTGCCGGTTTCCTCAACCTCCCGCTTGAGGTCAGCAAGGGTAGCGGATTCAGCTTCCAGGCGTTCGGTAATGGAGGCCCGGTACTCGGGGATGTTGATCTTGGCCATCATGAGCTTGGTGAACTCATCGGAGGTGTTCCTGAGGAGTTGCTCGTAGTACTCGCGTTCGCGGTACGTGAAGCCCTTCTCGTCGCCGGCAGTGCTCAGCGCGCTGTAGAAGTCATCCAGCGTTTCCAGCGTGGCCTGTTCCAGGTACACGCCGTTCTTCTCCGCTTTCCTGATGGCCTTGCGGGTGCGGTAGTTCATACCCATGATGAGCTCTTCGGAATCGGCGATGCCGTCGAGCTGCTTGATGAACATCCAGTTGATGTTGGCGAAGTTCATGTCGAAGCCCTGGTGCTGGAAGCCAAGGCCTTCCAGTTCCTTGAGCAATGGACGGTTGTCCTCGACTTCCGGATGCTCCGCGCCGTCCTCATCGCGCGCGATGTACCGGAGGTTGGGTGATATCCGCAGTTCTGCGGCCTTCTTCGAGGCCGCGTGCTTCTTCAACTGCCCGACGACGAAGCGAACCACTGCCGGGTCGCTGTAGTCCATCAGTGGTCCCTTGGCGCAGTCAGCTGTCTTGTAGCCAAAACGGTTGGACGTGTACACGAGCTTTCCTGCTGAGATAAGGCTCCCGCCCCGGGTCACGCCGAAGAGCTCGACTTCCTGTCCGCGGGCGCGCTGGAAACGCGTCAGGTCCATGGACTGGATGAAGCTCCCCTGCGGGTGTCCCTTGGCAAACGTCTCGAAATCAGCGTCGCTGAGAATCACGAATTCCATGTCGGTTCCAGCCTCGATCGGAGTCAAAGAAATTACCTCGCCTAAGTTAGATTTGCGCCCGTTGGTGGCCGGGGCGGGCCTTTTCGCTGGCTTGTTGGCTTTTGCTGCCGGTCAGTAGAACTGGCCTCCGGTGCGCATGGTTTCAAGTCGACGGAACACCCGCTCGGCCCCTTTGAGCCACAGCTTGTAACGGACCGGACCCAGCACGAGGTCGTAGCAGCCCACGAAGTCCGTGACCGTCTTGGTGAAGCTTGTCTTGAACGACCCCAGGCCATACAGCGGGTGGGTCTTGTCCTTGATCCGGGCTCCTGGAGGGGTGCCGCAGAAGTCATACTCGACGCAGCCAAGTTCCTGCATGCGCTGAATGGCAGCCCACTGGACCAGGTGCGAGTCGCCATACTGTTTGCGGTTCTGCGTCGACCCGCCATCCTTGTAGGTGGCTTTGGAACCGTAATTGATCACAAACGCGCCTACGCTCGGGGCATCGTCCTCGTACACGAAGAAGAACTGTCCCTGTCCACGACTGCAGAATGCACCCCAGAACGCGGCATAGTACTCATAGCTCCGCAGAGGCATGGCGCCCTTGGCGTTCACGGTGTTCTGCATGAGGGCGTAGAGCTTGCGGTAGCTTTCCTCGCCGGCCTCTTCCTGCCGGACAACGCAGCCCTCGCGCTCTGCACGGCGGACTGCGTTGCGGGCCCGGGAGGAAATGCTCCGAAGCACTTCATTGGCAGGCGCTGAGATGTCCAGCAGCGCGGTGGAGTCGTTGGACTGGATATTCGGGGCCTTGACCAGGCCACTGGCCTTCAGGTGAGCGGCCACCTCAGGCGACTCCACGACGTCGGGCTCTATCTTGATGGTGAAGACGTTCATCTTCTGTTCGCGCGCCAAGGAAGCGACGGCGTCCAGCATGGGCTTGATGTCGTCAACGGACCCGGCGTCCGGACCCTTGATCAGGTACCAGAGCCGTCCCAGGACGGGGAACTTCTTCTCCAGCAGGAGGTTATAGCTGGCATAGTCAGCGGTCTCGATGACGAGCCGGCGGATAAGCCACCCATTGCCGTCCTTGACTGCCGCGTAGGCGTCCGACTGCAGCATGTTGCCACCGTTCGGGTTGGCAGTGACGTGCTTGTCCCAATTATCGATTTCCTCGGCAGTGGCAAAGCGGGCGGTAAATTCTCGCAAGGTGGCCGTGTCCAATCTCAGGGTTTTGGTGCAGTGTTCAAAAGCATCGTGCGCATGCGGACATGCAGCCCCAAGTCTATCGGGCCGAGAAAAATCGGGCTGATTTACCAGCGGACCGGGCAAAGGAGACGCTGGGCACAAGCCCGGCAAGGGGTTCGCTAGGCTTGGAAGCCACCATCCACTCGTTCCACTGCGTACATCGTCCACAACTGATCCGGGGAAATCCATGCCAACGAACATCGAAATCAAAGCGCATGTCGACAGCATCGAACGCCTGCTGCCCACCGTTCTTTCCCTGGGTGGTTCGGAACCCGAGCACAGCTCGCAGGACGATACCTTCTTCGAGTGTCCAGGCGGCCGGCTCAAGCTGCGCGTGACCGGCGATGGCCACGGAGTGCTGATCTTCTACCGCAGGGCAGACGAACCCGGTCCGAAGTCTTCCTACTATGATCATTCAACAACGTCCGATCCGGATGGTCTGCGTCAGGTCCTGGCCGACGCTTACGGGGAACTTGGGCGCGTTCGCAAGCACCGTGCCGTGGTCCAGGTGGGAGAGGCCAGGATCCATCTGGACTCCGTGGACGGGCTCGGTGACTTCATCGAGCTGGAAGTGGCCGTGGGTGGAGTGTTCGGACCCGAAGAGGCCACCGAGCAGGCCCATCAACTCATGGAAGCCCTGGGAATCAGCCCTGCGGATCTGGCGAAGGGCGCCTACCTGGATCTGATCATGGCCAAGCTGTGACCCCGTTCCACCAAGTGGGCGCGCCTAGAGCCTGATCTGCTCCATGCTCTCCAGTTCCATCGCTTTCGGCCGCTTGCCCAGTTCACGCTGGCCACTGCCAAGACGGTCGGCGTTCGCGAGGCGGCTGAGGCTCAGCCCGGTGAGGTCGGCGATCTCCCCGATAGGGACCTGGAAGGTCCGGAAGGGACCCAGGGGCGGAGGTTCGCCTTCCAGAAGCCGTTGATCAATGGCCCTCTTCAGTTCCACCTTTCCGAGCAGTGGTGACTGGTCCAGGACGAACCCGACGGCGGCCAGCTTGGCATCGTTGGTCCATGCCGCAATCTTCCAGAACTTTCGAGGGATCCGGACACCACGGTAGGGCTGATCATCCTCAAGCAGGACCGGCCCCGTGAAGACGCTAATCTTGGCGTCATGGGCATCGGCGTGCCCCAGGACATGGTCCTCCAAGCCCACCCAGAGTTCCTTGCCTTGGTTGAAGTCGTCCACTTGCGGCGCCGCATTGGTGAATGAGAACGTCTCCTGGTTGGCCTTCTTGGCAGTGGCGGCGTCCCCCCAGACGGGATCCAGCCGGCGCACCAAGTGGCCGCGATCGAAGGCGTTGTTCTTGTAGACGTCCGGACCCGCCTGCTGTTCCCGGGGGACCCTGTCATCGAAGTGCCAGGTTCCTTCCCGCGCCAACGGGTTCAGTTCTGCACCGCTGATGTTGACTCCCACGATCGCCGCGAGCTTCCGGGCAGCCCGGAAACGCACGGAGAAGTGGGTGTAGTCCAGCAGTATCGTCGTTGCCGACGGACTGGGCAGTTCAAGGCGTGCCCGCAAAAAATCCCTGTCGTATCCCCCGCTCATGGATACAGCATGGCACTACGCACTGACAGTAAAAAGACTCAGCATTCGACGACGTTGACGGCGAGGCCGCCCATCGCGGTTTCCTTGTACTTATCGGACATGTCCTTGCCCGTCTCACGCATCGTCACGATCACCTCGTCCAGGGAAACCCGATGCGTCCCGTCCCCCCACAACGCCATCTTCGCCGCRTTGATCGCCTTCGCCGCAGCAATCGCGTTCCGCTCAATACACGGAATCTGCACCAACCCCCCGATCGGATCACACGTCAACCCCAGATTATGCTCCATCGCGATCTCCGCAGCGTTCTCCACCTGACCCGGAGAACCACCCATCACCTCCATGCCCGGAGCGTAATTCAACGCGTAATACAACACCGCCGGAATAATCCCCGCAGCMCCATTSGTCGGCGCCGTCACCACCCGACCACCAGAAGCGTTCTCCTCATTGACCGCCAAAGCAATCAGGTTCACCCACTCCTGCCAATACTTCGGATCATTCCGGTCCTTGTCCTCCTTCAACAACCGCTCCAACCAATCAGGAGCACGACGCCGGACCCGCAACCCGCCAGGCAACACACCCTCACGCTTCAAACTGGTTTCAACACAGGCCTCCATCACCGACCAGATATGCAAAAGACCCTCCCGGATCTCCTCCTCCGACCGCGACGCCCGCTCATTGATGAACATGATGTCCGAAATCCCCAACCCCTTGGACGCACACCTGCCCAACAACTCCGCCGCCGTCCTGAACGGCAACGGCAACTCCTTCTTCGACTCCTCCAACTCCTGCCGCGCAGCGTCCTCCTCACCCTCACGGACAATGAACCCACCACCAACCGAAAAGAACGTCGCCTCATGCACAGTGTTTCCCTCAGCATCAGCCACGGCGAACTTCATCCCGTTCGTATGCCGCGGCAACACCGTCAACGGATGCAACACCATATCCTCCACCGCATACGGCAACGCAGCTCACGGGCAAACACCGCCCCGGCCCGCATCGGCCCCACCGTGTGGGAACTCGACGGACCAATGCCCACAGAGAACAGATCGAAAACACCAACAGCCATAGCCGGGATCCCTTTCAGGGAAGAGTGAAACAAGACAAAGAATGTGGGGGCCGGGCCAATCCCGAGCCAAGGCGGCCCGGCCCCCGGAGGTCCCAGTGCGGACCTCCAACCCGGTCTTTATGTGGGCGCCCGTTCCCAAGCGACCGCCCACCCGGGAGATCAATGTGCCTACGCCGTGGAGCGCCTCGTCGGAAACGGGGGTTCGCTGCGAAACATGCCGTTCGCACGGCACATTCCGCAGCGAGCCCACGAATCGGACGGCACAACCGAGTGGCTACCCGAGGTTCGCAACTCCCGGGTACAGCGGGTGCGCGGCAGCGAGTGCCTCAACGCGGTGACGCAACCCGGTAAGGTCCGCATCGGCGTCGGCGATCAGTGCCTCGGCGATGATGTCAGCGACCTCACGGAAGGCCGCTTCCCCGAAACCGCGCGTTGCCAGCGCAGGGGTGCCGATCCGCAGGCCTGAGGTGACCATGGGCGGGCGCGGGTCGAACGGGACGGCGTTGCGGTTGACGGTGATGTCGATCGCGGCGAGACGGTCCTCGGCCTGCTGCCCGTCGAGTTCGCAGTTGCGCAGATCCACCAGGACCAGGTGCACGTCTGTTCCACCGGAAACCACGGAGATTCCCCTGGCAGCGACGTCGGGCTGGACCAGGCGTTCGGCCAGGATGCGGGAACCGGCCAAGACGCGTTCCTGGCGCTCACGGAACTCCTCCGAAGCGGCAATCTTGAACGCGACAGCCTTGCCCGCGATCACGTGCTCCAGCGGTCCGCCCTGCTGGCCCGGGAACACGGCCGAGTTGATCTTCTTGGCGATGTCGGCGTCGTTGGACAGGATGATTCCGCCGCGCGGACCGGCGAGGGTCTTGTGCGTGGTGGAGGTGGTGACGTGGGCGTGCGGGACCGGCGAAGGGTGCAGGCCGGCAGCCACCAGGCCGGCGAAGTGGGCCATGTCCACCATCAGGTAGGCGCCCACGGAGTCAGCGATCCGGCGGAACTCAGCGAAGTCCAGCTGCCGCGCATACGCGGACCAGCCGGCCACGATCAGTGCCGGTTTGTGCTCCTGGGCCAGGCGCTCCACCTCAGCCATGTCCACAGTGTGGGTGTCCTCGCGAACCCCGTACGGGACCACGTTGTAGAGCTTGCCAGAGAAGTTGATCCGCATGCCGTGCGTGAGGTGGCCACCGTGGGCAAGGTTCAGGCCCATGATGGTGTCGCCCGGCTTGATCAGCGCGTGCATCACCGAGGCGTTCGCCTGTGCGCCGGAGTGCGGCTGCACGTTCGCGTACTCGGCTCCGAACAATGCCTTGATGCGGTCAATGGCCAGCTGCTCAATGACGTCAACGTGTTCGCAGCCGCCGTAGTAGCGCTTGCCCGGGTAGCCCTCGGCGTACTTGTTGGTCAGCACTGAGCCCTGCGCCTGCATGACAGCCACGGCAGTGTGGTTCTCGGATGCGATCATTTCCAGGCCGTCGCGCTGGCGGCCCAATTCGTCGTCGATCTTCGCGGCGATCTCGGGGTCCAGCTCGGAGAGCTTCGCGTCCAACGACGCCGACACAACCTGCTCGAATTCGGTCACGGCTGCCGGGTTCACAGTTCGCCTCCGTTGGCTGCTGCGTACTCTTCGGCCGACATGAGCGGACCTTCTTCGGTGGCGGCGACCTTGAACAGCCAGCCCTGGCCGTAGGGGTCGTTGTTGATCAGCGCGGGATCTCCGACAACGGCGTCGTTGATCTCGGTCACCTCACCCGTCACAGGCGAGTACAGATCCGATACCGACTTGGTGGACTCCACCTCGCCGCAGGTCTCCCCCGCGGTCACTGTGGAACCAACCTCGGGAAGGTCCACGTACACGATGTCGCCCAGGGCGTCAGCGGCGACGGCGGAGATCCCGATCCCCACCGGCCCGTCCCCGTCAGCGGCAACCCACTCGTGCTCGGCCGAGTACTTCAGTTCAGCTACTACCTTGCTCATTCCAATTCCTTCTCTCTCTTCGAGTTTTTGTACAGTTGATGCCCTCAAAAAGGCCTCATAGGGGCGTTATGTGTACAAAAACTCTTATTTTTGGCGCTTGTAGAACGGCAGCGGCACCACTTCGAAAGGCTCCGCTTTGCCGCGCAGGTCAACGTCCACGATGGTGCCAACCGCTGAATGTTCGACGTCGACATAGGCCAACGCCACCGGGTAACCGAGCGTCGGGCTTGGCTGGCCCGAGGTCACCTCACCGATCAGGGAACCGTCCTTGAGGACGGAGTAGTGCGCACGGGCGGCACGACGGCCGGTGCCCTTGAGGCCCACGAGCTTCTGGCCGATGGTGGATCCCACACCGGCAGCCTTGATCGCGGCGAGTGCTTCCTTGCCAACAAAGTCGCTTTCCTTGGCCAGGGAAACTACCGGGCCAAGACCTGCGGCGTAGGCGTTCACGTGGCGGGAGAGTTCGTTGCCGTAGAGGGGCATTCCGGCTTCTAGGCGCAAGGAGTCCCGGGCGGCTAGGCCGGCGGGGATGAGTCCGTGGCCTTCGCCTGCTTCCAGGAGCGCTTCCCACAGACCGGGGGCGTCAACGTTCGGGATGTAGATCTCGAAGCCATCTTCCCCGGTGTAACCCGTGCGGGCCACCAGCAAGTCCTGGGTGCCGCCGTCGAACGTGATGGAAACCTCCACCGCCGCGTAGTACTTCAGTTCCGTCACCAAGGAGCGCTGCTCGGCGGGTACCAGTTTCAGCAGGATGGCCTCGGCGTTTGGGCCCTGCACGGCAATCAGGGACGTCTCGGCGGAGGCGTCTTCAACCAGCACATCGAAGCCGGCTGCCCGCTCCTTCAGTGCCGCCGCAACCACCTTGGCGTTGCCCGCATTGGGGACCACCAGGAAGTTATCGTCAGCGCGACGGTACGTAATGAGGTCGTCGATGATGCCGCCGTCGGCGTTGCAAATCAGCGAGTACTTGGCCTTGCCCACCGCAATCGCGGACAGCTTGCCCGCCAGGGCGTAGTCCAGGAACGCTGCGGCGTCGGGGCCGGTGACCCAGACTTCGCCCATATGGGAGAGGTCGAACAGGCCGGCGGCGTTGCGGACCGCGTGGTGCTCGGCGAGTTCGGACTCGTACTTGAGGGGCATCTGCCAGCCGCCGAAATCCGTGAAGGAAGCGCCGGCTTTTTTGTGCTGCGCATACAGGGCCGTGTAGTTCTCAGTCATCTCAGGAGTCCTTAGTTTTCGAAGTCCGTAAGGGGCGGGCAGGAGCACACCAGGTTGCGGTCGCCCGCGGCACCGTCGATGCGGCCAACCGGCGGGAAGTACTTGTCCTGCTTGAGGTGGTGGACCGGGAAAGCGGCCTGCTCACGCGGGTAGTCGCGGGCCCAATCGGAACTGACGACGGCGGCAGCCGTGTGCGGCGCGTTGCGCAGCGGCGACTTCTCAACAGTGAAATCACCGTTGGCCACCTGCTCGATTTCGGCACGGATGGTGATCATGGCTTCGATGAAGCGGTCGATCTCGGCCAGGTCCTCGGACTCGGTGGGTTCCACCATCAAGGTTCCCGCCACAGGGAAGGCCAGCGTGGGGGCGTGGAAGCCGAAGTCGATGAGGCGCTTGGCCACATCCTCGGCCGTGACGCCGGTCTTCGCGGTCAGCTCGCGGAGGTCCAGGATGCACTCGTGAGCCACGAGTCCGCCTTCACCTGTGTAGAGCACCGGGAAGTGCTCATCCAACCTGGAGGCAACATAGTTCGCGGCCAGCAGCGCGGACTTGGTTGCTTCGGTCAGACCCTGGCCGCCCATGAGCTTCACGTACGCCCAGGAGATCGGCAGGACGCCGGCGGAACCGTAGCGGGAGGCCGAAATCGCGACGCCGCCTTCGGCAGAATCACTGTTCGCGTCGCCGGGCATGAACGGTGCCAGGTGTGCCTTGGCTGCGACCGGGCCAACGCCCGGACCACCACCGCCGTGCGGGATGCAGAAGGTCTTGTGCAGGTTAAGGTGCGAGACATCGCCACCGAACTTGCCCGGCTGGGCCAAGCCAACCAGCGCGTTGAGGTTGGCGCCGTCAACGTACACCTGGCCACCGGCCTCGTGGACCGCATCGCAGACTTCGCGGACGTCGGCGTCGTACACACCGTGCGTGGACGGGTACGTGATCATGATGCAGGACAGGGCGTCCTTGTTGGCCTCGATCTTGGCCTTCAGGTCGTCGTGGTCGATCGTGCCATCGGATGCCGTCGCCACGACGACAACCTTCATTCCGGCCAGCACTGCCGAGGCAGCGTTCGTGCCGTGTGCCGAGGCCGGGATGAGGCAGACGTTGCGCTGCTCATCGCCACGGGAGAGGTGGTAGCCGCGGATCGCCAGGAGTCCGGCAAGCTCACCCTGGGAACCGGCGTTAGGCTGAATGGAGACCTGGTCGTAGCCGGTGATCTCGGTGAGGTCGGCTTCCAGGTCTTCGATCAGTTCGCGCCAACCGGCCGTCTGGTGGTCCGGAGCGAACGGGTGGATCGAGGCGAACTCCGGCCAGGAAATGGCTTCCATTTCGGCCGTGGCGTTCAGCTTCATGGTGCACGAGCCCAGCGGGATCATGGTGCGGTCCAGCGCGAGGTCCCGGTCGGACAGCTTGCGGATATAGCGCAACAGCTGCGTCTCGGAACGGTGCGTGTTGAACACCGGGTGCTGCAGGAAATCAGAGGTGCGGACTACGGATTCGGGCAGTTCGAACCCGGAGGCGTCCCCCACCGGACCGGCACCAAAGGCGACGGCTACCGCGGAGAGGACTTCCGGCGTCGTGGTTTCATCAACGCTGACCCCCACGGTGTCGGCGTCGATGATCCGCAGGTTGATGCCGCGGGCTTCGGCGGCGGCGATGACCTTGTCTGCCTTGCCGGGGACGCGGACGGTGAGGGTGTCGAAGAAGGAATCTGAGACGAGCTCGCGGCCAGCCTTCACAAGTGTGGTGGCGAGGGTGCGGGCGTGGCCGTGGACGGTTTCGGCGATAGCCTTCAGGCCTTCAGGGCCGTGGTAGACCGCGTACATGGAGGCCACGATGGCGAGCAAGGCCTGTGCCGTGCAGATGTTGGACGTGGCCTTTTCGCGGCGGATGTGCTGCTCGCGGGTCTGCAACGCCAAGCGGTAGGCGGGGACGCCGGCGTTGTCCTTGGAGACGCCGACGATACGGCCCGGGAGCGTCCGCTCCATGCCTTCACGCACGGCCATGTAGGCCGCGTGCGGGCCGCCGAAGAACAGCGGAACACCGAAGCGCTGAGCAGTTCCGACGGCGACGTCGGCACCTTGTTCGCCCGGGGGCGTGATGAGGGTGAGCGCCAGCAAATCCGCGGCCACGGTGACCAGTGCGCCGCGTTCCTTCGCGTCGGAAATGACGCCGGAGTGGTCGAAAACCCGGCCCGAAGCACCAGGCTGCTGGAGGACGACGCCGTTGATGTCGCCGTCGGGCAGACCGGCGGAGAGGTCCGTGACCTCCACCTCGAAGCCCAGCGCCTCAGCACGGCCCTTCACGATGGCGATGGTCTGCGGAAGGAGGTCGGCGTCCAGGACAGTCTTGCCATCCTTGGCCGTCTTGTTCTTGTTGGCCCGGCGCATCAGCAGCACGGCCTCGGCCACGGCGGTGGCTTCATCCAGCAGGGAAGCGTTCGCCACGGGAAGGCCGGTGAGATCCTGCACCATGGTCTGGAAGTTGAGGAGCGCTTCGAGGCGGCCCTGGGAAATTTCCGGCTGGTACGGCGTGTAGGCCGTGTACCACGCGGGAGCTTCCAGGATGTTGCGGCGGATGACCGGCGGCGTGACGGTGTCGTAGTAGCCCTGGCCGATCATCTGGACCGCGGTCTTGTTCTTGGATGCGAGCTTCCGCAGTTCGGCGAGGACCTGCACCTCGGTGAGGGCATCCTGCAGTTTCAGGGCCGTGTCCTGGCGGATGGAATCGGGGACGGCGACGTCCACCAGGCCGTCGACAGAGTCGTAGCCGATGGCCTTGAGCATGGTGTCAACGTCGGCTTGGCGCCGGGCGCCGATGTGCCGGTCCGCGAAAGCGGTGGGGGTTGATTGAACAGTCAAGAGGAACTCCATGATTCAGGCGCCCACTGAGCGCCACGATGATGTGGGTTCCTCCCCGCTCTGTATTGGACCTGAGAGATTCCGCAGGAATGATTGCCTGCTTGCACCGTCGGTGAGCCCGGTTAACCGAGCTGCTTTCCAGAGTTGCCTAACCGCGGCGGTACATGGGCCTGAGAGATTCCTGGGGAGGATTTGCTCCTACGGCGCCTGACTGGATGTACCGGCAGGGCTCTCCCGCCGCAGATCAAAAGCGTTGCGTCACGCGAGTGACACGCTTCACACCATAGCGTGGGGTTTCGCTAAAGTGCAAGCAAGCGGCCCCTACCCGTGCATGGCCTCGTGGATCTGAAGGGCGAACCAGAGCTGGGCCACCGTGGAGGTTTCACCCATGTCCAGGCCCGTCAGCTCACCGATTTTCCGGATCCGGTAGATGATGGTTTGCCGGTGCGTGAACAGGGTTGCCGCCGTCTTTTGCCAGGACCGCTGCGAGTCCAAATACGTCCGCAACGTGACAATGAGATCACCTTCCTGGCTCTGCTCGTAGTCGAAAACCGGGCCCAGGAGCCGCCGGACCAACGCGGTCCCTTCCTCGAAACTGGTCAGGCCCAACCAGGACGGGCCCTGGGCATAACGGGCCACACCCAGCTTGTTGGCGCGGGCCGAACCAAGCGCCCAGAGGGATTCCTGCAACGCGCGTTGGATATTCGCAACGGCCGCCGGCGCACTTATCCCGATCGCGGCATCCACACCGGCGCAATGCACCAGGACGTCGTCGGGCACGTCGGCAGGGACCACCACATGGAACCTGTTGTTCCGCTTCAACGACGCCGACGCAACCCCGTGCCGCCACAGTTCGATGTGCACGTTGGCCAGCCTGTCGCCGTCGTCCGCTGTGGACCCGTCCGCTGAGATCGAGGCGAGCAGGAAGCGCTGTGGCGGAACGTCAAAAGCTGCGAGCCGGCTCTCTATCTCGGCCGCACCCAAGCGCCCGTCCATGGCCTGGAGCAAGAACTCACCCGCTAGGCGGTGCCTGCCTTCCAGCGACAGGACGATGCGCGAAAGCTGCAGTCCCAGCACGGTGGCCGCATGCAGGAGCACGACGGCGTCCGGGTGCGGTTCGCCGTTGGGCAACACTACCAAGAGCGCATTCGCGTGGGTGGGGATATCCATGGTCAGGACGTGCCTGCCCCGAACGCGGTGCCACTGGAAGTTCTTCCCCGCCAACGACACCTGCCCGGAGAGTGGAGCCCACTCGTCGGCGAGGAAGACCGGAAGCGGCTCGCCTTCGGGGTGCCAGGGATGGAGGCAGCGGCGATCCACGACGAACAGGTCCGCGTCCAACTCGGTCGCCAGCCGCTGTACGAGGCTCTGCCAATGGTCCTCGGAGGCACCTGCGGTGCGGAGCAGATCATAGACGCGCGCCGTCTGCCGGAGCCGACGCGACTCTTCGAGCAGCGAGGACTCCGCAACCGACCTGGCGATCGCGATGAACGGCAACGGATACGGAATGTTGACCAGGGGCAGGGGGAGCCGATCGCACGCCGCCAGGAATTCCGCGGTCAGGGTCGGCGCGTGCATCTTCTCTCCGATGGCCAGGGCGCTGGCACCGCTGTCCATCAGGGCCTCCGCGAGCGCCACTTGCCCGTCTGCGTCGGCGGGAATCGAGAGACCATTGGTCATCATGAGTTCGCCGCCCGTGACCCACTCCCAGAGCCGGGGCAGGTCCGAGGTGTGAGCCCAGGTGATGCGGTTGTCGAGGCCTGCGGCGCCTGCGAGGAGCGTCAGGCCGAGCTGTGGCTCAGCAATGAGTTCAGCGACGGTGATTGCCATGCTTTGGCCTCCCGGGGTGTGCCGGATGGTCGCCAGCACCGTTTAGACAAATGTATATGCAACTTAATCATTTGTAGTCGATCTACGGATAGTCGGAGTGACGCCGGTCACCCAAGAATTGAATGACTACTTCCCCGCTCCCCAAGAGCACTCACGAGAGAGGGTTGCAATGAGCGCAACAAGCAACCTCATTGACGATGCCCCACTGACCGCCTTCCACAAAAAGCTGACGTTCTTCGCCTCCGGCGGTCCGTTCATCGATGGCTACGCGTTGTCGATCATCGGCATCGCCCTGATCACAATGACCCCCGGACTGCAGCTGAGTACCGGGGAAATTGGACTGATCGGTGCCGCCAGCCTGGTAGGCATCTTCTTCGGCGGCGCCGTCTTCGGGTGGCTCACGGACAAGATCGGCCGCCACAAAATGTATATTGCCGACCTCATAGCGCTGGCCGTCTTCTCGCTGCTGAACGGCTTTGCCACTGAGGTCTGGCAAGTAGTCCTGTGCAGGTTCTTCCTGGGGATGGCCATCGGCGCCGACTACCCCATCGCCACGTCGCTCCTGGCAGAGTTCCTGCCCAAGAAGCACCGCGGCCGCCTGCTTGGGGCCACCTTTGTGGTCTGGGCTGTTGGCGCAGCGGTCGCCTACGCCGTCGGATTCCTGCTCCGCGACATGGGACCGGACGCTTGGCGCTGGATGGTCGCCAGCCCGGCGATCTTCGCCATCATCACCCTGTTGTGCCGGCTCGGGACACCTGAGTCGCCACGCTGGCTGCTGTCACGTGGTCGCCGTGAGGAGGCTGATGCAGTCATCAAGAAGGTCTACGGAAAGCAGTATGGGCTGGCTGATATCGCTTCCGACAGCGAGGGACCGGCGAAGCAAGGCAGGTTCCTGGACATTTTCCGGGGCCAGTTCTGGAAGCGGACGTTGTTTGTTTCCATTTTCTGGACAGCCCAGGTGATCCCACTCTTTGCTGTGTACACCTTCGCCCCTGACCTTCTGGCATCCTTCGGAATGCACGGAGACGCCAACCTCTACGGAGGATCGTTCTTGATTTCCATGTTGTTTGTTGTCGGTGGCATCCCCGGACTGTGGCTGGTGGAAAGAATCGGCCGACGCCGGCTGCTTCTCTGGAGCTTCGGGGTCATCGTGGTGGCCTTGGCCATCCCGGCTTTCATTCCCAACGTCCAGGCCGCGCCGTTGTTCATCGCCTTGGCCGTATTCGCTTTGGCTTCCGGCGCCTCCAGCTTCCTCGAAGTCGTCTACCCCAACGAACTCTTTCCCACCGAAGTGCGGGCAACGGCAGTGGGTTTTGGTACCGCCATCAGCCGCATCGGATCTGCCGCCAGCACTTACCTGATGCCCATCGCAATAGTGAGCTTCGGCGCCGCCGGTTCCCTGCTCATCGGCGCCGTGATCTCCCTGGTCGGTTTGGTGGCGACCTTCCTGCTCGCGCCGGAAACGGCCAACAAATCCCTTTCAGAACTCACCTCCCGTAAGAATCCGGGCACCCCGGAGCCGAATAAAGTAACCGAAGGATCCCTGTCATGACCACTCACCAGCCCGTCGGACCAGTCGATGCCACCAAGGTTCCCCGCTTCGCAGGATTGGGTACCTTTGCCCGTCTGCCGCAGATTGACCGCGTCCCCGACTACGACATTGCCATCGTCGGCGTACCGTTCGACGGCGGTACCTCCTACCGCCCAGGGGCCCGGTTTGGTCCGGCCGCAGTCCGCGAAGCCTCCCGCCTCCTGCGCCCTGGTTACCACCCGGAGCTCGATGTGGAGCCAGTCAACGAAGTCCAGGTCGTGGATGCAGGGGATATCGCCTGCACTCCTTATGACATCGCCCGTGCCATCCGCGAGATCGAGGAGCAAGCCCGTCCGCTGATCAGCCAGGACAGGAAACTCATCTCCATCGGCGGCGACCACACCATCGCGCTCCCCATGTTGCAGGCGCTCAACAAAGTGCACGGCCCAGTGGCGCTACTCCATTTCGATGCCCACCTGGACACCTGGGACACCTATTTCGACCAGCCGGTCACGCACGGAACCATCTTCCGGAGGGCGTTCGAGGAGGGCTTGCTACTCGAGGACAAGTCGATGCATGTCGGTATCCGTGGTCCTGTGTATGACCGCAACGACTTCCTTCGCGACCATGAGTTCGGTTTCCAAATCATTCGCTGCTCGGACCTGGACGTCATAGGCGTCCCGGCGGCGATCGACCAGGTCAGGCAGCGGTTGGGCGACACCCCCGTCTACGTTTCCATCGACATCGACGTCCTGGACCCGTCCTACGCACCCGGCACCGGCACCCCGGAGATGGGTGGTCTGCATTCCCGGGAGCTCCTGGCACTGCTCCGCGGACTCAACGGCATCAACATCGTGGGCGCCGACGTCGTAGAAGTGGCACCGGCGTATGACCATGCCGACATCACCAGTGTTGCCGCAGCAACTGTGGTGTTTGACCTCTTGGCCCTGATGGCCAACCGGGGAAAGGGCGCCAGCGTGTCAGGCTTCGAACTCGAAGAAGCTACAGCCTGATCCTCAGGGGCGCCGTCCCGCACTGAGTGGGGGTCAAGTTTCCTCCCTGGTCACTTGACCCCCACTGGAAACACCGGAATGGTAGTTTGATTCCTGCTGAGGCAGACAACGCACCCAACCGGAGGACCATCCATGTTTAAGGGTTTCAAGGACTTCATACTTCGCGGAAACGTGATCGAACTGGCTATCGCTGTCGTTATCGGCAGTGCATTCACCGCACTCGTCGGAGCTTTCACCAACCACATCATCAACCCGGTGATTGCCGCCGCCGGCGGCATGAACGCCGAAGGCCTGGGCTTCAAGATCTGGGAAAACAACCCCGCCACCTTTGTTGATTTCGGCGCCGTGCTCACCGCACTCGTGACCTTTGTGATCACCGCAGCCGTGGTCTACTTCATCTTCGTGGCACCCATGAACAAGATCAACTCACTGGTCAAGGACCGCCTCTCCACCGAGGAGCCCGAGGAAGAGCCGCTTCCGGCCGACACCGCGCTGCTTGCCGAGATCCGCGACCTCTTGAAGGATGCAGCCGCCGCCCGCGGAAATGCCCGGGACTTGGACGACGACTCCATCCGCTAGGACAGCCCGCCGCACATCCCTGTTGTTGCGGTCTTTCACGTTTGGCCACGTAGAGCCCGGTACTACCCCTGAGGGAGTGCCGGGCTTTACTTTTGTCCGCCCCGATACATGGGCCACTCACCGGGCAGGAACAGCCGGCTACCCGGAAGTAGCCGGAACGTGACGCACCAGCAACGGGTTCGAAACAGGCGCGGGGCAGCATGAAACCATGAAGCGCAACCCGAGGACCCCCGTTACCGCGGACCTGCTGTGCGATGTCTGCGGCCAACTGCCCGAACCGCCCAAGGCCAGGCTGACCCTGGCCAACATCGCGGTCATGCTTCCCATTGAACTTCTGGTCCATGCAGCTGTGGTGGAAACCCATCTTCCCTACCTGGCCAAGGTCCTGCTGCTCACCGTGACCGCGACCGTCCTGGTGATCTGGGTTGCCGAGCCCTCCGCCGCGAAGGTCCTCAGGCGCTGGTTGCACGCCCCGGCACTCCGCCACCGGCACAAGCTGAACATGGCGCCTGCCCTGTGGCGGGCGCGGACCCTCGTGCTGGACCAACCCGGATCCCTGCAGAGGATCACCCAGTCACTCGCCCGTCTGGAGACCAACATCCTGAGCATCCACGTTCATCCGATGGACGGCGCCGGGCCTGACGGCAGCGTCATGGACGAGTTCGTCCTCTCCGCCCCGGGCGAGGTCACCGAGGTTGAACTGCTGAAGGCATTGGACGACGGCGGCGGGCGTGGGTCCCAGGTCTGGCCGACCACCGCGCTGGCCATGGCCGACGGACAAACCAGGGCCCTGAGCCTGGCCGCCCGGGTCGCCGGAAATCCTGCTGAGCTCCCACACGCCTTGGCTGAGCTGCTGTCCGCAAAAGTAGTGCCCAACAGTCCGGCACGTCGGCCACCCGGGGCCGCGACCGCCGTCGTGGGTTCCACGGATGTGCTGAAGGTTCCCACCGCTTGGCATGGTCCACTCGTGTTCTCCCGCCCGGGCGAGCCGTTCACTCCGGCCGAATCCGCGAGGGCCCATCGCTTGGCTGAGCTGGCCGAAATCCTGGCTTACGGCCCTGCCCTCCACCCCGGCGAGGGACTGACGGTATCCCGGTCGCCTGCAGGATTCGTGTCGTGAGGCACTCCTGGACTTCCAACGTGCGAATATTTGTCCACCATTCGCATCTTTCCCATGGGGGACCTTTGTCTGAAAACACTCACTCCGGCACGCCCGAAACTGCCGGGAACAACACCAATACACCCGAACCGCAGTACGGCGTACGGCTTCCCGAAGGGACCGGCCCGGACGTTCCGGCATGGCACCCGGAAGCCCAACACATCCAAGCAATCTACGGCCAACCCATCTCTGTTACTCCCCGCGAAGACGTGGGACGCGGAGCCCTGTTTGCACTGGCTGCCCTGCCCATCGGCGTTATCTTGTGGATGGCCATATGGAGCCTCGGGTGGATGTCCTCCCTGGTGACATTTGCCGCCGCCGTCATGGCCGCCAAATTCTACGTAGCTGGCGCGGGAGCCCTGAGCCGAAAAGGCGTGTGGATCGTCGTCGGCGTAACTGTGGTGACGGCACTGTCGTCATTCGTCGGCGGCGTGTGGCTCGACGTTGTCCAGTTCCTCGGCCGCGAGCCCCTGGCCATGGTCATGAATTCCGAACCTTGGGCCCTGATGGCCAACAACCTCGCATACAACCCGGAGTTCATCAGCGGATACATGAAGGACTTCCTGCTCGCGCTGCTCTTCGGTGCCCTTGGATGCTTCTTCACCCTGCGCCAGATGTTTACCGCAACCAAGGCCTCCTAGGACGGGCGGCGGCTGATTCCGCTGCGTTCCTTCCCCGTTGCTTCTCCGGCGTCACCGCGTTTTTCATTCGACACGCGGAGTCCCTTGGGTCTGGCATGGAGCAACCGGGGAGGAACGCGGGGTCGGCCCCCGCGGTGGGTTAGTCGCCGTCAATCTTCTCCAGCAATTTGCCCAGAGCATCACGGATGTCGTCGTAGTCGTATTGGCCCGCCCTGCTCTCCGCCGAGATCACTGCACAGCGGTGGACCTTCTTGAAGTCACCGATCGGGAACTTGTAATGTCCCTTTTGGTCATCCGGATGCTCGTCGTCCACGCCGAGGAACCACTTTGAGTATTCGGCATGTCCGTGTTTGTCCAGGAACGAGTTTTCATCCCCGGTGGAAGGGGCATGCTCGCTCCAGTCGTCCCTGGTGTCTTTGACGGCCTTGCCATCACGGATCAGGTGCTTCGCGTTCTCGAATGCCTTCTTGTTGAGTTTCACGGTCATGGCTCAACCTCGTTCATGGTGCGATCGGAAAGGACAGGTTACTTCCTATCGTTCACTTTAGGACGTGGACCCCGAGTCGAAAAGACCCCCTGCCGCCAGCAAGCCGGGGCCCGGACCTTGGGGAAGGAAGCGAACCCCTATTTGAGAATGCGGACCTTGACGGCCACACCGCGTTCCTTCATCACCAACCGCCGACCAATGGGACCTTTCTGGCGGAGCCACAGGACGCTGCCATCGAACGTCACCGCATCCACGACTCCCTCGTCCACCACTTCCTTGCCGCTCAGGACCTGGACAGTTTGACCCACGAGTGATCTCCAGTCGGACACCCGTCTGCCCCCTGATCGATCAAAGCTGACCCCGAACAGCGAATCTTTCGCACCCTGTTTCAACCGACGACTCCTCGCGTCCTCTACAAACCCTGTACAGGAGGTGTGCTGCCACGGCTCAGTCCATGACGCGATTCCCGGCCAAATTAATCCATGCCCACAACTTAATGACGCTACAGTGCCTTTACGGCGCCGAGTACCTTGGTCAACGAGTCCTTGGCATCACCAAACAACAGCGTGGTCTGGGGTTCGTAGAGAAGTTCGTTCTCAATCCCTGCGAAACCGGGGCGCATGGAGCGTTTGAGGAACACCACCTGCCGTGCGTCAGCAACCTCCAGGATGGGCATCCCGTAAATCGGTGAACCGGCGGTGGTCTTCGCGGCGGGGTTCACGACGTCGTTGGCGCCTACTACCAAGGCGACGTCCGCGGTCTTGAATTCGGAGTTGATCTCGCTCATTTCCTTGAGGGACTCATAAGGAACATTGGCCTCCGCCAGCAGGACATTCATGTGTCCAGGCATGCGCCCGGCGACGGGGTGGATGGCGAAGTCCACTTCGATTCCGCGCGATTCCAGGGCCAGCGCCAATTCAGCCGCCGTGTGCTGCCCTTGAGCCACCGCGAGGCCGTAGCCGGGGACGATGATCACCCTTTGCGCGTACCCGAGCAGGACCGCTACGTCCTCGGCACTGGACGAACGCACCGGCCGCTCACTCACAGCGGTGGATCCGGCCGTGGACCCGCCTTTGAAGGCGCCGAACATAATGCCGGCAACACTGCGTCCCATCGCCGCCGCCATGGCCCGCGTGAGGATGGTGCCCGACGCCCCAACCAAGGTCCCGGCCACTAAGAGCAGCACGTTCCCCAGCACCAGTCCGGACGCAGCTACGGCCAAACCCGTAAACGCGTTCAGCAGGGAAATGACGATCGGGACATCGGCCCCACCTACCGGGAGCACCAGAAGGACGCCGGCAACGAGTCCAAGAACCAGGAGGATCAACGCCAACAGCAGCGAACCGTTCAGGATCACTGCAACGCCAGCACCCACTGCCGCCAGCAGCACCAGGGCCATGAGCGCAGGAAGCCCGGGGAAGGTCACAGGCCGGGTGGTCATGAGGCCTTGGAGTTTCGCAAAGGTCACTCCCGAGCCGGCGAAAGAGACTGCGCCCACCAGCAAGGTGAACACAATCGCCAGGCGGACCCAGGAGTCGCTGGTGTGGGAAAGCTCCAGCAAGGCAACCAAGGCCGCAGCGCCACCGCCCACGCCGTTGAAAAGAGCCACCAACTGCGGCATCTGCGTCAT
Source organism: Paenarthrobacter sp. TAF1 (assembly GCF_052113825.1). Lineage (NCBI taxonomy): Bacteria > Bacillati > Actinomycetota > Actinomycetes > Micrococcales > Micrococcaceae > Paenarthrobacter > Paenarthrobacter sp. TAF1. The sequence goes on from NZ_JBFRDO010000017.1 coordinate 89,672, forward strand.
TTGCACCTTGCGGGCAACCGGAGCGGCCACTCCGGCACCAACGGCAACAGCTCCCAGTATCCAGGGCACGTTATCCAGCTTCACCGACACAAACACGGTCACCACGGCCAGGAGGGCTCCGACTGCCCCGATCAGGTTTCCCCGCCGGGCCGTGCGCGGCGAGTTCAGGCCTTTGAGGGCAAGGATGAAACAGGCTGCTGCCGCAAGATACAGGAGTGCCGTCCAGGTGGGATTCAACAGTGTCACGGGCGGCGCTCCTCAGCCGCACCTGCTGTGGCGTCGGCTTTCGACGGCGGCCGCTGCCTTCCCCGGAACATCTCCAGCATCCGGTCGGTCACCACGAAACCGCCCACGAGGTTGGCTGTGGCCAGGACGACAGCGAGCAGGGCGACCGCCAACACCCAGGGATCGCCTGCTTGGCCCGCCACGATGATGGCCCCCACCAGGATGATGCCGTGAATCGCGTTCGCCCCCGACATCAGGGGCGTGTGCAGGGTGCTGGAGACTTTGGAAACAACCTCAAAGCCCACGAACACGGCCAGCACAGTGATTGTCAACAGGCTCATGCCGTCCATCAGCGCCCTCCTTCAGTCCTAGGGTGGATACTTCCAAAGGGTGCTTCCCCGCCCGCGAGCGCGGTGAGTGCTTCCGCCGTGGGTGCGTGCCGGACCGTGCCTTCGTGGGTGAGGCAGGTCCCGGCCACCACTTCGTCCTCGAAGTCCGGGGAAACCACGCCATCCCGGGTCATCAACGCCAGCAGGTTGGCCACGTTCTTGGCATACAAGCGGGATGCATCTGCGGGCATCGCCGAGGCCACATCCTTCATTCCCACCAGGGTTACTGTGCCTTGGCCGTCTCCGGTGGGGATGGAAATGTCCTGCCCGGGAATGCTTCCCTCCACGTTCCCGCCCGATTCTGCGGCGAGGTCCACCACCACGGATCCCGGCCTCATGCCCTGCACCATGTCGCGGCTGACCAGCAGGGGCGCCCGCCTGCCCGGAACCGCAGCAGTAGTAATCAGCACATCGGCCTGTGCCACGTGCGGTGTCAGAAGCGCCCGTTGAAGCGCTCCCCTGTCCTCGCTGAGCTCCCGCGCGTATCCCCCGGAGGCCTCTGCTGTCTCGAGGTCCAGCTTGATGAACGTTCCGCCCATGGAGGCAACCTCATCTGCTGACGCTGGCCGGATGTCGTTGGCCGAGACCCTGGCGCCTAGCCTTTTGGCGGTGCCGATGGCCTGCAGCCCGGCCACCCCTGCCCCCAGCACCAGAACGCGGGCCGGAGGGATGGTTCCGGCCGCAGTCATGTACAGCGGGAAGAACCGGGGCAGCCGCATAGCGGCCTCCAGCACACAGCGGTAGCCCGCCACAAGCGCCTGGGAGGTCAGTGCGTCCATGGACTGGGCACGTGAAATGCGCGGTACGAGTTCCAATGCAAAAGCGGTGATTCCGCCGGCCGCGAGCGCCCTGACGGTAGGCAACTCCGACGACGGCGACCCCAGGCCCACGGTGACGCAACCCCGGCGGAGGGCTCCCGCCGTCGACGGTTCCATGGGACGCACGTGGAGGTAGACGTCCAGCGATCCGAGGTCCAACGACTCCACCACGGACGCTCCTGCGCTGCGGTAGTCGTCGTCGCTGTGGCCGGAGGCGAGCCCCGCGCCGGATTCAACGTCCACCGCCAGGCCGAGGCCCACTAGTTGCTTGATTGTTTCCGGCGTGGCTGCCACCCGCCGCTCGCCGTCGAGCGCTTCGCGTGCTATGCCTGCTTTCACCCGCCACCCCTCTTCCGGAACGCTCCAGAAACCAGTTGGCATGAGTCTATGACCGCGAGGGTCCGGGCGGGAGTAGGGGGCTGCGCTATGTGAACAAGTCCACTAGTGTCGGTTGAGTCGGGTCAACCCGCCACCACACCGTCGACGAGCCGGTTCCGGCCGCGCCGTCGGAAAGGAACGCCGCTATGGACACCTTCAAAATCGGCTATTTCGTTGGAAGCCTGGCCAGCAATTCCATCAACAGGGTCCTCTCCAAAGCGCTGATCAGCGTCGCACCCCCGGAACTCGAATTCCATGAAATCGCGATCAAGGATCTTCCCCTCTACAGCTCTGACTACGATGCCGACTTCCCGCCCGCGGGCCGGGAGTTGAAGGATGCCATCGCGGCGTCGGACGGGATCCTGTTCATCTCCCCCGAATACAACCGTTCCATCCCGGGCGCCTTGAAGAACGCCATCGACTGGGGCTCGCGCCCCTGGGGCACAAACTCGTTCGCACGGAAACCCACCGGAATCATCGGCGCTTCGCCCGGTGGCATCGGCACCGCCGTGATGCAGTCCTCCATGCGCAGCGTTCTGAGCTTCCTGGACGCGCCGCAGCTGAATGCGCCCGAGGCGTACATCCGCTTCGTGGCAGACGCGTACGACGACGACGGTTCCGTTAAGGACGAAGGGACCGCCGCGCTGTTGCGCCACTATATGGAGGAGTACAGCGCGTTCGTACAACGTGTCCTGGCAGCCAACGCGCCGGGACACATCGGCGACCCGGAACCGGATTCGGCCAAGCTCACGCGTTAGTTGTATCGGCGAGGGGCGGGTGCCGCTCTTCCTGGCGCGGCACCCCCGGGACCACGAGGAAAGATCCATGTCTAACAAATCGAAGTGCTGGCTGACCCTCAGCGGCCTCCTGGCTACGTCGGTCCCTCGGATCTGCAGATCGGTGTTCTAGTCAGCTAGCCTGACTCGGGCGTATCCCGGGCGCGCCATCAGTTCTCCGTCTTATCAGAGGACCAATGTTGACGATTCCGAAAACACCCCTGTAGACACTTTGTTTGGACAAGAGACGTGTCGGAAATCCACGAGCCGGCATGGTCCTACGTGACCTAATCCTCGGTCCCTTTCGAAGGATTCATTGAGGAGATGAACGCAAGGAGCCGACAGCTTGCTGTTATCCCCCCCCCGTCATCGTGCATTTCTCCGTGCGGATCTTACGTACAAGCCGAGAATCGTGATTGTGACTTTCGGCGATAAGTGGCGGCGTTTTTACAGCACTATTTGGCACATGGGTAGCCCGCAAGGGGATCCCCAAGCGCGCCAAGTCGTCCGCAGCAACGACAGGCCGGATTGAAGGGCAGCAGCGGCTGGTCCTTCAACCTAAAGCGTCCAGCAGGCTTTTGTAGGTCTCCTCAATCTCCCCTCTGCGACTGTGGATGACTGATGCAGAGCGGCGGAGCCGAAGGCCGCTGGTCAGGCTGCTGTACATTGACTCCAGTAATTGGGAGCCGCCGTTCTGTTCCACAATTGCCGTTACCCTGGCATGCCAGGGATCGTGGTTGTCTCCTCGAGCGTAGAACCGTTCTACGGAGGACTCTTCAGTATCCATGAGGACTACCTCCCGAAAGCCTGCGCCGGCTTTCAGGGCAACGCTCCTGAACAGCCCGATTTCCTCGCCGGCATCGAGAAATTGCGGCATGATCACACGATGCCCCGCAGCCAGATGCGTGGCCGCCATACTGAGGGCGATGGGGCGGACCAGACTCCCGGCGGACTGAAAATCCTCCTGCCAGCCGCCAATGAGGCACCGTACCTGATCGACATCCAAGTTCAACGTTCCGGGATGCCGGTCCGCAAAGAGTCTGGCCAGAGTCGACTTTCCGATGCCCGGAGGCCCGTTCAGCAGAATTAACTCTGTCCTCAAGTGCTCACTCACTGGCTGGCCGGTTGTTCCTGGGTCTGCAAGCATGCATGACACTCTAGGCGCTTCACAACGGCCGCCACACGACCTAGCCCTCTTCCAGGAGGCGCATCATTGATCGGACAGCTGGAAACTGACACAGGGTTCGCCTGCCGATGATGCGCCGTATGCCGATCCCTGAGCGGACGGAGGCTGTCAGTCGAATCTGACGAAGGCTCTGACCGATCCTCCTTGGAATTCATCGACCGGGGTGTAACCGAGCGCTTCGTAGAACGCCTTCTGCTTCGGCTCGGCGTCGGTGATCAGTACTTTCTGGCGCACATGCGGGTAGTCTCCGAGTGCCCGTTCAGCGAGGGCTCGTCCTATGCCTTTTCCTTGATGCGACGGCCGAACAAGAATGTCCTGGAGGTAGCAAATCGAAGCACCATCAGAAATGACACGCGCGAGACCAACCAACCTCTGGCCATCAAGAGCGGCGACGAGGGTCGAAGATCCTTCCAGCGCTCGTACGAGATTGCCGGGGTCCTTCGTGTAGGCAACCCATTCCACCGCACGGTATAGCTCAATGACCTCACGGAGGGGCAGGTCTTTAGCCTTCACTACTTTGATAGTGGTCATGCTCTATCCAAACACGCAGCATATTCATTAGAGGCCGGCTTCGAGCAGGGTGCCCGTAAGCCGATCCTTGATCTGGACGGACGTTGGCATGCATTGTTTCGAGCTTCCTTGTTTCGTTCCCCTAGGGTGTTGTCATGACTGAACGCTATGTCTTCTCCGCTGAGGCCGACAGAGTTGATCGCGCCCGTGTGCACCAGTGGCTCAGTGAGCAGTCCTACTGGGCGCAAGGTCGGGTTCGTCAGAAACAGGATGCAGCTATCGACGCCTCCCGGAACTACGGCGTCTACGACATCGGGACTGGGGAGCAGGTGGCTTACGCTCGCGTCGTGACTGACGGCGTTACGTTTGCTTGGCTTTGCGATGTCTTCGTTGCGACCGAAGTCCGAGGTCAGGGCATCGGCAAGATGCTCGCCGCCGGTGTCATGGCGGACCTGGAACCACTAGACCTGAAACGCGTTCTGCTCGCAACTGCCGATGCCCACGGTCTATACGCCCAACACGGCTTCACCGAGCTGACTGAGCCATCAAGAATGATGGCTCGTGTCCGTTGAAGGTGGCCTTAGGGGCAGTGCTGATTCGGTGGATGTACGCCCTTTGGCTGGAGCTGTCTGGGGCGCGAGGGGTAGTGTTTGTGCAGGCCGATGTCGCTTTCCCCGGAGAACCAATGAGTGAGCTGCTTTTCACCGCTGAAGAACTGCCAGAGGGATTCTCCTATCCTCGCGGGCTTCTTCGGCTCGTGGAATTGGAACTTTTCGAACTGGAGCCGTGGTGGGTACTCACCGGCGACCATCTTCGCGCCCTTCAAGAAGGGATGCGCAAGCGGTATCCAACGCGGCATTTAGTGCTCTTCGCGAAACGTCAGGACAACGATGACTGCGTCTGCTTCGACATGGATACAGGAAAAGTGTCTTTGGTACACGACTGGGCGTCGCCGGGGTGGGAAGCCAAGGGCGAATTCCAACACTTCAACAACTGGCTGCACGCCGCGGTCGATGACCTGATTGAGTTTTAGCGAGTTGTACCTATTTGGATCCCAGAGACGATATCAGAGCCCGGGCGCTTGGTCTTACGAGATTGAGCAAAGCCGTATCGCGGGCGCTTCGACACGAGCCGTGGCTGTTCGAACTGGAACTAGACGAGCACGGCTGGACCTCCGCAGACAACTTACTGGAGGCGCTGCGCAAGGAAGTTCCGGAGTGGTTTGACCTAACTCTGGGTGACCTACAGATGATGATCGACTCCGCGGCGAAACCGCGCCACGAGATACAGGGTGACCGGATTCGTGCTTTCTATGGGCACAGCACGCCGGGCGCAATTGCCTTAGCGGCAGCCACCCCTCCAGCCGAACTTTTTCATGGCACGTCACCTGAAAGTATCGGGGCAATCTTCAGTGGGGGCCTCCAGCCGATGCGCAGACAGTATGTTCACATGTCGGCCGACGCCGAAACCGCAGTGCGAGTCGGAAGCCGTAAGAGTAAGCATCCAATGATTCTGACCATCGATACGGTCGCCGCTCTAGCTTCGGACGTTGTTTTCTACCGAGGAAGCGGTTCAGTGTGGCTTGCCAAGAGCGTTCCTGCTGAGTTCATCCGCATTGATCGGGCTGGCTGAGAGGACTCTTCGCCCAAAGTTCAGTGCCTGTCCACCAACCGAGCATGACAGCTGCACCACGGTTCTTCCGTGCTTCCTCGGCTGCTCAACCATCGTCCGGTAAAGGATCGGCTTACAGGACGGGCAGCAGAGAAGAGAACCGCCATCCCAAAACCCAAAAGGCCCTCCCTAATTGACGGGTTGCTGTTGGTTCTGTGTTGAAGCTACCCGCACATCAAAGCGTTGCCCCCGTGGATCGGACTTCTTTGCATTCATGAACAAAACCGGAATCAAACCCAGCACTGGGATCAAGACAAAGAGACCGAACCAACCACTTTCGTTGACATCGTGGAGGCGCCAAACCATAAGCGCGATGTTCGGGAAAAGAAAGACAGAGGGCATCGACCAGACCAGGAATGAGGCTACAGCAGCGACCGGTCCCATGAGTCCGGAATCGGTAGTATCCGCCCATTGGATGAACCGGAGAATGTTAAAGACAACCGTCTGCGCCAGGACCCACCACCAGAACTCGCTCCGGCTTGCCCGGCCAGAAAAGACCGCAAACTTCAAGAAAAATCGAGCCACCGCTTGAAAGGGGGTCACACCATAGAGCGGCATGGCTAGAGGGGTCCGAGGCGTCGGTCGGTGATCGCGCGGGGACGACAAAAATGGTAGGTACGGAAGAACGTTGCTGGGGTATGTCTTAGTCCGCTTCCCGCAATGCGGAGAACGGCCCCTGGCTGGATCCGGGCGCCTCTGTTTGGAAGTGCCTCATCAGGACGACCGCGCCTGGGCGGTAGCGTCGAGCCCGCCCTCCTTTCTAAAAGAGACCATTCTGTCGCTGTCGGGATCGCCGATATACCAGACAAGGCGGCCCCTTGGACCCTCCCTAATGGAAAGCTGAGTGGAAGAGATGACACCTTGAATTGAGATCACGATATACATCTGTTCCCCTTTCTCCTTCCAGTCAGTTTTCCAACTACCTGTGATCGGACTCGTTGAGCTCCAGTCAGGTGATCCGGACGGAGGGATTTCCGGATCTCCGTGGGAGAGGCCAATTGGAACGTTCGTTCCGGAATAGGTGCCGTCAGGCAAGAAGACAAGTTTCGCCACCTGCCCTTGCGGGCCTGCCGCCACCCAGGCGCCCTCTACATCGGCCGGGCTGACTTCCACTCCATAGGGGAAATAGCAGCCTGTAAGTGCCAAGACCAAGGCCAGAGCCGCTCCGGCGAGAACTTTCCTTCGCGCTACCAACTCACTTCCTCCCAAACCCCCAACTTCCATCGGACTACGAACCTGCTCATACCCTGAACCTCTCCTCCGATCCGAGGTAGTGGCATTCAACCGATTCAACGGCGAAGGTCCCTAAGGGTTTTGACGCCTTCTTGACGAAGCATCCTGCCCGTCATGAAGATCACCAGGGCATGCACAAGTACCAAGCTGAGCGTGGGGCCATATTCGTTGAGGAACATTGCCATCATCGCGATGGACATCGACGAGTAGACGATGGCAGCAACCAGCGGTGCCGGACTCATTGTCCCTAGCCCGCGTAGATTCCAAATCCCAATGAAAAGGCCCGCGAAGGCCAACACCCCGAATCCAGCGATCACGGCTACAAGGGAAGCTATCCAACCGCCAGGTACATGCGTTCCCGAAGCCTGGTGCTCAAGGAGTTGGCCGTTGACCTGAACCGTATTCACGACGGTCATCCAGGTCGTGGACAGCCCAAAAATCAGATAGATGAAGCCCAGGCAATACCGCCTGAATCTCGTCGCTCCATCAGGAACAACAAACATGTGCGATGCATGGACGTCGGGCAACACTCCGTAGTCCGCTCTGTCAGTTTCAAGATGCAGCTTTTCGCCCACTGGCGTTCCTCTCACATTCGGCGAAGCGACCACTCGTTGCACCTGAATATATATCTCGCCTTATCACGCCGCAGGCTCGCGAGCATAGCTGCCCCGGCGGAATCCGTGTGCGTCCGCTCTTCCCTGATTGAGACGTTTAGGCTTCTGTCGCAGGCATCGGTAGGGCGCTATCTTGCGAAAACGAAGATACCCAGGACGATTGCTCCAGTGACGAACCCGATCACGCCTAACACTTTTCCTGCTGTGGCCTTGACACCATGGGCCTCTGCCTTTCGCGCATTAACGAACGCTAAAACACCCAGCGGAATGCCAAGAAAAAACAAGCTAATGACACCGAGAATGATAGCGGTCTTCCGGTGCTGTAGACCGAGAAGACGGTCGTGCGACGTCATGAGGGCCTGGGCAGACGTGGTCATGAATTTTCTCCAATTAGGTTAGCTGTCGAGAATAAGGACGCTAGGTATCACGTACCGGCAAGGTGTGGCTCCACCTAGCAGACGACCAGTCTCGGTCGTTCGTTCACGTTCGGAACCCCCGCCGGCTGGCGTTGAAGCTATGTGATGTGGCTTGGACACCTTGGTGAATTGCGAGTTGGTAATTTAGTGCGCACGAAACCAAGCTGAAGCCGCTCCTTGGTTCCCACTGAGATAACGGCCCCGCCACGAACCATCATTTCAGCGTTCAGGTGCCCGTCCGTGATCGAGTCCAAGGATTCGATGGGGCAGCACCTCAGGTCATCGCACAGCAGGTTCTTCCAGTGCTCGGAAGTGACCAGCCATGCGTCTTTGAGCGGCACACCTGAGGCGTCGAGGGTTTCGACGATCGCCTCGATGTGCTCGTTGAACGGGCGGGGCGTACCGTCAGCGGCGGGCTGGTCGGTGTAAACGGCCAGCACGGCGGCGTTCGCCACTGTGTCCAGTGCGAGGTAGTCGGCCATGGCCCGGGCGAACCCTGCCGTGTTGGTGCCCGTGGGGGCGTCGACACCCAGTGTCGCGCCGAGCATGTTCCCACGCATAGTGATGAACACGAAGGATTCCCGGGGTGCGAACCCGAGGGTATGAGGGACGAAGCTGAGGATATCGGCAGGGCTGCTGATGCGGAGTTCGTTGGTCAAGATACAAGTCCTTTGCTGAGGATTCGGTGGGTGGGGCACTCGTGGTGAGTGGGCAGCTCCCCTTTCCCCTACCGTTGTTTTGGCTGCTGGCGAAGCTTGCGGAGCTGTGCCCGACGGAGGCCTGTCTACCCATTGGGCAAGGTGTGGGAAATTCCCGGAGGAAATAAGCGACGCAGGAGCGCCGCAGGGAATTTCACGGCACGCAGGCCCCGACGAAGGAGGGGCTAGACGGGCCGGAGCGGACACGTACAATCTGAAGGACAGCAGCCAAAGACAAGAAGGACTTCTCTACAGCCCGAGCGCAGCGAGGACGTATTCCCGGTGCGGGCTGCCGCGCCGGCAGTCTCGCACCTCTGGGATGGGTTGGTCAGCTGCCGCCGGTACCAGGGCTCAGATGCCGGTAGATGGTTCCGCGAGAGGCGCCGAGCGTCTCAGCGATTTCCTGGACCGTATAGTTCTTTCTTGGATCTGGACACGGCTTCCCGATGGCGTTGGACCGCATCGTTGTTGCCGCAGCGGGCGGAGCAAAAGGCCCGAAGGCCGTTGCGGCTCGTGTCCACGAATGCTGTTCCACATCCGGCTCGGGCACAGATCCCCAGCCGACCGCCGTCGGACTCGACAGCGAAGATCGCAAGACCTCCGGCCGTTACTGCCTGCACTCGTGCCACGACATCGTCATCGTCCGATGCGAAATGCAAGTGCGGCCGGAGCTGGTCATGGGTAGTCAGGTAAGCCCGGGAGGTGCCTGCTTCCAGGAGTTCGTTTATCGCGGCGCACCTGGCGTCAACGTTGGCCGGTTCAAAGGCAGACCGCAACCGTGACGACCACTGGCGCAGCTGTTCGGACGACTCACGGTTCAACGCGGACCGGCGGATCTCGTGCCGGTCCAGGATCGCACGGGCCTCCGCAGCCGCCCACGGACCGCTGCTGGCGAGATTAACAAGGTCGGCCGCGAGCAACGGACCGGTCATATTGTCATGGTTGAACTGCACTAACCCATTGCATCATGGTCTATTGCATGCTTCTAGTGACCACTTCAATCGTCCCGATTGTCCTCCTCCTTGCCGCGAGAGCGCTGCTGCGGCACCGCTTCCTGACCGACCCCGGCTTCTGGCGGGGACTGGAATGGATGAGCTACCGCGTTTTCACCCCGACGCTGTTCATCACGTCGATCGCGGGCACTGACCTGACGATGTCCCGGTCGGGCCGCTGCTGCTGAGCCTCGCGGTGCCGATCACCGCGGTCGCCGGCCTGGTCATCGTGCTGCGTCGCCCCTTGCGCGCGAATGGCCCCCAACTGACCTCACTGGCGCAGAGAGCGGTGCGCATCAACACCTACATCGGGCTGATCTTCGCCACGGCACTGCATGGCCACCAAGGCGTCGCGACCTTTGCCCTGGCCAGCGCCGTAGGGGTCCCTCTAGTGAACGCCATCTGCGTCAGCACCCTTGCTGCCTATGGCGATAAGTCCGCCTCACCCCGCCGCGTTCCGCTCTGGCGTGAGTTCCTTGAAAACCCTCTGATCCAGGGCTGCGCGATCGGACTCGCCCTGAACCTTACCGGCCTTCCCCTGCCCGGATTCCTCTCCGCAACGTTGACGATGCTGGTCGCCCCGGCACTGGCCTGCGGCACCCTCATCGCGGGAGGCGCCCTCCACTTCAGTTTCCGCAAACGTGACGCGATCGACGTCGGACTCGCCGCGGTCCTCAAACTCCTCGTGCTGCCCTTCGCTGCAGCCGCCATCGCCATCGCCATCCCGCTCGGCGCCAGCGGCGCAACACTGACCAGCATCGTGCTGATCTGTGCCATCCCCGCTACGTCCTGGCCAGCAGATTGGGCGGCGATACTTGCCTCATGGCCTCGATTACGGGTGCGCAAAGCGGCCTGGCCGTCGCGACCCTGCCCGCGATCCTGACGCTCGTCAACCAATAGACAATGTAATGGTTGAACTGTACTAATCCATTACCGCACGCTGGAGTCATGAACGAGGAAACGCACTCAGACGCAGCAAACCATCACTGGTACCAGTGCTCATCACACCGCACCAGCGAAGGCATCATCCACTACGACTCCTGCCCTTGCGGAGCCCAACGCATCCGCCTCGCCACTGAAACCATCCACAAGACCCCGCCCCTCCTCGAACCCTCAGTCAAACAAGTCGCTCAGGTGATTTGACGGCTATAGGAGCATCGTCGTAGACACACAGGCCCGGGCGCGGCGGCGCTCTGCGACGGCGGGACCGGGCCAGCAGTCAGCCACGGAGCTTGCGGAGTGGATGCCCAGAAGGGGTGCGAGCCCTGCGAGCATGCCTTTTCCTCTGAGTTTGCTGGGGCCTCGCGTTCGATACTCAGCGGATCGCGTGAGCTAAGGGCCGGTCAGGTCCGCAACGTTGGACCCGGCGTTGTTCTTCACCGAATCAATGCCATTCAGGGCAGCGGCTTTGGTGTAAGACTCACTGCTGGCAATGAGTTCACCGTTGCCAGCCTTCAGCCGGAACAGGAACCTCCGGGCTTGTCTTTGTACACTTCGAATTTTACTGCCATGCGTGATCCTCTTTCATGATGCCCAACCCCGCGGGCGCCCTACTCGGTTGGTTGAATCAACTCGGGTCCGTTGTTACGGACGCCGTTCACGCGGGTGCTGACAATCCGGGGCGGCAGCGTTGGTTCCGGCAAGGAATCCAACAGTTGCTGGACTTCGGCCTTATCGGTCAGGCCGGGTCGAGCCATTCCGCGAAACGATCTTTGGGGATGATGACCCGGGAACAGCCACGGACGTGGCCCAAAGCGCCCTGGGTTGTCGTGGTCAGGACCGTGCAAGTCAACAACCACAGTTCGGGGTCATCCTCGGTCAGCGCGGGGTCAGGCCAGAACTCGTATAGGCCGGCAAAGCCCAACAGTGGTTCCTTCGTCGTGAATAGATAGTTCGGGATCTTCTGGCTTCCTACGCTCAGGGGAATCGTTCCTTGAAGACGGCATCTCGCACATCCCAATGACGCGACCGCCCTCGGCACCTGAGCCTGGGGGCCTTGAGCATTGGTGCCGTGTTCCTCCAACGGCCACGTCCGGGTTTACCACTTACAAGAAGGAAAGCTCCGAGGCCTTAGGTTGCGGCTTGCCATCTTCCCGCGACGGCCTTCTTCCGGGCAGTGATCGGAGAGACCATGAACATCTTCGCGGCGATCGCGGCCGGATAGCGGTCCTCGACAAACAGACGGGCTAACCGGAGACGGGTGCGAGGAGTGAGAAGCGCATTCGGATGGGTCATCGATTCGCCTCCGCAGCTGTCTTTGTGAGCGCGCGCCCTGTGAGAAGCATGGTGACGAGAGCGATAGCTGTCAGCGCCGAGGCGACCCATACCGGAGCGAGCAAGCCCAGCCCGGTCGCGAGCCCGAACGCGCCAAGCACGGACCCCGCGGCAGCTCCGATATTCAATGCTGCGGTTGCGTACGAACCGCCCATCGTTGGCGCACCCGACGCTGCATACAGCACACGCGTGATCAGGGTGCTGCCAACGCCGAACGACAGGAAGCCCTGAATAAGGATGAGGACGATAAGCGCAACGGGATGGGTGGCGACCACTGCCAACACGATCCAGCCTGTCAGCAACAACGGTCCGCCGACTGCGAGCACGACGCCGGGGCGTTGATCTGATAGTCGTCCTGCGATCGTGACGCCAAGGAACGATCCGATGCCGAACATCACCAGCGCGACGGACACCCACCCGTCAGCCAAGCCCGCGGTCTCGGTCACGACGGGCGCGAGGAAGGTGAATGCCGCAAAGGTCCCTCCGTTGATCAGCGCTCCAAGTGCCATGGCCAGGATGAGCCGCGGCGTTGCCAACTGGCTGAGCTCAGCTCGGAGCCTTGGCGAGGACGCGCTAGTAGCGGTCTGACCGGCATTGTTCGTGACTCCACGAATGACTCCGAAGACCGCCGGAATACAGAGGATTGCGATCGCCCAGAACGTCGTTCGCCAGCCCAGCGCTGTGCCGAGCAGTGCCCCAGCGGGGACGCCCGCGACGGTTGCGATCGTCGTGCCGGAGAGCAGGATCGACAGTGCACGTCCCTTCTGGTTCGCTGGCACGAGAGTAGTGGCCGTGCTCAGTGCTACGGCGAGGAATCCGGTGTTTGCAAGAGCGCTGAGCACCCGGGTGATGAGGAGGAGCGAGAACACGGGTGTCATCGCTCCGATAACGTGGCTTCCTCCGAAAACGAGAAGGCAGACTATCAACGTGAGCCGAGGTGGCCAACGGCGAGCGAATGCCGCCATCACTGGCGCGCCGATGACCATACCGCCCGCGAAGGCGGACGTCAGCAGGCCCGCAGTGCCGACCGAGACGTCAAGTTCGGGCGCGATCGCAGGGAGCAATCCCGCGAGCATGAATTCTGAAGTGCCCATGACGAAGACCGCCAGGGCAAGCATGTAGAGAGCAAAAGACATCGAGTACTCCGGGGTGTGAGATCAAGAAATGGTTCTTCTTGTCACCACGGCCAGCGCCCCGGGTACGCCAGACATGCGCCCACACAGACCGTGGGCGTCGTACCTAGTGGTTCAAGGGGCTGGCGGTGTGACCGACAACCCCTGACTCGTCTGACACGGGACTCATGTCCCAAACTCTACAACAATCCACAGTGAGCGGTATGGACAGATACGTCCCCTAAATCGACACGCGGCCATTGGTCGCGGGGGTGAACCAGCGTCCCTGGACCTCACACTTAGGCATGGTTGCCGACTTCGAAGCCGCCCACATCGGTGCAGAAACAAGGGAAGGATGGTTGTGGTGAAGGCAAAGGGTCGGCTTCGGGGGGTAACCAGCCGAAATCCTCCAAGGCCCGGAAGACCCACCTGCGGAGTCTGCATCGGAGGTACAACTGCTACGCTCCGGTGGCCCTGCGCTCCTCGGCAGCATGCTCGAAGACCGATTTTAGGATGTCCTGAGCCACCGACTCTGCTGACCTTCCCGACGAGCTGACAACAAAGTCATCTAAGGATCGTTCAGTCAGAATGTCATCCAACTCTCCGGCACGGTCAAGGTGCCACCGCAGCCCGTGTGGATCATTCTTGTGACGACCCGTCAGACGCTCCCTGAGAATAGCTTCAGAAGCCGTTATACGGCAGATATCCAATGGCTTGCCTCCCAAAGCATGGCGGTAGCGCCTAATCTCTTTGGCATCCTCAATAACGCCGGCCAGCACGAAGGTTTCAATACCTGCGTTGGCATAATTCTTGACCAGAGACGCCAAGTTGATGAGCTCGATCTCGTGGTTGAACTTATCCCCGACAGGTGCAGGCCAAGCGCATCGTATGGCGTCCAGATCAATGACGGCATGCGCAATTCCAATCTCTTCGAGTGCGTCGCCGATGCAATGTGCAACCGTGGTCTTGCCAACTCCAACCGTTCCGTTTAGGAAGATGCCGCGCTCTAAACTTCTCATCTTCAAAGACTAACGTGCTCGATCAGCCTGGCCCGTCTTAGCCGGGAATGCGACCCTTTTCGCTTTACTGAGACTAAAACGCCCTCAGTAGCGTGAGTCCACGCGGCCGCTCACTTGAAGGAGAGTACGTAGTCAGTGAGCCCAGCCTTGCGAAAAGGCAGCCTTAAGCCCCTCTTCCAGCTCGCCGACAACGAAACGCACGAAATCTACAGCCGGCGCAAGAACCGTCCCAACCAGTCCCGTTTCGCTTTCGACGTCTATAAACGGTACGGACGCGCATGTGCAGTCTGCGGCCCCGATGTCACAGGGCTGTTCCAGGCGGCCCACCTAGTGACCGCGGCCGCCGCCCGCCCCCGGGACCAGTTAGAAGGCCTACAGATGTCCTGGTGCGTCCTTGCAGTCGAGTGTTCCACTTCCTTGGAACTGGGACACCATTTCATTCAGGTTCCAAGTCGGCATGGTTGCCGGGGGCACCGTTCCCTGCTAGGTTTCCCTAATCGTTGGGGGAAACAATGGGTAATCGGCGTCGTCGCGTTCTAGGCACTTTAATTCTCTGTGTCGGAATGCTATATATTCCTGCTTGCGCGCAACCAGTTGAACCAGCTTGTGAAGCGCCTACGCCGACCCCTTCCGCTTACTCTCAGTCAGCTGTCGACGTGCCCGCTCTATCGACTGCTTCGCCGAGCCCTTCACCTCCTGACACGTGCAGGGACCACACAATAGTAATTAGATAGAAACCACTTCCAGGCGGACACGAGCCGGGTCAGTTCGATAACTGCCCCAGCTCTGCCTGACAGAGGTTCGCAACGGTGCCGAGATCAATAGCGGAGGACTGAACGTTGTTCCCAGATAGCTCGACTCCCTTAGATCCCATCCTCTCGACCGAAGACTGTTTTCTCGTGATGTCCGACTTTGTGTGGGCGTACGCACGTCGTGGTGCTGGCGACGACCTAATAACTCTGTTGGGAGACACTGGCCTGACGAGCGACGGACGCCCCTTCGACTCCGCCGCTTGGGAGGACTGGGTCGAAAGTATCGAATG
>NZ_JBFRDO010000018.1:0-68325 GCF_052113825.1 Paenarthrobacter sp. TAF1
ATGAAAGCCGTCCCCGACCAAATCCGACAATTCATCCCCAACGACTTCGCCTCCCTCGGAGCAGACGGCTTCGGCTTCTCCGACACCCGCCAAGCCGCACGCCGCTACTTCAAAAACGACACCCACTCCATCGTCGCCAAAACCCTCCAACTCCTCGCCGCCAAGGGCGAGGTTGAAGAAGGCGCACTGGAAAAGGCGATCGAGAAGTACCGGCTCCTGGATGTCAACGCCGGTACCACCGGCGGAGCAGGCGGCGACGCCTAGGCTTCTTCCGGGACGTCACGCGTCACCAGCACCATCCGCGACGGCGGTCCTCACCAAAAGGTGGGGGCCGCCGTCGGGCGTTTAAAGCTGTACGCAGGCGCTCGACGGGACGTGACGGGCAACAAGGCTAGTTGTAGCCTTCGCACAAATGGAGGTTCCCCGGGCTGGGCCGTATGCTCATTCCATGGCAGAGCCCACCAAAACAACGTCAAAGCGCAAGGCAGCAACCCCGGCATTGTCGCCGGAAAAGGCGGAAACTCTCCGGCAGCTCCGCGCGAACGTAGGGCAACTGTCCACCAGCACCATGCGCCAACTGGAGAAATCGCTCCCCTGGTACAGCCGCCTGAGCTCCGATGAACGATCGGCGCTCGGCCTCGTGGCACAAAACGGCATCGCGGCGTTCGTGACCTGGTATGAGCGCCCCAGTTCACCGTCCTGGATCCTCACGGACGTCTTCGGCAATGCCCCCACCGAGCTCACCCGCTCAATCAGCCTCCAAAAGGCCCTGCAGCTGATCCGCATCGTGGTAGAAGTGGTGGAGGACCAGGTACCGGTGATCGCCCCGGAGTCCGACCAGCCGTCGTTGCGCGAAGCCGTCCTGCGCTATTCGCGCGAGGTCGCATTTGCCGCTGCCGATGTTTACGCACGTGCCGCCGAGTCCCGCGGGTCGTGGGACACCAGGCTGGAAGCGCTGATTGTGGATGCCATCCTCCGTGGGGAAAATACAGATGCCTTGCGGTCACGGATCGCGGCGCTGGGCTGGAAAGCACAGGAACGCTTCACCGTGATGGTGGGCAACTCTCCGTCGGAACCCAGTGCAAGCTACGTCAGCGAACTTCGCCGTACTGCCGGGCGATTTGCCGAGGATGCGCTGGTGGGAATCCAGGGCGACCGGCTCATCCTGATCCTTGGTGGCGTCCAGGACCGGGACACCGCTTACCTCAAACTCAGTGAACTCTTTGCCCCCGGTGCCGTGGTTTACGGTCCGGAGGCCGGATCTTTGCTGGAAGCGAGCAGTTCCGCCCAGGCCGCCTTCGCCGGCCTCACGGCCGCCCGTGCGTGGCCCTCGGCGCCCCGCCCCGTCGCAGCAGACGATCTGCTACCGGAGCGCGTGGTCTCGGGCGATGACGCAGCCAGGCGATCGTTGATCAAGAACATCTACAGGCCGCTCCTGGCCGCCTCAAACGGCCTCGTGGAGACCTTGGGCACCTACCTTGAACTGGGTCATTCACTGGAGGCTACGGCCCGGGAACTGTTCGTCCATGCCAATACGGTGCGCTACCGTTTGAAGCGTGTCTGCGACGTGACAGGCTGGGATCCCCTCCTTCCGCGGGAGGCGTTTGTTCTGCAAACCGCCTTGGTGGTTGGCCGCCTTTCGGCTCCGCCGAAAGCCGTTCCGGAACGTCATGCGTCACGTTCGCAGAGCTGAACCGTTGTAGACTTCCTACAAACTGACCCAGTGAGCTTGGTGTACCAAAACACCAGTGGATCACGTGGCAATTTGGAAAGCTGGATACGTGCTTGCAATCGTCTGCCCTGGACAGGGCTCCCAGACCCCCGGATTTTTGGCCCCTTGGCTGGAACTCCCCTCCGTCGAAGGCCAACTGGCCGCCCTGAGCGAGATCGCAGGCATTGACCTCAAGGCCCACGGCACCACCTCGGACGAAGAGACCATCAAGGACACTGCGGTTGCGCAGCCCCTGATTGTTGCTGCCGGCCTTGTGGCCGCGAAGTCCCTGTTCGACGTTGAGCTGAGCACCCTTCCCGTTATCCTCGCCGGCCACTCCGTCGGCGAGATCACCGCCTCCGCCCTTGCCGGCGTCCTCACCGAGTCCGAGGCCATGACCTTCGTACGCGAGCGTGCAAACAGCATGGCAGCAGCGGCTGCCGACACCCCCACCGGAATGAGCGCCGTGGTTGGCGGCGACCCAGCTGAGGTCCTGGCAGCCATCGAAGCTGCCGGCGCAACGCCGGCCAACGTCAACGGTGCCGGCCAGACCGTCGCCGCGGGTACCTTCGAACAGCTCAAGGCCCTTGCAGAGAACCCGCCGGCAAAGGCACGTGTCATTCCGCTCAAGGTTGCGGGCGCATTCCACACCTCCCATATGGCCCCTGCAGTCAGTGCACTGGAAGCGCTTAAGCCGTCACTGTCGCCCCAAAAACCGACAGTCCCGCTGTTGTCCAACTACGACGGCAAGGAAGTCACCGACGGCCCTGCCGCCGTCGACAGCTTGATCGCCCAGGTTTCCCGGCCCGTCCGTTGGGACCTGTGCATGGAGACATTGGTGGCGCGCGGCGTCACCGGCGTCATCGAACTTGCTCCCGCCGGAACCCTTGCGGGTCTGGCAAAACGCGGCATGCCCGGCGTGAAGACTGTTGCAGTCAAAACCCCGGATGACCTGTCTGCGGCACTCGCACTCTTTGCTGAACTGGAGGGACAGGCATGAGCACGCCGGTACTGAAGAAAGCCACCGTCAACGAGAATGCGCGTATTCTCGGCATCGGGGCCTACCGCCCGGACGTCATCGTCACCAATGAGGACGTCTGCCAGTGGATCGATTCCTCGGATGAATGGATCCGCCAGCGGACCGGCATCATCACCCGCCACCGCGCAGCCGCCGATGTGAGCGTCATCGACATGGCCGAAGGCGCGGCGAGGGAGGCCATCCAACAGGCCGGCATCGAACCGTCCCAGCTGGGTGCCGTGATCGTCTCCACCGTCACGCACCCCTACGCGACGCCATCCGCCGCCGCTGCACTCACAGAACGCCTCGGCGCGACGCCGGCACCGGCCTTTGACATCTCCGCCGCTTGCGCAGGGTACTGCTACGGCGTGGCCCAGGCTGATGCGCTGGTCCGCTCCGGCGCAGCCGAGTACGTCCTGGTAGTCGGTGCTGAGAAGCTCTCGGACGTCATCGACAACCACGAGCGCACCATCTCCTTCCTCTTGGGCGATGGAGCAGGCGCAGTCGTAGTGGGTCCGTCTGACACGCCGGGCATCGGCCCGTCCGTGTGGGGCTCCGACGGCAGCAAGTGGGATGCAATCGGCATGACCCACTCGCTGGAAGACGTCAAGAAGCTTGGCGAATCCGCCAGGCATTCCGACGAAATTGACGACCCCGCCATCCTTTCCGCAACACAGGATGTTTGGCCGACCCTGCGCCAGGACGGCCAGACCGTCTTCCGTTGGGCGGTCTGGGAGATGGCCAAGGTCGCCCAGCAGGCGTTGGATGCTGCCGGTATCGAAGCCAGTGACCTCGCTGCGTTCGTTCCCCACCAGGCGAACATGCGCATCATCGACGAGATGGTGAAGAAGCTGAAGCTTCCCGAGTCTGTCGTGATCGGCCGCGATATTGCGCAGGCCGGAAACACGTCTGCGGCCTCCATCCCTCTCGCAACCCATCGCTTGCTCCAGGAGAACCCTGGCCTGAGCGGCGGCCTTGCCCTGCAGATCGGCTTCGGCGCGGGCTTGGTCTTCGGCGCCCAGGTTGTCGTCCTGCCATAGACCTGGACCGGCCCCGGTGGCCTCCAGCCAACTGAATATGACTTGAAAACCCAAACCGTAACCGCGGTTTGCCCCCTTTCCGGCAGCAGCCGGTACAACAAGAAAAGGAGCCAACAATGGCTAGCAACGAAGAGATCCTGGCCGGCCTGGCTGAAATCGTCAACGAAGAGACGGGCCTCGCCACCGAAGCCGTAGAGCTCGACAAGTCCTTCACCGAGGACCTGGACATCGACTCCATCTCGATGATGACCATCGTTGTCAACGCTGAAGAGAAGTTCGGCGTCCGCATCCCCGACGAAGAGGTCAAGAACCTCAAGACCGTCGGCGACGCCGTCAGCTTCATCGCCAACGCACAGGCCTAGTCCTGACACCAGCTGTGCCGGGCCAGGGCGCTAGTCCCTGCGCCCGGCACAGCCGCAATAACGCCCAAAGATTTTCCTGCCTACCCCTGTGAACCCTGCAGGCGGGATGGCTGATCCGACAGAGAGTGATCGCATGGCACGCAAAGTAGTCATAACCGGTCTGGGGGCCACCACTCCCATCGGCGGCGACGTACCCACAATGTGGCAGAACGCGCTGAAAGGCGTCTCCGGCGCCCACACGCTCGACGACGAGTGGGTGGCCAAGTACGACCTCCCCGTCCACTTTGCTGCCCGGTGCTCCACCCCGGCACTTGAGGTACTGAGCCGCGTTGAGGCCAAGCGCATGGACCCGTCCACGCAGTTTGGCGTCATCGCCGCCCGCGAGGCCTGGGCCGACTCCGGGATTGAGGACATCGACCACGACCGGCTGGCTGTGGCCTTCGCCACCGGCATTGGCGGCGTCTGGACCCTCCTGGATGCGTGGGACACCCTCAGGGACAAGGGCCCCCGCAGGGTCCTGCCCATGACGGTTCCCATGCTCATGCCCAATGGCGTTGCTGCCGCGGTCAGCCTCGACCTCGGCGCACGTGCCGGAGCGCATACGCCGGTTTCTGCCTGTGCGTCCGGCACCGAAGCACTTCACCTGGGACTGGACCTTATCCGGTCCGGCAAGGCTGATGTTGTGGTGTGTGGTGGCGCGGAAGCAGCAATCCACCCGATGCCCCTGGCAGCGTTCTCCTCGATGCAGGCCCTCTCCCGCCGCAACGATGAGCCGGAACGCGCATCCCGCCCATACGACATCGACCGCGACGGCTTTGTCATGGGTGAAGGCGCCGGTGCCCTTGTCCTTGAAGCCGAGGAGCACGCGATCGCCCGTGGTGCGCGCATCTACGCCGAGCTTGCCGGCACATCGGTGACCGCGGATGCCTACCACATCACAGCACCGGACCCCGAAGGCCTGGGTGCCACCAGGGCGCTGAAGGCTGCCATGTTCGACGGCCGGATCCAGGCTGAGGACGTGGTGCACGTCAACGCACACGCTACGTCCACCCCCGTTGGTGACAAGCCCGAGTACACGGCCCTCCGTGCCGCCCTGGGGACTCACGTGGACAACGTAGCGGTCTCCGCCACCAAGTCCCAGATGGGACACCTCCTGGGTGCTTCAGGCGCCGTTGAAGCCGTACTGACGGTCCTGGCCGTCTACGAGCGCAAGGCACCGGTCACCATCAACCTCGAGAACCAGGATCCGGAGATCCCGCTCGACGTCGTAACTTCCGTCAGGGACCTGCCCGCCGGCGATATCGTCGCGCTGAGCAACTCCTTCGGTTTCGGCGGACACAACGCAGTCATCGCGGTACGCAACGTCTAAGCAGGATCTGCAGCTGCCGCAACGTGCGACATGAAGAGGGCCCCACCAGTTGGTGGGGCCCTCTTCATTGCTATGGGGTATTTGTCGTGGGTCGCTGTCAGCCGACCTGGTGCAGCCAGCGCACCGGAGCACCTTCTGCGGCGTGGCGGAACGGCTCGAGTTCTTCATCCCACGCCTCGCCAAGGGCCAATGACAGCTCGTGGTAGACCGCTGAGGGATCCCCGGCGCCGGACTCATAGGCATAGCGGATGCGGTCCTCGGTCACCATGATGTTTCCGTGCACGTCCGTGACGGCGTGGAAAATACCGAGTTCAGGGGTATGGGACCAACGGGCGCCATCCACCCCCTGGCTTGGTTCCTCGGTGACTTCGTAGCGCAAGTGGGCCCAGCCCCTCAAGGCCGACGCCAACTGGGCACCGGTTCCAGGGGCGCCCGTCCACGAAAGCTCGGCCCTGAACATTCCGGGTGCGGCGGGTTGAGGGGTCCACTC
Source organism: Paenarthrobacter sp. TAF1 (assembly GCF_052113825.1). NCBI lineage: Bacteria > Bacillati > Actinomycetota > Actinomycetes > Micrococcales > Micrococcaceae > Paenarthrobacter > Paenarthrobacter sp. TAF1. The sequence continues at coordinate 5,991 of NZ_JBFRDO010000018.1, forward strand.
AAGATCGGTCCGCTTATCCACGACCGATCCAATGGCCCACTCGACGTGCGGGCAAAGCGCCGTAGGGGCCGAGTGCACGAACAGGACACCGCGGGTTGTTGCAACAGACATTCCATCCTCCATAGCTGTAGGTACGTCTTCCCCAACGACCTCTGCTTGGATGGTCTGCCTGTGCTGCCGGATGTCATGAATCTCATGATGGCCCTGACAGGCTATTCAGTTGTGTAGTCCTTTTGACGATCTTGGCACAGAAGTAACCCTCAAGCGTGCATTGAAGGTTTCCCCATGGTGCTTTCATTTTGCCGTACGCTGCCGGTTTCCGCCAGTGCGGGGGTTGTAAGGGTCATGATCAAGCCCGTGGGTGCGCCTGTTGATAGCTATTGCGGAGCCGGTCAACGGAAACGTGGGTGTAGATCTGGGTAGTGGCGAGGCTGCTGTGACCGAGGATCTCCTGGACTGCGCGAAGGTCTGCCCCGCCGTCCAGCAGATGCGTAGCCGCACTGTGCCTTAGCGCATGTGGTCCGGTGGCTGAGGTATCGCCCAAGGCATGCAGCAGATCGCTCACCACGGCGCGGATCTGTCGCGGATCCACGCGGTTGCCCCTGACACCCAGAAACAAGGCGGGGCCGCTGCCTGCGGTCACGACGGCCGGGCGGCCACGCCTGAGCCAGTCGTCCACAGCCACGGCAGCCGGGACCCCGAACGGCACCGTGCGTTCTTTGTTTCCCTTGCCCAGCACGCGCAGGGTTCTTCGGTCCGGATCCAGGTCATCGATGTCCAGTCCGGCAAGCTCGCCGACCCGTACTCCTGTGGCATAGAGAAGCTCAACCATTGCCCGGTTGCGGATGGCCATCGGGCCGCCGTCCTCCGCAGCGATGTTCAGGCCATCCACCATGCGGGTGACCTGCTGTTGCTGAAGGACCCCGGGAAGTGACTTGCTGCGTTTGGGCGCTTGCAGACGTATTGCCGGGTCTGTTGGGATCAGTTCTTCCCGGAGTGCCCAGCCGGTGAAAGCCCGGGCAGTTGCTGCGCGTCTGGCCAAGGTGGCCCGGGACATCCCCGCTTCGCTCTGCGCGCCGAGCCAACGCCGAAGCGATCCGAGCTCCAATTGCGGGAGTTCTTCAACCCCCTCCCGCACAGCAAAACCCAGCAGGCTCTCGACGTCCGCGATATAGGCACGAACCGTATGGGTGGACCGCGCCCGTTCCCCCTCCAAGTAGCGCCGGAAGCCCTCGACGGCGCCGGCCAGCGCTGTAGGTAGTGATTGTCCGTCCATCTTTCCAACTGTGCCAGCAGTCGTCCCCCAGCGCCCGCACCAACATGCTTATCGCGGGAGGGTCAGGCATTCTTTCCACGCTTCCAGGCGCCCCGGTCCGAGACTGCCAGTCCCAGCAGCCCCAGCCGGCCAAGTCCAGCGCGAACGGACTCCGGACTCAAACCTGCCACCACCGTGAGCTTCTCCACCGAGCTGGTGGATCGAAGGGGCAATGCGTCCAGGAGAATCAAATCCTCCAGGGACAATCCATCGTGCACCGCGGCGCTGTGTTCCTGGTTTGCGCCGCGTTCCTGGTATTGCTGGTTCCCCTCGTCCTGGGCGCCGAATGCACCGATGGCCCCCGCAAGCTCAGCGACCTCACCGACATCCGTGACGCAAACGGCTCCCCCGTCCCTGAGCAGGCGGTGGCAACCGGCGGAATTGGCGCTGTGAACGGATCCTGGAACCGCAGCCACGACCCGGCCTATCGTCTCGGCGTGATGGGCGGTATTCAGGGCGCCGGAGCGCCAACGCGCCTCCACCACAACAGTGACCGAGGACAAGGCTGCAATGAGGCGGTTTCTTTGCAGGAATCTGTAACGCGTGGGCGCGGACCCAGGAGGAACTTCGGAGATCACCGCTCCCTGCGCGGCCACCGCCCGAAGGAGTTCCTCGTTGCCGGAGGGATAAAAGCGGTCTACTCCCCCTGCCATCACGGCGATGGTAGGCAGCCCGGCTACGCCTCCATTGAGTGCTCCGCGGTGCGCGTGCGCGTCGATGCCGTAGGCGCCGCCTGAGACCACACTGAAGCCCCGCTGGGCAAGCCCGAAGGCGAAGTCGCCCGTGACGGACGCGCCGTAGCTTGAACTGTCCCTTGAACCCACAAGTGCAATGGCCCGACCTGCCGACGGCAACTCCTGTTCGTGCCCCCTCCACCACAGGCACAGCGGTTCCTGAAGGCCCAGATCCGAAAGTTGTGCCGGCCACAAATCATCTCCGGGAACAATCAACCGGCCACCCAACCGCCGCATGGTCTCCAGGTCCCGGTCAGGGGCCAGGTCAGCAACACGCGGAGCCCAGCGCCTGAGGCTATCCTGCATACCTGCCCATGTTGCGGGTCCGCCCCCGTCGCGGAGGACCGCAGAAATCTCCTGCTCCATACCAGGACCGGTCCCGAGCTCCCCCGTGGCAACCCCCAACGCATCCACAGCGCCGACCACCTGCACCAGGGCCAATCCCACTGAGTCCTGCGGCTCCATCAGCCGGGCCAACGCGGCCCGGGCTACCCGTTCTTTGTCGTGCACGCTCATTCCTGCCACTCCTGCCGTTTTCCGTTCATTCCGTTCGTGTCGTTCGCTCATGTCGCCGCCGCGGCCTGCCTCAGGCCGAGCGCTTGCCCAATATGGTCAGCATCCGGTCGCTCGCTGCGGTCCAAGTCAGCGAGTGTCCACGCGAGGCGAAGGACGCGATCGTAGCCGCGAGCGGTCAGCACTCCCCGCTCGAGTGCGGTGTCCAGGATCCTCGTGGTTCCCGGAGGCAACCGCAGCTGTCCTCGCAGGATTCTTCCCGGTACTTGGGAGTTGGTTTCGAGCCCGGTGTTCTTCAGGCGCAGCAACTGCCGCTCCCTGGCCGCCAGCACCCGTTCCGCTACGGTCCGCGTGTCCTCCTCCTGCCCGGCATGGCCGAAATCCGCCAAGGACACACGTTCCACGTTCAGTTGAATGTCAACGCGGTCCAGCAACGGGCCGGACATTCTGCCGATGTAGCGACGCCGCATCATCGCCGTGCACGTGCAGTCCAGGCCTTTGCCGGTTGCTTTGCCACAGGGACAGGGATTCGCCGCCAGAATGAGCTGGAAGCGCGCGGGGTAAGCCGCTGTGCCGGCCGACCGGTGGATGACAAGCTCACCGCTTTCAAGGGGCTGGCGAAGGGCATCCAGGACCCGTCGCTCGTACTCGGGAGCCTCGTCCAGGAACAGCACTCCCCGATGCGCCCGCGATGCCGCGCCCGGCCGGGGAAGTCCCGAGCCGCCGCCGATGATCGCCGCGGCAGTGGCGCTGTGGTGGGGATTCTCAAAAGGCGGCCTGTGAATGAGCCGCACGGCGGATGCCTGGACGGCTGCCAAGGAATGGATGGCCGTCACTTCCATTGCTGCTGTCTCCGCCAAATCCGGAAGTAAACCAGGCAACCTCTCGGCCAACATGGTCTTTCCGGCTCCCGGCGGCCCCGTCAGCAGCATATGGTGTCCGCCGGCAGCAGCGACTTCCAACGCTTGCCGGGCTTCTTCCTGCCCCGAAACGTCGCAAAGGTCCGGCGCCACCGGCACTTCAACGGCGTCAATCTCCGGGACATCCTCGTCCATGGGATCGTAGTCCAGGGCGAGGTCCTTCGGGTCTGCGCCAAAATCATAGGCGAGCCGTGCCAGCGTCTTATAGCCTCGGACGTTCGCGCCGGGCACCAAGGCAGCCTCGGYAACATTCGCCTCCGCCACCACGATGTCCGGATACCCGGCTTGCACGGCAGCCATGACGGCGGGCAGCATTCCCCGGACCGGCCTCAGCCTGCCGTCCAGGCCAAGCTCGGCGATAAAGACTGTTCCATCGATGGAACGGATGTCCTCGGCAGCACGAAGCACTGCCATGGTGATGGCGAGGTCGAAGCCCGATCCCCGTTTAGGCAGTGACGCTGGGATCAGGTTGGCCGTGATCTTCCGGCGGCTCAAAGGTATTCCGGAGTTCTGCGCGGCTGATCGGATACGTTCCTTGGCCTCGTTCAAGGCGGCGTCAGGGAGCCCCAGGATCACAAAGTTCGGAAGCGTCTGCCCAATGTCGGCCTCCACTTCCACGATGTAACCGTTCAGGCCCACAAGGGCAACACAGTAACTGCGGCCCACCCCCACCTAGCCGACACCCCGCAGGTGCTCAAGCACAGGATCACCGACGCCGCCGTCCACCACCGAAACGACATCGACACGCTGACGCGACGCTTTGAACTCGTGGGCCCGGCACCAACAGGAAAGGAGCCGGTGTAAACGGGCGAGCTTTGCCGCTCCAACAGCCTCGAAGGGGTGCCCGTAGTCCAGGCTGCTCCGGGTTTTGACCTCGGCAACCACCAAGGTGTCACCGTCGATCGCGACGATGTCTATCTCACCCTCCGCACACCGCCAATTGCGGTCAATGATCCGCATCCCCTGATCCGTCAGGAAATCCGCAGCCAATGCCTCGCCATTTTGGCCAAGCCGGTCTTTTGCTCTCATGACCATCACCTCCGCTGTCCAGCCTTCCGGCTGGAGGGGGTGAGCGGCAGGGGCTTAGGAGGCTATGTGCGTAAACCCGCCGGAATCAGCGCTGTGGAGGAACAGTGCAGTGAAGCGGACTAGTTGCCAAGATCTCCGAGATCGCCCAGGCCGCCGTCCTTCGGCAAGGCCAGGTCTTCGCTGCGGGGCAGTTCCTCGACGTTGACGTCCTTGAAAGTAATCACGCGGACGTTCTTGACGAAACGGGCCGAACGGTAAACGTCCCAGACCCAAGCGTCCTGCAGGGTCAAATCGAAGTAAACTTCCCCGTCTGCGCTGCGGGCCTGGAGATCAACATGGTTGGCCAAATAGAACCGCCGCTCCGTCTCTACAACGTAGCTGAACAGACCGACTACATCCCGGTACTCACGGTAGAGCTGCAGCTCCATGTCGGTTTCATAGTTCTCAAGGTCCTCGGCACTCATGGTTCCATCTTGCACCATCTGCAAGGTGCCATGCGCCAGACCTGCAACAGAAAGCTACAGGATCGCTCTACTCGGGGTCGGGCCCCGTCAGGTGCCAGCTGGTCCGGTGGTACGCGCTGGGACCATGCAGGCGGATGACATCCCTGTGTGCGGCGGTGGCATACCCTTTGTTCACGTTCCAGCCGTAAGCCGGCAGCTCGGAGTGAAGGTCCACCATGATGCGGTCACGAGCCACCTTGGCCAATACGCTGGCCGCAGCAACACTCAGGCAACTCATGTCCGCCTTTACCCTGGTGTGGACCGGTGCCTCGCAGCCGGCGCCCGCCGGGGCAGGATCAAAAAGAGATGCCTGGACCTCGGGTGAGAGCCAGTTATGGCTCCCATCCAACAGGACCAGATCAGGCGTGACGCCGCCGTCCAGGATGTCACACCACGCACGCGTGCCGGCCAGGCGCAAAGCCGCAATAATGCCGATCTCGTCGATTTCCCGGGACGAGGCATGACCTACAGCTGACGCCAGGGCCCATTCACGGACCAGGGGTTCCAGTCTGTCCCTGTCCTCTGGTTTGAGGAGTTTACTGTCGCGGACATCGGCCAGCAGGCCGTGATCGGCAAGGTCGACCACTGTGATGCCAACGCTGACCGGGCCAGCCAAGGCTCCACGGCCTACCTCGTCGACACCGGCCAGCAAGCGCACCCCGGAGGACAGAAAGGAACGCTCAACGTCGAGTGTGGGAAAACCTGCCTGGACCTTGGCTTTGGCCTTCGCCTTGGCGGGGGTCTTCTTCCGGGCTGTTGCGGTAGCCATTACTTCGCCGGGGTGCCTTGAGGGACATTACGGAAAACGTCCGGATAGTTATCGAGGACGGTCCACCGGTTGATCGGCCACGCGATGACGGTTGCCTTGCCTTCGACGTCCTCTATGTTGACGAATCCACCGTTGACTTCCTGGTGGGCCCGCGAGTCAGCCGAGTGGTTGCGGTTATCGCCCATAACCCACACTTTACCTTCCGGCACGACGACGTCGAACGACTGCGGGGAAGGCAGTTCCGCGGGGTTGATATAGCTTTCATTGAGCGCGACGCCATTGACGCTGACGCGGCCTTGGGCGTCACAGCACGTGACATGATCGCCCGGCAGTCCGATGACGCGCTTCACCAGGTGCTGCTCGCTGGCATCCGGAGCCAAGCCCACGAACTCGAGCGTGTCCCCTACCCAGTCCATGGGGCCGGCGGGTTTCTGTGCCACGGGCGGCAGCCAGGCCTGCGTGTCCTTGAAGACCACGACGTCTCCCCGCGAAAGGTCAAAGGGTCCGGGAACGAGCAAATTGATGAAGATGCGGTCGTAAACGTCCAGGGTGCTCTCCATGGACTCCGAGGGAATGTAGAAAGCCTTGAAGAGGAAGGTTTTCAGCAGGAAGGACAACACCAGTGCAATGGCCACGACAGTGGCGATTTCCTTGATCCACACCAGGGCAGGATTCTTGCGGGGCTTCTTTTGATCCTCTTCAGGCTCTGCTGCACCAGCATCCGGCTCCGCTACACCAGCGGCACTTGCCGTTCCGTCCGGGAGCCGCGAGTCGTCGTCGTACCGCTCGGGGTTCCCAGGAGCTTTGTCCGGCATCTACTGTCCGTTCTTCGATGGTGTTTCGGCCTGCGTGGAGCGAGGCATCTCTGCAAATCTATCAAGTGGCCAGATGATCTGGACCGGCCGGCCGATAACCCGGTCCATCGGAACCATTCCTCCGCCGGGCGCACCAAGCAAGCCACGAGAGTCAGCAGACCGCGAGCGATGGTCGCCCATCAACCAGAGCCGGTCCGGAGGCACCACGACGTCGAATTTCTGCTTGCTGGGTTCGTCTCCCGGGTACAGATAGGGTTCCTCAAGTACCTGACCGTTCACTGTGAGGCGGCCGCCGGCATCACAACACTGGACATGGTCACCCGGCACCCCGATGACCCTCTTGACGTACGTGGTGTCGCTGCCCGTCAGCCCGAACCACTGGGCTGCTGCAGAGGCGGCGTCAACGAATGGACCGCGCCCGCTGCTCAGCGGAGCAAACGAACCCCGCCCATCAAAGACCACAACATCGCCCCGGCGGATCGGCTCGGCACTGAAGTCGGTCCGCGATACCAGGATCCGGTCGCCCGTCATCAGGAGCGGCTCCATGGATTCCGAGGGAATGTAGTAGACGTCAAGCCACAGGGAACGGACCAATCCGCTGATGGCGATCGCGAGGACCAGTGCGAGCAAAACAAAACGCCAGCCCTGTTTCCGGGGCTGGCGTTCTGATGTGTCCATGACTCGTATCCCTGTTGCGTTGCGGATTGCTCCGGATACAACCGGGCACGAATCCTGGACCCGTTGCGTAAGTCGCAGGACTTACTTGGCGAAGTCGCGCTTTTCCTTGATCTTCGCAGCCTTACCGCGCAGTGCGCGCATGTAGTAAAGCTTGGCGCGGCGGACGTCACCCTTGGTGACGACCTCGATCTTGTCGATGATCGGGGAGTGTACCGGGAAGGTACGCTCTACGCCGACACCGAAGGAAACCTTGCGCACGGTGAAGGTTTCGCGAACGCCGTCGCCCTGGCGGCCAAGGACGAAGCCCTGGAAAACCTGGACACGGGAGTTCTTGCCTTCGATGATGTTGACGTGAACCTTGAGCGTGTCACCCGCGCGGAACTCGGGAACATCGTTACGCAGCGAGGCTGCATCTACGCTATCGAGGATATGCATTAATCCACTCCTGGTGAACGCCACAGGTCATTCACTTTGGGTTACGGCGAACAAGCCCGCAGCCCGAAGGCCTACCGGAAATCTCCGCCGAAGTTTTATTAGTGTCCGGTTCCGCCACTGATTGGCGTCACCGGGTTGTCCGACTGTTGGCTGAACTCCCCCTGTGGCAGGTGTCAGCCCAGCAGACACAAGGGTTAATTCTGCCATAAGCGCAGCCATCCAGCCAACTGGCGGGACTGGAACTCCCGACGGCGGCGGGCAGCGCTAGTTGGCGGCGTCGCCGCCGTGCCTGGCCTGCAGGCGGCCATCCACCACGTCATAGCCGAGTTCCGTCAGCGCGTTGCGGTCGGCGCGGCTCAAAGCACCGGCGTCGAAATCCGCCAAGAGGTCAGGCCGGCGCTCTGCGGTGCGGCGGAACTGCTCGTGGCGCCGCCACTGGGCAATTTTTCCGTGGTTGCCGCTGAGCAGGATTTCCGGAACATCGTGGTTCCGCCACGACGAGGGCTTGGTGTAGACGGGATACTCCAGGAGGCCGTCGGAGTGCGACTCCTCGATCAGGGATTCCGGGTTGCCGACCACTCCGGGGAGCAGGCGACCGATTGCCTCAACCATGGCAAGGACAGCTACCTCGCCACCATTGAGAACGTAGTCACCGAGGCTGACGGGGCGCACCGTGAAGTGGTCCCGGGCCCAGTCCATGACGCGTTCGTCGATGCCTTCGTATCGGCCGCAGGCGAAGACCAGCTGCTCTTCTTCAGCGAGTTCGTAGGCCAGCGCCTGGTTGAAGCGTTGTCCTGCCGGTGACGGAACGATCAATACGGGCTTGGCACCTTCGTGCGCAGGCGCCAGCGACTCAAGGGCCTGGGCCCAGGGTTCAGGCTTCATGACCATCCCGGCACCCCCGCCGTACGGGGTATCGTCCACCGTCCGGTGCTTGTCGGTGGTGAAGCTGCGGAGATCGTGGACGTTGAGCTCCAGCAATCCGTCCTGCCGGGCCTTGCCTATCAGGGAGAGCTCAAGGGGGGCCAGGTACTCGGGGAAAATACTGACGACATCAATCCTCATTCAGGCGTCATCCCCCGCAGCATCCTTTGCGTCGTCAGAGGAGTCGTCATTGAGCTCAAAGAGTCCCGCAGGCGGGGTGATGAGGACGTATCCGTCCTCGATGTTGACCTCGGGAACGATTTCATCCACGAAGGGAACAAGGATTTCCTTTCCCTCGTCCGTGGTGATTGTCAGCAGGTCCTGGACAGGCAACGTCGTCAGCGCTGCCACCTTGCCCACGACCTGGGATCCAACTCGCGCTTCCAGCCCAACGAGTTCGTGTTCGTACCAACCCTCGTCGTCGTCTTCGTCGTCGAGTTCCTCGGTTTCGATGTACAGCTTGGCGCCGCGGATGGCCTCGGCGGCATTTCGGTCCGCGATCTCCTCGAATCCGAGCAGCAGGATGTCCTTGTTCCACCTGGCACTGCGGACGGTCAGGGGTCCGGCGGACGCCGGCTCCACGACGAACTCGGTTCCGGCGACGAAGCGCTCTGCGGGTGCGTCAGTGAGTACCTGCACCGTTACCTCGCCGCGAATGCCATGGGGTTTACCGATCCGGGCCACCTGGAGCTGCATGGGTTCCTCTGAATTCCTGTTGTTCCGCGCCGCCGGGCAGCCACGGTGTGAAGTGTTGGACAAAGCAATCCGGCCCCTCCACCATATTCGGTGAAGGGGCCGGATCTAAGACAAGCAGTGCTGAGCGCGTTACCGGCGGCGGTCGGTGTCGACGACGTCGACCCTGACCTGCTCGCCACCAGCCAAGGCGGCAACCACAGTGCGCAGTGCGCGTGCGGTCCGTCCTTGACGGCCGATCACCCGTCCGAGGTCCTCCTGGTGAACGCGCACCTCAAGGGATTCCCCGCGGCGGTTGTTCTTGGCACTGACCTTGACATCCTCAGGGCTGTCAACGATCCCACGAACCAAGTGCTCGAGCGCTTCTGCCAGCAACTTACTCAGCCTCGGTGGTCTCTGCTTCAGCCTCGGCCGGAGCCTCGGCAGCGTCGTCCTTCTTGGCCTTCTTGGTGATGGCTTCCGGGATGATGACGGAACCCTTCTCCGGTGCTACGAAAGCTTCCTTGGGAGCTTTCGTCTTCAGGGTGCCTTCCTGGCCCGGGAGGCCCTTGAACTTCTGCCAGTCACCGGTGATCTTGAGGATCGCAGCAACCTGCTCAGTCGGCTGGGCGCCAACGGAAAGCCAGTACTGGGCGCGCTCGGAAGCGACCTCGATGTACGACGGCTCTTCGGTGGGGTGGTACTTGCCGATTTCTTCAATGGCACGGCCATCGCGCTTGGCGCGGGCATCCATGACGACAATGCGGTAGTACGGTGCGCGCATCTTACCGAAGCGCTTAAGGCGAATCTTTACGGCCACTTTTGTGGTCACTCCTGTTTCTGAAACGGGGTTGAACCCGACGTTTTGCACCCGTGGGGCGGGCCATACTAGACGGTTCGAAGGACAAGATACGAGCACGGAGAGAGGGGCCGCACCGATCGAGTACCTGTCTATTGTGCCAGATGCCCGGGTAGATTACGACTCAAGCCCTCCGGGTCGGTGAGTTCTTGGTCACACCAAGGCCCGGTCAGTGCCCGGACCCAGCCGGAGAGGTGGCTATTCGGACCAGACGTAAAGCCCGGCGCGCTCCGTTTTTTCCACGTCCGTGGCCAGAGCGGCAAGTTGCTGAACGTACTGCCGGGACTGGGCGGCGTCGAACGGCATGTCTTCTTGTTCCGCCCAGGCGGAAGCAACGTCATCCAGGACATTGGCTTCACCTTCGCTCTCATACGTGAGCAATTCGGCCAAGGCCCTCACCATCGCTTCGGGAACGCCAAGCAGCGCGTCACTGGTGACGTCCACCAGCGCGAGTTCGTAGTCAGCGCCTGCGGCATGGACGGCCTGGCCGGCGAGGTCGCCCAGTTGTTCCACCTCGAAGTCCGTTATGCCGTTGATGCGGACTGCAGGGCCTGCGGCATCGGCACCTTTACCCAGGGCTGCCGCCCGCTTGAGTGCTTCATCGTGGGTGGCTACAAAAATTTCGGCAAAGCCCATGGAGAGTACTCTCAATCCTTCGTGCTGACGGGACGACCGGCGCAGGCCCGCCAGGGTCCCGAACCGTCACTGCCCAGCCTAGTGCAGCATGGGGCACCGACGGGCACTCCGGCGGGATGCTGCCTAGCGAACAGCCACCCGCAGCTTGTTCCGCCATGGATCTTCGAACTGCAGTTCAGCGCCGGTGTGATGGTTCTGCACCCCGGCAACGCGCAAACGGTCCGCCAAGGCCCCGACATCCTCGCTGGATGGAACCTCGATCAACACTTCCCCCAGCCCAAGAGTGTCCTTGCGGGGGCCGGCACCCCGGCTGTTCCAGACATTCATGGCCATGTGGTGGTGATAGCCGCCGGCAGATACGAACAGTGCTTGGCCGTGCCAGCCCGCGGTCCGCTCGAAGCCCAGGGTCCCGACGTAGAAGTCCTGGGCGGTGGCGACGTCACCTACCTGAAGGTGGACGTGCCCGACACCGGCCGCTGCCTGATGCTGGCCAGTGACGGCTTCTTCGCTCAGGTGCTGCTGAAGGAAACGTTGCGGCGGGAGGGCCACGTTGTCCATGACGACGTTCTTGCCGTCCCACTGCCAGGTTTCACGGGGCTTGTCGTAGTAAAGCTCGATACCGTTGCCTTCCGGGTCGGTGAAGTAGAACGCTTCGCTGACCAGGTGGTCTGCGCTGCCCACGAACGCCCGGGGTTCGTATCCGGCAGCGGTGGCGATGGTGGCCGCCAGTGAGGGCTGATCCTGGAACAGCATGGCGGTGTGGAACAACCCGGCTTCACCCCGCCCCGGAATCTGGAGCCCCGAAGCCGGCGCCAGGTGAACCACGGGCTTGCCTGCCCGGCCCAGGTAGAGGCCGCCGTCCTGTTCGGCCACGACCACAAGGCCCAAAGCACGCTGGTAGTAGTCACTCATGACTTTCATGTCGCCGACCTTGAGCATGACAGTGCCCATGGCGAGGTCGGCAGGAAGAAGGTCCTGTGCGGATGATGTGGACATGTGAAGCTCCCGGTGTTGAAGTGTCCGCCTTTCGGCAGGTTCTACTTCTCTAAATTACTTGAAGCTTCAATTTATTCCCAACCATTTGACGCTCATCCCATGAGTTCACCGCGAAGGACCACGTGCTTGAGCCCGGATACCGTCCGTAGGTCGTGCCGGGGATCGTCATGGCAGAGAACGACGTCGGCACTGGCGCCTTCGCTGATGGCGTCGGCTCCCAGCCACTTGCGGGCGCCCCACGCAGCGGCATCCAGGACCGCGGCGGGCGGCAGGCCGGCGTCGTGCAGTTCATGCATTTCGTCCGCGATGCGGCCGTGCTTGATCACGCTGCCCGCATCCGTTCCCGCGTAGATCGCCACCCCGGCCTCGAAAGCCTCAAGGACCCGCTCACGCCGGCGCTCCCACAACCGCGTCATGTGGTCCGCGTACCCGGGGAACTTTGGCGCCGCCTGGGCGGCGATCTCCGGAAAGGTCGCAATGTTCACCAACGTGGGAACGATCGGCACTGACTGCTCCACCAGCCGTGGGATGTGCCGGGGCAGAAGGCCAGTGGCATGTTCGATGCAGTCGATGTTGGCATCCAGCATGTCGTCGATTGTGTCCTCGGCAAAGCAGTGCGCCGTGACCCTGGCACCTTCCTCGTGGGCGGCAGCTATGGCGTCCCTGACCAGCTTTGCCGGAAAAGAGGGCGCCAAGTCGCCAATGCCACGGTCGATCCAGTCGCCCACGAGCTTCACCCAACCGTCGCCGTCGCGGGCCTCCTTACGGACGGTCTCCACCAGCTGTTCCGGTTCAATCTCATGGCCCAATCCGCGCAGGTACCGACGGCTTCGGGCGATGTGGCGGCCGGACCTGATAAGGCGGGGCAAGTCCGTACGCTGCTGCACCCAACGTGTGTCGCTGGGAGATCCGCAGTCGCGGATCAGCAGGGTTCCCGAAGCGAGGTCGGCCTGGGCCTGCGCGAGGGTGGTGGCGTCGTCCACGGCCCCACCGGCGCCCAATCCGATATGGCAGTGGGCATCCACGAAACCCGGCAGGACCCAACCGTCCAGTACCTTGTCGGGAGGGGACGACGGCTTTTCAAACGTCAGCGCTCCCCCAACAGACCACATTCCTTGGCGCACGTCATCTGCCGCCACGAGCACGGGTCCGCTGAATTCAATGATGTTGGCCATGGCAAAAGCCTAATCCGCAGCGGGGCGGCAGGCTTCGGCGGACTGATGTGACTGGGCGCCCCCTGCCAGCTGTGGTAGCTTCGTCTACGACCACACGGGGGCCCTTGCAGGGGCTGAGATCGGGCTGAGGCAGCCTGCGACCGTTGAACCTGTCCGGGTAATGCCGGCGAAGGAAGTGAGTAATCCTTTGAGCACCACCAAAACACAGCACAGCCCTGCCCAAAACGAGTCCAGCCCTGCCCAAAACGAGCCTGTTACGCAGTCCCTGAGGTCCCATTCGCTGGCATGGCTTGAAGACCATGACGCCGGAATCCGCGTCCCCGTCACGGAAATCGCGCTGGAGCCCTCCCCCAATGGCCAAGCCAACGCACCACTGCAGGTGTACCGGACGGCAGGCCCGGGCAGCGATCCCGTCGTGGGCTTGGAACCGTTCCGGGCCGCATGGATCGAGTCCCGCGGCGACACTGAGGCCTATTCCGGCCGCGAACGGAACCTGCTCGACGACGGCAAGTCGGCTGTTCGCCGCGGGGCCGCCTCAGCCGAGTGGAAGGGCGCGCAACCGGTGCCACGCCGCGCCGTCGAGGGTAAGACCGTCACCCAGATGCACTACGCACGGCAAGGCCTGGTGACGCCTGAGATGCGCTTCGTGGCGCTGCGCGAGAATTGCGATGTCGAACTGGTCCGCAGCGAAGTCGCCGCCGGCCGCGCGATCATTCCCAACAACATCAACCACCCCGAATCCGAGCCCATGATTATCGGCAAGGCCTTCCTGGTGAAGATCAACGCCAACATCGGCAATTCGGCCGTCACCAGTTCAATTGCCGAAGAAGTGGACAAGCTTCAGTGGGCTACGCAGTGGGGCGCGGACACCGTCATGGACCTGTCAACCGGCGACGACATCCACACCACCCGCGAGTGGCTGATCCGCAACTCCCCTGTTCCGATCGGCACCGTTCCCATCTACCAGGCGCTGGAAAAGGTCAATGGAGAAGCCAACAAGCTCACGTGGGAAATCTTCCGTGACACAGTGATCGAACAGTGCGAGCAAGGCGTGGACTACATGACGATCCATGCCGGTGTACTGCTCAGGTACGTACCGCTGACCGCCAACCGCGTGACAGGCATAGTTTCCCGTGGCGGGTCCATCATGGCGGGGTGGTGCCTGGCCCACCACCAGGAGAACTTCCTGTACACGCACTTCGACGAGTTGTGCGAAATTTTTGCCAAGTACGACGTCGCGTTTTCCCTCGGCGACGGCCTGCGTCCCGGCGCTACCGCTGACGCCAACGACGCCGCACAATTCGCGGAACTGGACACCCTGGCCGAACTCACACAGCGCGCCTGGGAATTCGACGTGCAGGTGATGGTGGAAGGTCCCGGGCATATCCCGTTCCACCTGGTCCGCGAAAATGTGGAACGGCAGCAGGAACTCTGCAAAGGGGCACCGTTCTACACCCTGGGTCCGCTGGTCACCGACGTCGCCCCCGGCTACGACCACATCACCTCAGCCATCGGTGCCACGGAGATCGCCCGCTACGGCACGGCCATGCTCTGCTACGTCACGCCCAAGGAACACCTGGGCCTACCCAACAAAGACGATGTCAAAACAGGGGTGATCACGTATAAGATCGCGGCGCACGCGGCGGACCTTGCCAAGGGGCACCCCGGCGCACATGAGCGCGACGACGCACTTTCCAAGGCGCGCTTCGAATTCCGGTGGAGGGACCAGTTTGCCCTGTCCCTCGATCCTGTGACGGCCGAGTCGTTCCACGATGAAACGCTGCCGGCGGAACCCGCCAAAACGGCGCACTTCTGCTCAATGTGCGGGCCCAAGTTCTGTTCGATGCGCATCAGCCAGGACATCCGCGACGAATACGGTTCAGCAGAATCCCAAGCGGCGATCGCAGGAATGTACAGCGGGATGCGGGAAAAAAGTGCGGAGTTCCTCGCCTCCGGTGGAAAGGTCTATCTGCCGGAGCTCCAGGTGGCCTCCGCACGGACGCCGGAGCCGATCGATGGGACCACGCAGTCAGGAAGCCTGAACTGACCTGGCCCGTCGCACCTCTGCGACGAACGAACGGATGATGTGATCGCCGTCGGGTGAGTCCTGGGGCCGGTGCCCGCCTGCTGCCACACGGCGGAGGGCACCGGTCTCCTGGAGGTACGCGGCGATTTCCTCGTACAGCGGCTCCCAACCACCCGTAAGAACCAGGGTGGGAACACCAGGAACAATGTGCAGTGGAGCTTCCCACGGCGGAGCTTGGAGCCGGAGCCTGCGGGCAGAACGCCGGGCCTCGGGAGAGTCGAGCCCTCCCGTTTCGGCGGAAAACGCGCGGAGGAAATACTCACGCTGGTAATCGGCGTCGTTGAGCTGGCCCCGCACCTCAAACAGCGGTTCCATCAGCGCCCGATATGAAGCGGTAGCGGGAAGCTCAGCAGTCAGGGACAAACAGGCGGGCTCCACCAAGGAAAGCGAATGCACAAGATCAGGGCGCTCAACGGCCGCTAACATGGCGGAGATCGCGCCTTGCTCGTGCGCTACGACGTGGCCGCCCCCTGAATCAGCCAAGGCACCAATCACGATGGCGACGTCGGCAGCGACGTTGGATTCCGCCGGTTCCGCGACCGGATCAAAACCGTGCCTCCGGAGAAAAAGTGCATCATAGCCAAGCGCCATGCCGTGCTGCTTCGGCCAGGCCGCAGCACCAAAACTGCCCAGGCCGTGAAGGAAGACTACGCGCTGCTTATGCATTGGTTCAGCCTATTCGACGGCTCTGACATCCCGGCTCCGACGCGGGGCCGGGATGTCGGCACGGTTATTTACCGAGGAACTTGTCGAAACCCTTGGGAAGGTTGAGCGAGGACGGGTCGAAGTCCGCTGCGCCCTGGCCGAAGGCCGCGCCTGTGGGAGCCGCCGAGGCCGCATTGGCCCGCTTGGCCTCTGCGTCACGCAGCTCCTGGGCAGCCTTGGCCGGGTTGCCCGACCGTGCCTTCTTCTTGGGCGCGTTCTTCCCGTTCTTTCGTCCTCCACCGGGACCACCGAGGCCGGGCATTCCGGGCATGCCCGGCATGCCGCCGCCCTGGGCCAGCTTCTTCATCATCTTCTGGGCCTGGGCGAAACGCTCCAGCAGACCGTTGACCTCGGAAACATGGACACCTGAACCCTTGGCGATACGGGCGCGGCGTGAGCCGTTGATGATCTTGGGAGCCACACGCTCGTGCGGGGTCATGGAACGGACGATCGCTTCGACGCGGTCGATCTCTTTTTCGTCGAAGTTCTCAAGCTGCTGGCGGATGTTCTGCGCACCCGGCATCATCATGAGCATCTTCTTCATGGAGCCCATGTTGCGGATCTGCTGCATCTGGGCCAGGAAGTCGTCAAGGGTGAAGTCTTCCTGGTCGGCGAATTTCTTCGCCATCCGGGCTGCTTCGTCCTTGTCCCACGCCTTCTCAGCCTGTTCGATCAGGGTAAGTACGTCACCCATGTCCAGGATGCGGGAAGCCATCCGGTCCGGGTGGAAGAGTTCGAAATCGTCAAGGCCTTCGCCCGTTGACGCGAACATGACCGGCTTACCGGTGACCGACGCAACGGAAAGTGCGGCACCACCGCGGGCGTCGCCGTCGAGCTTCGAAAGCACGATGCCGGTGAAGTTGACGCCTTCATCGAACGCCATCGCCGTGTTGACGGCGTCCTGGCCGATCATGGAGTCGATGACAAAAAGGACTTCGTTGGGAATGATCGCCTGGCGGATGCGACGGGCCTGGTCCATCATCTCGGCGTCCACGCCGAGGCGGCCGGCGGTGTCCACGATCACGACGTCGTGAAGCTTCTGGCGGGCTTCCTCGACGCCGGCCTTGGCTACCGCAACCGGGTCACCGGCGGGGTGCTCAAGTTCGGAGGTGGCACCCGGGTGCGGGGCGAACACCGGGACACCGGCGCGCTGGCCAACTACCTGGAGCTGGGTCACTGCGTTGGGGCGCTGAAGGTCGCACGCCACCAGCATGGGGCTGTGGCCCTGGGCCTTGAGCCACTTGGAAAGCTTGCCTGCGAGGGTGGTCTTACCGGCACCCTGAAGGCCGGCCAGCATGATGATGGTGGGGCCGGTTTTGGCCAGGCGTATGCGGCGGGTCTCGCCGCCGAGGATCTCTTTGAGTTCCTCATTGACGATCTTGACGATCTGCTGGCTCGGGTTCAGCGCTCCCGAAACCTCGGCACCCAGGGCGCGTTCACGGATGCGGCCTGTGAACTCGCGGACCACGGACACTGCGACGTCCGCGTCCAGGAGGGCACGGCGGATCTCCCGGACGGTGGCATCGACGTCAGCCTCGGTGAGGCGGCCCTTGCCACGGAGGTTCTTGAAGGTTGCTGTCAACCGGTCAGAGAGTGAATTGAACACGCGCCGCGCACTTCTTTCGATGGTCTACGAATGGTGGCCGGTCCGGCGTTAACCACGGGACTCGACTATCTAGGGTACCAAGTCACGCTGGCAAGGTGGCATGCTGGCACAGTGACCAGTAAAACAACTGTAAAAACGTTGCTCATCCTCGGCGCGTCCGGGGACCTGACAGGCAGGCTGCTCCTGCCCGGACTAGCCGGACTCCTGGCTGCCGGCCGTGCCCCCGGACTGAGGCTGGTGGGCGCCGGTTCGGACCCGTGGTCACCGGATCAATGGCAGGAACGGGTCAAGGGCGCCTTCGAGGCGGCGTCGGAGTCCGCCGATACTGCCGGACGCGCGGCTTTGGCCGCAGTTGCCGAAAGTACCGAATACCACCAGGTGGATGTGACAGCGGATGGCCCCTTGGCCGAACTGCTGGCGCAGCTGGAGGGGCCGGTCGCCGTGTACTTTGCACTGCCTCCGCACGTCAGCCAGAAGGCCTGCGAAATACTGCGGCGTGAGCAGGTGCCGGACGGCACGCGCCTGGTGATGGAGAAGCCCTTCGGCTCGGGCACTGAATCAGCGCGTGAACTGAACAAGACCCTGGCGGCCCTGGTGCCCGAGGACCACATCCACCGCGTGGACCACTTCCTGGGCAAGGCGACAGTCCTGAATATCCTGGGCCTACGCTTCGCCAACAGATTCCTGGAACCCGTCTGGAACCGTGAGCACGTCGAAAAGGTGGAAATCGTCTTCGACGAAGACCTGGCCCTCGAAGGACGGGCGCGTTACTACGACGCTGCCGGCGCCCTGCGTGACATGATCCAAAGCCATCTCCTGCACATCATGGCTTTCCTGGCCATCGATGCCCCGGCCACCATCGAAGAACGCGATCTCCGTGACGCTGTGGCTACCGTGCTGCGCGCCAGCAGCGTCAAAGCCCCCTTCGATGCCTCCACACGGCGGGCCAGGTACACCGCCGGAACCCTCGGCGAACGTACAGTCCCCGACTACGCCGCTGAACAAGGCGTGGATCCCGGGCGCAACACCGAAACCCTGGCCGAAGTCCAGGTGGACATTGATAACTGGCGGTGGAAGGGTGTCCCGTTCATCCTCCGGTCCGGAAAAGCCATGGGAGAACGCCGGAAGGAGGCTGTCATCACCTTCCGGCCGGTTCCCCAGCTGCCGGTGGGCTTTACGGGCGTGGACTCCCCCAACCAACTACGGATTGGTTTCGGGCCGGACACCTTGGAGCTCCATGTCGATGTCAATGGGCCCGGAAACATCTTCACGCTGGACCGCGCGACCCTCATGGCAGAACTGAGCGCAGCGGGAATGCTGCCCTACGGTGAAGTCCTGGAAGGAATCCTCACCGGCGATCCCCTGCTGTCCGTCCGCGGCGACACCGCCGAAGACTGCTGGCGGATCATCGAGCCGGTCCTTCGGGCCTGGGCGGACGGCGAGGTGCCGCTGGAAGAATACGACGCCGGGAGCGAGGGTCCGGCGGGCTGGCCCACCGCCGTCGACAACTAGGTCAGCGCAGCGCAAAGCGGGCCGGATACCTTGAGGGGTACCCGGCCCGCTTTGCCATCACCTGGACGGTGCTGCTGTCCTGGCTACTGTGTTGCTGTCCTAGATTGCGGCTGCGCCACGTTCGCCGGTCCGGACCCGGACCGCTTCATAAACGTCCACGGTCCATACCTTGCCGTCACCTGCGCGTCCGGTATTCGAGCTGGCAATGAGGACATCCAGGATGTCGTCCGCCTGCTCGTCGGTGGCGAGAACCTCGATCCGGATCTTGGGCAGCAAATCCACGTTGTACTCAGCTCCGCGGTATACCTCGGTATAGCCGCGCTGCCGGCCATAACCACTGGCCGCGCTGACCGTCAGGCCCTGGACTCCGTAGGCTTCGAGGCCTTCACGGACCGCTTCAAGCTTTTCGGGACGAACGATCGCTGTGATGAGCTTCATGCCTGGACACTCTCCTTGCCCTCTGCGGGTGCCTTGGTTGCGGTGGTTTCCGACTTGCCGGTCATGGCCTCGTGCAGCGGCTGGAAGCTGCCGCCGTGGCCGTTGATGCCGAACTCGTAAGCGGTCTCAGCGTGGAGGCTGAGGTCAACGCCCACGTTCTCCTGTTCCGTGGAAACCCGGAAGCCCATGGTCTTGTGGATGGCGAAGGCGATGATGGCCGTCATGACAGCCGAGAACGCGATGGCAATGCCGGCCGCAGCAAGCTGTGCCCACATCTGGGTCCATCCTCCGCCGTAGAAGAGGCCGCCTCCAACTCCGTCCACGGACTTGGCGATGAAGCCAAGGGCCACGGTGCCGATGATTCCGGAGACGAGGTGGACTCCCACGACGTCCAAAGAGTCATCGAAGCCCCAGCGGAACTTCAGGCCGACAGCAAGGGCAGAGGCCACACCGGCAACCACACCGAGCGCCAGGGCGCCGATGGGATCAACGTTTGCGCAGGCAGGGGTGATGGCTACCAAACCGGCGACTACACCGGACGCTGCGCCGAGCGATGTCGGGTGGCCGTCGCGGATACGTTCCGTGATGAGCCAGCCGATCATGGCTGCCGCGGGTGCTGCCAGGGTGTTGATCCAGATCAGGCCCGCCTGTTCCGCAGTGGTAGCTGCGCCGCCATTGAAGCCGAACCAGCCAAACCACAGAACTGCAGCACCGAGCATGACGAACGGGATGTTGTGGGGACGGTGGTTGGGGTCCTTGCCGAAACCGCGGCGGTTGCCAATGATGAGGACCAGGACGAGAGCTGCAACACCGGCGTTGATGTGAACCACGGTGCCGCCGGCGAAGTCGATGGCCGGGCCGAGGGCCTTGCCGATTGCGCCTTCGGGGCCGAACAAGCCTCCACCCCAGACCATGTAGGCCAGTGGGCAGTAGACCAGGGTGACCCAGACCGGAACGAAGATACTCCAGGCACCAAACTTGGCACGGTCTGCGATCGCACCGCTGATGAGGGCGACGGTGATGATGGCGAACGTAGCTGCGTAGCCAATCTTGATCATCGCGTCCGGGGTGGTTTCAACTCCGATAAGACCGAACGAAGCGAACGGGTTGCCCACGATCTCCAGGAAACCTTCCCCGGAGCTCATCGATGCGCCCCACATCACCCAGACGACCCCGACGATGCCGATGGAGATGAAGCTCATCATCATCATGTTCAGGGCTGCTTTGGCGCGTGTCATGCCGCCGTAGAAAAATGCCAGACCAGGTGTCATGAACAGCACAAGCGCCGCCGCCACCATGACCCATACGTGACCTGCGGTAAGTTCCATGGTGCACGTTCCTCTCTTGCTAGATCTGCGGTTCAACCGCTGTCCTGACGCCTTTTGCGTCCTGCTTAAGAGTTTTGTGCCGCCGTGTTTCACCTGCGCTGGATTTATATTGCGGGCCGGTTACAACAACCTCCCCAACGTAAATGGTGCATATCTCCGATGTTACGGATATGTTTCAGGCGTCAGACTTCACAGGAATTGCCCAGCTCAACCCCGTCGCAGCGCAGAAGTGCCAAAAACCCACCAGAAGGACCAGCCCCGAATGACCCAGTCGTCCCGATCCACCAAAGTTCCAAGGATCCGGCAGGAAAAGGCGCCCTTGCCACGGGACATCAAGGTGATGTTGGCTGCCGCGTTCCTGATCGCCTTGGGATTCGGGCTGGTCGCTCCCGTTCTGCCGCAATTCGCCACGACCTTCGACGTCGGTGCCACCGCGGCTGCCGTGATCGTGAGCATCTTCGCTTTCATGCGGCTGGTCTTCGCACCGGCGGGCGGGGCATTGATCGGACGGTTCGGGGAACGGAACGTGTACGTCTCCGGCCTTTTGATCGTTGCCGTATCCACCGCAGCCTGCGCGTTTGCCCAGGACTACTGGCAGCTGCTGATCTTCCGCGGACTCGGCGGGGCCGGCTCGGTGATGTTTACCGTTGCGGCCATGGGACTGCTCATCCGGCTCGCACCGCCGGAACGGCGTGGCAGGGTATCAGGCGCCTATGCTTCGGCGTTCCTGATTGGCAGCGTCCTGGGGCCGGTGGTGGGTGGCTTGCTGGCAGGTTTCGGGCTGAGGGTTCCCTTCCTGGCCTATGCCGGAGCGCTCCTTGTTGCTGCCCTGGTAGTCCGGACAATGCTCCGAGGTGACGGCAATGCCGCCCAGGAGGCGGGACCGGCACCCGCAATGGCTTTGAAAGAGGCGCTGTCCGACTCCGCCTACCGCGCCGCGGTTTTTTCCAGCTTCGGCAACGGCTGGGTGACGTTCGGCGTCCGCATGGCTACCATCCCGCTCTTTGCTGTGGCCGTCCTGGATTCACGTCCGGAAACCGCGGCGTGGGCACTGGCCGTGTTCGCCGTCGGAAATGCCCTTGCCCTGACGTTCTCCGGCCGCCTGGCAGATGCCTGGGGACGAAAACGCCTGCTGATCCCTGGCCTGGTCATCACTGGACTGGCCACAGGGCTCATCGGCCTGACCACGGATCTGGCTGCTTTCTTCATCGCCTCCGCCATAGCAGGCTTCGGCTCCGGATTGCTGGGGCCGGCGCAGCAGGCCGCCGTCGCCGATGTCATTGGAAGGGGACGCTCGGGCGGCAAGGTGCTTGCCGTCTTCCAGATGGCTGCCGATACTGGCGCAATCATCGGCCCGGTGGTTGCCGGCCTGATCGCCGACCGCTTGGGCTATGGCTGGGCGTTCGGCCTGACGGGTGCGGTGCTGTTGGTCACCGCGGCAGCGTGGCTGCCTGCAAGGGAACCCCTTAAACCCAGGAACTGACCGGCGGCCGAGGTTGCCCGGTTTCGGGTCAACCACTGCTGCCGGCCAGTCCAGTGGGAGTTCTGTTTGGCCGGAGCTCTTCAGCTGTTCCGCTGTTTAGTTGAGCAGTGCGTCAACGAAACTTTCCGCTTCGAAGGGTGCAAGGTCGTCCGGGCCTTCACCCAGGCCGATCAGCTTCACCGGAACGCCGAGGGACTTCTGGATGGCGACAACGATGCCGCCCTTGGCCGTGCCGTCGAGCTTGGTCAGCACGATGCCGGTGATGTTGACCACTTCAGCAAAAACCCGTGCCTGGTTGAGTCCGTTCTGGCCGGTGGTGGCGTCCAGTACCAGCAGGACCTCGTCCACCTCCGCCAGCTTCTCGATGACCCGCTTCACCTTGCCCAGCTCATCCATGAGGCCGGTCTTGTTTTGCAGGCGTCCTGCCGTGTCCACCATGACCACATCGACCTCCTGGTCGATGCCTGCCTTCACGGCCTCGTAGGCAACCGAGGCGGGGTCCGCGCCGTCGATGTCGGACTTGACCGTGGGCACACCCACGCGCTGTCCCCACGTGGCCAGCTGCTCAGCCGCGGCGGCACGGAAGGTGTCAGCAGCACCAAGCAGCACGTCCTTGTCTTCGGCCACCAGGACACGCGCCAGCTTGCCCACGGTGGTGGTCTTGCCGACGCCGTTCACACCGACAACAAGCACGACGGCGGGACGGTCGCCTTTGCGTTCGACGTTCAGTGAACGGTCCATCCCGGGATCAACCAGCTTGATGAGCTCTTCCCTGAGCATCGCCTTGACGTCTTCGGGGCTGCGGGTGCCCAGGACTTTGACACGCTCACGCAATGCATCAACCAACTGCATGGTGGGCTCGGTGCCGAGATCGGCCAGGAGAAGGGTTTCCTCCACCTCATCCCAGACGTTCTCGTCGATCTTGTCGCCGGACAGCAAGGCCAGCAGGCCCTTGCCGAGGATGTTGTTGGACTTGACCAGGCGGGCGCGCAGGCGGGTCAGGCGCCCTTCGACCGGCGCCGGGGTGTCGATGGCGATGGTTTCGAGCCCTGCGGCGTCGTCCGGAACATCCGTGCCTTCGACTGTTCCGTCAAAGGTCGGGGCCGGTGCCTTAGCCGCATCCGGGCGGTCCTCCACAAGGGTTCCGCCGCCTGCTGCCGACGACTGCAAAGGATCGTTCGCATCTCGCGTTCCGGGGTATTTTGCGCCCGATTTGCGGGCCTTCATCAATACCGGCACGAGTCCGCCGACCACTACGAGCGCAGCGAGAATGGACAGAATTATGGGTAGGAAATCGTTCACTCCCCTACCTTCTCATAAAGCTAAGCCCCGGCACCGAGCCTCTGGCTGATGACGGTTGACACGCCATCACCGCGCATCGTCACACCGTAGAGGGCATCGGCCACTTCCATGGTGCGCTTTTGGTGGGTGATCACGATGAGCTGGCTGGACTCCCGCAATTCTTCAAAGATGGTGATGAGCCGGCCCAGGTTGGTGTCATCCAGCGCCGCTTCGACTTCGTCCATGACATAGAACGGTGAAGGCCTCGCCTTGAAGATGGCAACCAGCAGTGCGACAGCAGTCAGGGAGCGCTCACCACCTGAAAGCAGTGAAAGCCTCTTGATCTTCTTCCCGGCGGGACGGGCCTCTACCTCGATGCCCGTGGTCAACATGTCATCCGGATCAGTAAGAACCAGCTTTCCCTCGCCACCGGGGAAGAGCCTGGCAAAGACGTGGTCGAACTGGGCTGAGGTGTCCGCGAAAGCTTCCGTGAAGACCTGCTGGACGCGTTTGTCCACCTCTTTGATGATGTCCAGCAGGTCTTTCCGGCTGGACTTGAGATCTTCCAACTGCGAGCTCAGGAACTGGTGCCGCTCTTCCAGGGCTGCAAACTCCTCGAGCGCCAGCGGGTTCACTTTGCCCAGGGCTGCCAGCTCGCGCTCGGCCTTCTTCAGCCGCTTCTCCTGCTCCGCCCGGACAAAGGGAACACCTTCCACCACAGGTTCGCCGTTTTCGTCGACGGGGGCCCGCAGTTCGGCCCATTTGTCCGTGGTGGATCCGGCGGGAAGCGGAACCGGCCGGTCCGGGCCGTAGTCGGCAATGAGCTGCTCAGCGGAAAGTCCCAGTTCCTCGATTGCCCGGCTTTCCAAGGCCTCGATCCGCAGCCGCTGTTGTGTCCGTGCCATCTCATCCCGATGCACCGAATCGGTCAGTTCGGCAAGCTCGCGTGCCAGGGCCTCGTTGCCCGAGCGGACGTCCGAAAGCTCTTTTTCAAGGAGTTCGCGTTTCTGCTCGGCCTGGTCCCGTTCATCGGCAGCCACCTCCACCGAGACGTCCACGTAGCGCAGAGTCTGTTCGACCGCCGAAACAACAGCGGCAGCACGCTGGGCCTGTGCCCTGCGACGCTGGGCCCGTCGTGCAGCCTCCTCACGCGCACGGCGTTCGGTGGCTGCAGCCCGCTCCAGGGAGGCAGCCCGGTTGCTGACCGCGCCAAGTTGCTCTTCGGCAGTGCGAAGCGCCAGCCGGGCTTCCGTCTCCAGGGCGCGGGCCGTCCTCGCCTCAGCGGCAAGTTCATCCCGCTGGTCGGTGGAGGGTTCCTCGTCAGGGACTTCCTGGGCGGCAGCAAGGCGCTCGGCAGCAACTTCCAGATCCAGCTGCGCCTCCGCAATATTTGCTTCAGCCTTGGCCATGGAGGCCGCCAGACGATCGCTTTCGCCCACTGCGCTGCGCAGAACAGAATTCAGGTGGCCCAGGCGTTCGGCGACAGCAGCAAGCCGCGCGTCGGACTCATGCAGTCTTTCCAGTGCGGCATCGGCACGGTCCTGCGCTTCGGCGCGGCGGGCCTGGGCCCCGGCGAGGGCGAAACGGCCACGCTCCAGCCGGGCGGTGACCTCATGAAGGCGGGCATCGGCGTCGTCCACTGCGGCCTGGACTTCAAGAAGCGATGGTGCGGTGGCTGAGCCGCCAAGGACGGTCACGGCGGTAAAAACGTCACCGTCGGTGGTGACTGCCTTCACTTCAGGGTAGTCCGCGACCAGCGCCGCCGCCGTGCGGAGGTCATCGACCACGACGGTATTGGCCAGGAGTCCGAGGGCACCGTGGCCCGCCGGGTCGGCTATTTTTACGACGTCGACAGCCCGGCGGCATCCCGCAGGCAGTTCGACGGCGGTCCGGGCGTCGCCTTCTTCGGCGAAACCGCCGGCCAAGAGCAACGCCGCACGACCGGCGTCGTCCTTCTTCAACAGACCCAAGGCCGCAACGGCGGCGTCGGCACCGGCAACCACCAGGGCATCCGAGGCGCTGCCCAGGGCCGCGGCAATGGCGGCCTCGCAGCCGGGCTCGATGCTGATCAAACCCGCCAGCGGACCGAGTACTCCTTCGGTCGTCAGCAGGTGCCCGGAGCCATCTTTGCGGTTGAGTCCGAGCTGAAGCGCATCCCGCCGGGCCGTCAGGGCGTCCCGCTCACGGACTGCCTCCCGCTCGGAAGCCTTGAGTTCCTCAATTTCAGCAAGTACTCCGTCCAGCGCCGCGCTTGCTTCCTCGTATTCGGCATCCAGGCTTTCCTCGCCGTCCTCGACGCCGGCTACTTGCGCTTCAAGGGCGGCGAACTCGCTTTGCGCCTTTCTACGCCGCTCATCTCCGGCCCCCTGCGACTCCCGCAACCTGCCGCGCTCGGCCTCGGCTGCCTCTGCCCGGGACCGTGCGGCAGCAAGCTGGCCGGCGAGACGGGCAAGCCCCTCGCGGCGGTCGGCTGCAGCTCGCAACATGACTGTGAGGCGTTTGTCTTCGGCGGCTGCGAGTGCTTCGGCTGCGTCCTTGGCGACGGTGGCTTCAAGCAGTGCGGCCTGTTTTGCCAGGATGTCGTGTTCCAGGGCTGCTTGTTCCTCGCGGACCCTGGCGGCCTGGCGCTCGAGGTGTTCCGGATCGCGCCCCGATTCGGGTGCGGTTTCGGAGGAGCCCAGCAGGCGCCGCCGTTCAGCGGCCAGCGAACCCAGCGAACGCAGACGCTCCCTGCCGGCGGAGAGCTGGTACCAGGTATCGCGGGCGGCGTTGAGGCGGGGAGTTGCTTCTGCGGCGTGCTGTTCCAGCTCTGCTTGCCGTCGCCGTCCCACGCCCAGCCCGGCTTCGACTACCTGGCGGCGTTCCTTGAGCGCGGCTTCGTCGGCGACGTCCTGTTCCAGGGTGGTTGTCAGTTGTACGAGGTCGTCGGCAAGGAGACGGGCGCGGGCGTCGCGTACGTCGAACTGGACGGTTTGTGCGCGGCGGGCGATTTCGGCCTGTTTCCCCAAGGGGGTCAGTTGTCGACGGATTTCGGCGGTGAGGTCACTGAGCCGTGCCAGGTTGGCCTGCATGGCCTCCAGCTTGCGCACTGTTTTTTCTTTGCGCCGCCGGTGCTTGAGGATGCCCGCGGCTTCTTCGATGAAGCCCCGGCGGTCTTCGGGCGTAGCGTGCAGCACGCGGTCCAGCTGGCCTTGGCCAACGATCACGTGCATTTCCCGGCCGAGACCGGAATCCGAGAGGAGTTCCTGGATGTCCAGCAGCCGGCACGGCGCACCGTTGATGGCGTATTCGGAACCACCGGTGCGAAAGAGGGTGCGGGAAATGGTTACTTCGCTGTACTCGATGGGAAGCGCGTTGTCCGCGTTGTCGATGGTCAACGACACATGGGCCCGGCCAAGTGGCGGGCGGCCCGAGGTTCCGGCGAAGATGACGTCTTCCATTTTTCCGCCGCGCAGTGTTTTTGCGCCCTGCTCGCCCATGACCCAGGCCAGCGCATCCACCACGTTGGATTTGCCGGATCCATTGGGACCGACGACGGCAGTGACGCCGGGCTCGAAGTCGAACGTCGTGGCCGACGCAAACGACTTGAATCCGCGGACGGTCAAACTTTTCAAATGCAAGGCGCTTCGGTTCTCCTGGGTGGCCCGGGTGTTTGTGTCCCCCTAAATCTACTGCCGTTTACGTGAAATCCGCGGATCTGCAGCGGGAAAGCCTTGCGGCAGGGATGCCGCACCCCTACACTCCTGCCAAGGGTTACTTGGTGGATTCGTTCCGGTGATCCGGCCTCGGCTTGAACTTCTGTTCGGCTTTGGCTGGATCCGGTCCCGTAGTAGGAACGCCTGTCCACAAGGCACCGTGGTTTCAATAACTGAAGATCTTGGTTTGACCCTGGCTGGGGAGCGGCAAGCAGGGGCTGCGTGAAGACGCAGACCCGTCGTAGCAATTGGCGTACCACTCCAGGAGTTCTCATGCCCGGTCCTTCAGTAACCCCACCTCAGCGGGCCCTCAAGGGGCTGCTCTTCACTTTGGTGCTGGCAATGGTGGCAGCGTTGCTGCCCCTGACCGCCCCCGCGGCTGTGGCGGCAGGCCCCTGCGACCCCATAGTGAACGCTGTGGCGTGTGAGAATTCCAAACCGGGCAGCCCGCCCTCGGAATGGGACATTGACGGGGCCGGGGATGACACAATCCAGGGTTTCTCCACCGAGATCAGCGTCAACGCCGGACAACCCATCCGCTTCAAGATCGACACGAAGGCCCCCAGCTACACCATCGCGATCTACCGCACGGGCTGGTATGGAGGCAACGGTGCACGGAAGATTGCCGACGTCACTCCATCGGTCCTGCGCCAGACGCAGCCCGCATGCAGGAACGATCTGACGACCGAACTCTATGACTGCGGTACCTGGGCTGTTTCGGCCACCTGGCAGGTACCTGCGACCGCGGTCTCAGGGGTCTATATCGCCCTTCTCACTCGACCGGATACGGGCGGCCAGAGCCACATCACCTTCATCGTCAGGAACGACGGAAACCGTTCATCGATCGTTTTCCAAACAGCGGACCAGACCTGGCAGGCCTACAACACGTATGGCGGCGCCGACTTCTACCAGGGGGCCGTCAACGGGCGCGCCTACAAAGTGAGCTACAACCGCCCCGTGAACACCCGGGGCGGCATCGGAGGCCGGGACTTCTACTTCGCCAACGAATATCCGATGGTGCGGTTCCTGGAACAAAACGGCTATGACGTCAGCTACGTCAGCGGCCTTGACGTTGACCGCAATGGTGCGGAGCTGCTGAACCACAAGGTATTTCTTTCCGTCGGCCACGACGAATACTGGTCCGGCCCCCAAAGGGCCAATGTTACTGCGGCCCGCGACGCGGGCGTCAACCTCCAGTTCCTTTCGGGCAATGAAATGTACTGGCGTACGCGGTTCGAGCCCTCCTCCGTGGACGGCGCCGCGGGCCGCACCTTGACCTGCTACAAGGAGACGTGGAGCAACGGAAAGATCGACCCCACCAGCCAATGGACCGGAACATGGCGGGATCCGCGCTACGCATCCCAGGCCAATGGCGGTGGTCTGCCCGAAAACGGATTGACGGGCACGCTGTATATGTCCAACTACACCGACCTTCCAGTGACGGTGTCAGCCGCTGAAGGAAAGTCGCGGTTGTGGCGCAATACCTCACTGGCTTCCCTGCCCGCAGGTGCCACTGCTGCCTTGGCGCCGCACACAGTGGGCTATGAATCCGACGAGGACCTCGATAACGGTTTCCGGCCGTCAGGTCTGATCCAGCTGTCCACAACAGTCGGCAGCGTCAGCGAGTACCTCCAGGATTACGGAAATACGGTCAAGCCCGGCACAACCACGCATCACATCACCCTGTACCGGGCGGCCAGCGGGGCTCTTGTCTTCTCGGCCGGCAGCGTCCAGTGGACCTGGGGCCTGGATCAGGAGCACGACGGCGACGGCGCCGCTGCCGATATGCGCATGCGGCAGGCTCAAGTGAACTTGTTTGCGGACATGGGCGTTCAGCCGGCAACCCGCGCGGCCGGGCTTGTTGCTGCGAGCGCGAGCTCGGATCTGACCGGCCCCACGGCGACCATCACCGCTCCAGCCAACGGCGCAACCATCGCGCACGGAAGCAGCGTGACGGTCACCGGAACTGCCACGGACACCGGCGGTGTTGTGGCCGGCGTCGAGGTTTCCACCGACGGCGGTACTACCTGGCACCCGGCCCAGGGCAAGGCTTCCTGGACCTACACCTACATCCAGAAGGGCCTGGACACCGCCGCGATCCAGGTTCGGGCCGTGGATGACAGCGCCAACATCGGAGCCGTGGCTACGAGGAACCTTGGCCTCACCGGACCCTACAGCGTCTTTGGCCAAACTGTCCCTGCCATCACCGACTCCGGAGACGGCGGAGCCTACGAAATGGGCCTGCGGTTCACGCCCTCAGTGAATGGCTTCGTGACGGGGGTCCGGTTCTACAAGAGCTCGGCCAATACCGGAACCCACACGGGTTCGTTGTGGAGCTCCACCGGCACCCGCCTGGCTACCGCCACTTTTGCCAATGAAACCGCCTCGGGCTGGCAGAGCGTGCTGTTCAGCCAGCCGGTAGCCGTTTCCGCGGGCCAAAAGTACACGGTCTCGTACTGGGCACCCAGGGGGCACTATGCCACCAAGGACTACCAGTGGGCGAGCTTTGGATTCAATGATCCGCCGTTGAAGGTCACCGGTGGTTTCGGGGCGGAGCCTGCGGGCGTGTACAACACCTCGCAAGGCTTCCCGACCACCAGTTTCAACGGTGGCAACTACTTCGTTGATGCAGTTTTCAGCACCGTGGATACTTCGCCGCTGACGGTGTCCGGGCAGTCCCCCATTCCGTCATCGTCCAGCGTCCCCGTGACCACCAAGGTCAGCGCCTCCTTCTCCAAGCCAGTGACCCCAGCCAGCGTCCAGCTGGTCCTGAAGTCTTCTGCCGGAACGGTAACGGGCACTACGAGCTATGACGCGACCACGCGCAAGGCAACGTTCACTCCGGCATCCCAGCTGGCCTTCAGCACCGTGTACACGGCAACGTTGTCAGGCACTGACAGCACGGGAGGCCAGGTCACCTCGGGCGGCACGTGGACCTTCACCACCGCTGCCACGGCGTCCGTGCCGGGATCGTGCCCGTGCAGCCTCTATGACGACTCCGTTACTCCCGGCATCGCGGAAATCCAGGACGGAGTCCCGCTGACCTTGGGAGTACGGTTCACCAGTGTCTCCGCCGGTCAGGTGACCGGGGTCCGCTTCTACAAGTCAGCCGGCAACACCGGCACCCATACAGGCGCGCTCTACACAGCGGGCGGGCAGCAGCTGGCAACGGTCACCTTTGCCAATGAGAGCAGTTCCGGGTGGCAGACGGCCATGTTCAGCCAGCCGGTCCAAATGGCTGCCAATACCGAGTACATAGCTAGCTACAAGTCAACCACGGGCGCATATTCGGCAACCGCCAACGGCTTTGGGGCCGGACTGAGCGTTGGACCGTTGCGGACTGTGTCGGACGCCGGGGCCTACAGCTACAGCGGGGACTTCCCTGCTTCGAGGTCCTCCACCAGTTACCTGGTGGACGTAGTGGTGGTGGTCTCGGCGCCTCCGTTCACCGTTGGTGGCCACTCCCCCATTCCGAACGCCTCGAGCGTTCCGCTCAACACAACGGTCAGCGCGGCTCTTTCGGAAGCAGCCGTGTCCTCAAGCGTCACTCTGTCACTCAAGACGGCCGCAGGTGCCGCCGTTGCCGGGACCACTGTCTATGACAGCAACACCCGCAAGGTGACCTTCACGCCCTCGGCACCTTTGGCGGCGGCTACTTCCTACACGGCCACGGTGACTGCTACGGCCGTTTCCGGACAACCAATGTCATCCGGTGGGACGTGGCAGTTCACCACAGTACAGGCCGCGGGCACACCCGGTTCGTGCCCGTGCACCCTGTACGAGGACACGGTGACGCCAACGACCCTCGAAGTAGATGATGGCGTGCCCTTGACCTTGGGTGTCCGCTTCACCAGCGACACTGCGGGCCAGGTGACCGGTGTGCGTTTCTACAAGTCAGCCGGCAACACCGGGACCCACACCGGATACCTCTACACGGTGGGCGGCCAGGTCCTGGCGACCGTGACGTTCACGAACGAATCCAGTACCGGCTGGCAGACTGCTACGTTCAGCCAGCCCGTGAACATCCAGGCGGACACCGAGTATGTAGCTGCCTACAAGACGCCCACAGGCAAGTACTCCTACACCTCCGGTGGCTTCGGTGAAGGCTTCACGAGCGGACCGCTGAAGACCCAGCCGGATTCGGGGGCGTACTCCTACACCAGTGACTTCCCGAGTACGGCGTCCACGGCCAGCTACCTGGTGGACCTGGTCTTCACCGTAGCCGCACCTCCCCTGTCCATCAGTGCCCAGGTGCCCGCTCCAGGAGCCACCGCCATTCCCACGGACGTGAAACCATCCATCACGTTCTCCACCGCCATCAATCCGGGCGCCACGTTCACTTTGACCGCGAACGGATCCTCTGTCGCAGGAACGGCAGCACTGTCAGCTGACGCCCGCACCATCACGTTCACGCCGGCGGCCGCCCTTCCCGCCAACACCCAGATATCCGCCAACGTCTCGGGCGTGGCCACCCCGCAGGGGCAATCCCTGCCCCCGACCACCTGGCAGTTCACCACGGCGGCGGCAGCCGTCCAGCAATCGACGATCTTCGGTTCGTTGCTTCCCCAGGTTGCAGCCAACTCCGACCCGCTTTCGGTGGAGCTCGGAACTGCCTTTACGGTGTCCCAGGCGGGGAACGTCACAGGGATCCGCTTCTACAAGGGAACCGGGAACACAGGCACCCATGTTGGCTCGCTGTGGAACGCCGCAGGCACCAGGCTGGCACAGGTGACCTTCACCAACGAAACAGCCACCGGCTGGCAAACCGCCACCTTGGCAACCCCGGTTGCCTTGTCTACCGGACAGACCTACGTGGTCTCCTACCGGGCGCCAAACGGCCGCTACTCCTCAACGCAGGGATTCTTTAACCAGACATGGACGAGCGGAGTGTTCACGGCCTCGGGCCCCAACAACGGACGCTACCGGTACGGCTCAGGCGGCGTGATGCCCACCAGTTCCTGGAACGCCACGAACTACTTCGTGGATGTGGTGTACTCCACCGCAGCTCCAGCCCAGCAGCAGGCGGCGCCGTCACCATCACCTACTGCCACGCCGACAGCAACCCCAACAGCAACGGCAACAGCGACCCCGTCACCGAGTCCATCACCCAGCCCGACCCAGACTGGACTCGTCTGCGGCTTGCTCAGGATCTGCTGAAGCAACAACGTCAGCGAACGACGCTGGGCGACCAACCATGGGCAATGAACATGCTTGGTTGGGCGCCCGGTTCCGTTTCCAGCTTCCAGATGTTGCTGTCCCCGTCCGTTGTCTCGTCCGGCAAGCCGTAGAGAAGGCTCCGGTCATCGAGCCACTCGATCTGGTCATCCACACTGCGCTTTTCGGAAAGGACGGTCTCGCGTCCGCTGGCGAGATCAAGAACCGCGACGTTCCAGTGCGCTGCCAGCGCACCGCCGTCGTTCTTCTTGTACGCGATCCGGGTCCCGTCCGGGGAAATCGAAGGACACTCCACGTTGTCATGGACAGCCGTCAAAGTCCTTGCTGACAGGCTCCCCCGCACCAGCCAGATGCGTCCGGAGGCGGCCGCAGTGGCATAGAAAACATCAGCCTGCTCCGGTGCGAAGGTCACCCCCCAGATGTTGCGGTCGGTAGCCTGCAACCGTTCGCCGTTGACCAGCAGGGCGAAGTCCTCGAGGTTGCCGGTGGAACCGCCTGGGAGGCTGATTTCGGTGGCGGTGGAAAATCCTGCTGTCGCATAGGAGTGGCCGGTGACGAACACCGTAGTGGCGATATTGGAGCCGTCGGGTCTGATCCGGGTCCGGCTGGGGATCCCGGGAAGCGGCCAGGCCCGTTGCTGCTCCCAGTTACGGTTGAACACCTCGGCTTCAAAAGAGGTCACCAGCCCTCGGTTGGTGCGCAAACACACCACCTGCTCCGGCGAGCCGTAGACCCGGTCGCATTCCTGGCCGCTCACGGCCCGGCTACCGCCGGGATCCGAC
Organism: Paenarthrobacter sp. TAF1; assembly: GCF_052113825.1. Classification (NCBI taxonomy): domain Bacteria; kingdom Bacillati; phylum Actinomycetota; class Actinomycetes; order Micrococcales; family Micrococcaceae; genus Paenarthrobacter; species Paenarthrobacter sp. TAF1. The sequence goes on from NZ_JBFRDO010000018.1 coordinate 39,055, forward strand.
AACGGAACAGTTGCGGCGTTCCCGTACCCCTGCCCTGACGCGGTGTTCCGGAACAGCACGAACGGAGCACCGGGGAGCTGTCCGCCGGCTGAGGTCCCCACGGACGAGGCCGCCGTCCGGCTTTCTTCAAAGCGTTGGTAGGCCCCCACCGCGTAGACGCCCGCTGCGACCAGGACCAGTACAGTGACCATCAGGAGGACACCCCACCGCACCTTCCCCGCGGCAGCTCCCCCGAAGGCGCGTTCCCTCATGCTCCGTCGCTCACGTCGGCCGGGACATCGCGCTTGGCACCTCGGAGGATGAAAACCACAGCCACAACGGCACAGGCCAAAAGCGCCCCTGCCAAGAGCATCGCGGTGGAAGCACCAACGGCGTACCACAACACACCGAATCCGGCCGAGGCCAGCATGCGGGTCAGAGCCACCACAGTCTGCGCGGAGGCGATTCCCGTGGCGAGTTTTCCCGACGGCGTCAGCTGGCTGGCCAGCGCGGCCAGGACGCCGTCAGTGCCTGCGTAAAAGGCACCCAGCAGGACCAAACAGCCCAGCGTCGCCCAAAGCCCGCCAAAAGGCGCGGCGGCCAACAAATACGTAGCAAGCAGCGCAACGTGCCCGGCGACGAACACCGGGATCTTCCCCACGCGGTCTGCCAGCCGTCCCAGCGGAATGGCCAAAGCAAGAAACACCACGTTGGTGCCAACAAAAAGCAGGGGAAACCACTGGACCGCGAAGGAATCCCTGTCCTGCAGGACCAGGTAGATGAAGCCGTCGCCAATCGTGACCAGGCCCAAGAGCCCTGCCGCGATCAGCAGCTTGCCCAAACCCGGTTCCTTCAAATGGCTCCACGAAAAGGCGAAAAGCCTGCGGTCCTTACGTTCGCTGGCCCCTCTCAAGGCCTTGGCCTGGACATCGGGCACCACCAGGGCAAGGACGGCGACACCGATCACCGCGAAGGCCAGGGACACCACGAACACAGTGCTGAACCCGTTGGGAATCATCAACAGCACAAAGAAGGCGATCAACGGACCCGCTGCCGCGCCGATGTTGTCCAGCATCCGGTGCACGCCGAACGATCTCGCCAGATGCTGCGGCTGCGCCGAGACTGAAATCAGCGCATCACGCGGAGCCGTCCTGATGCCCTTGCCGATGCGGTCGGCTGTGACGATTGCCGCGATCGCCCAAAAACTCCCGGCGACAAGGAATCCGATCCTGGCAAGCATGGACAAGCCATAGCCCGCCACAGCTATCCGCTTAGGGTGGCCGGTGCGGTCGGCAGCCCAGCCGGCTGCGATCCTGACGATGGCACTGGCACCCTGGTTGATGCCGTCAATGACGCCGAAGGCGATGGTGGATAAACCCAGGAAACCTGTCACGTACAGGGGCAGGATGGCCGACACCGACTCCGAGGAAACATCGGTGACCATACTGACAATGCCCAGCCAAAGGATGACCGGAGACAAGCGGAACGGCACCTCGCTGGATAGTGCCGTCCCCATGCCCTGCGGTTTATCCCGCTTACCGCCGCTGCGGTCCGAAAGGGAAATATACATGGGTGCCCTAATCTGCCGCCGTGTGCAGGCTGCCCAGAAGCTGGAAGCGCGAGCTGCCTGTCCCTGTGGTTGATACCGAAACGGTCACCGTATCCGCGCCCCTCACGAACCGTGCAGCCATGGCACCGTCAGCGGCTGGAGCGTCTTCGGACCAGAATCCATGCGATACCAAGGAATCTCGGAAGGAACCCAGCACCTCTGCCTGGGGCTTGTCGATGATGCCATCAGCTGCGACCTGGAGCGTGTTGCCCGAGGTCGACACGGAGGTTGAACCGATGGTCGAGCCCGCTGGCAAGGTGAGGATCCCTGCGGGCCAGCCGTCCACCATTTCACCGGCTGCGGTACCAGGCTCCGGCAAGGCTCCGGTGATCAGTGGAGCGGGAGCAGTTGGCGCGGGCAGCCCTGTCGGTGTTGCCGTCACAGGGGGAAGGACTTCCAGTGGCTGGCCGGCGGACGGTGACGAACCGCCGTCGCCACCGTTTTCAGTACCTCCGCTTGCTGAAGCATCCGACGGCGAACTGCCGGAGCCGGGTGCCTCGGCGCCTTGCGACGTGGTTCCCGCCGAAGCTGTTGACCCGGGGGCAGTCGAGCCCGGGCTTGGGGACGACGAGGACGTCGTCTGCGCCGAAGGGGCCGGCTTCACCGCCAGTTGGTCAAAGAGTATTGCGACGGCGGCGATCAGCACGGCAAGGCATATGCCTGCGATGACCAGCCGCCGCGCCATCATGGCATGACCGGAAGAACAGCCCCGCCCGGCCGCGGATTTACGGCGTGGGACTCAGGGGCGGCGGGTAGAAGTGACGCCACCTGCGACGAGGTGGCGTTCGGCCGTGCGATGGCGATGTACCGCACCAAGCGTTTCATGGGGACAGTCTGCCATTCACGCCACGATTCCGGAACAGTTTTGGCGCTACCAGCGCCCATTCCGTGGGCGGGGCTGGCAAACCGGGCAGGTGTAGGAGGAACGGTTCATGAATTGTTCCCGTTTGATGACACTCTGAAGCCCCTTCCCGGCACAACGCAGGCAGTATTCACCGGCCCGCCCGTAGGCGTTGAGGGAGCGCGCGAAGTAGCCGGAATCGCCGTTGACGTTAACGTAGAGGGAGTCGAAGCTGGTCCCGCCGGCGGCCAAGGCGGCGTCCATGACATCCTTAACGGCCGAGATGAGCCGCTCGGCATCTGCCCGTCGCAAGGTATCGGTGGGCCGTGCGTAGTGGAGCTGCGCCTTCCACAGGGCCTCGTCGGCGTAGATGTTGCCGATACCGGAGATAACTCCCTGGTCCAGCAGGGCACGCTTCAGGCCCGTCTTCCGCTTCTTGACGTTCCGGTAGAACGCGTCGAATGAGAACCACGGATCCAACGGATCCCTTGCTATGTGCGAGGCTTCCTCGGCGATCTCCGGCAGCGGCGTCTCGCCCAGGCCACCGGGCCCGGAGTCCGGGGTGGGCACAAGGGAGGTCACGAAGAGTCCGCCGAAGATCCTCTGGTCCACGAACCTGAGTTGTTCCGGCATGCCCTCCACCGGGCTCAGCGAGATCCTGACCTTAAGGTGTTTTTCGTCCGGCACGTCCGGATCCTGCATGAGAAGTTGTCCGCTCATTCCCAGATGGGCCATAAGCGCGACCTTGGGCAGGGTCGCGACCTCGGGAAGGGTCCCATCACCGGTGGCGGACACACCGTCCATGGAGAGAGGCATCCACAGGAACTTTCCCCGCCGCACGACGTCAAGCACCGTGGCGTGTTCCAGATTCCCCACGAAGTCTTCGGTCCCAAGGGCGTGGCGCCTGATCGAGCGTGGGTCCAGCACCTCGACGGCTGTGATGGTCCGGCCCCTGACCCATCGGGCAAGGCCACGGCGCACCACTTCTACTTCGGGAAGCTCAGGCATGGATCAAGCGGACGCCGGACCAGTCGGGGTCGTGTCCAGGGCAGTCAGGGCACGCCAGGCATCGGCGGCCGCTTCCTGCTCTGCTTCCTTCTTGGAGTGCCCGGAACCGCGTCCGTAGGGTGTTCCGCCAATGTTCAGTACGGCTTCGAAAGTCCGCGCGTGATCCGGCCCGGAGCCTTCCACCGCATAGTGGATGGCGCCCAATTGCCGGCTGGCGGTGAGCTCCTGGATGCTGGTCTTCCAGTCCGTGCCGGCGCCCAGGGCACCTGCGTCCTTCAGGAGGGGTCCCACGAGCCGCATGACCAGCTGGCGTGCGGTTTCGATGTCGTTTGACAGATAAGTGGCACCGATCAGCGCCTCCATGGTGTCAGCCAGAATGGAGGCTTTGTTCTTGCCGTCAGTAAGCTTTTCGCCTTGGCCGAGGTAGATGAACTCGCCGACGCCGATCTCACGGCCGATTCCGGCCAGGGCGCGCGTACTGACGACGGCGGAGCGGCGCTTGGCAAGCTCGCCTTCAGGCAGCGTGGGGTTCTCACGGTAAAGGGAATCGGTCACGGAGAAACCCAGGATGGAGTCGCCGAGGAACTCAAGGCGCTCGTTGGTGGGGATCCCGCCGTTCTCATACGCGTATGAGCGATGTGTGAGAGCAAGACGAAGCGTCTCGGTGTCAATGGAGACACCGAGACGCTTCAGAAGCTCTTCAGTTGAAGACATCCTTAGTCAGCCTCTACGGCAGATTAGGCGTCTGCGACCTTGCGGCCCTTGTATTCAAGGAACAGCGCGGTGCCGGCAGAGTCAGTAACGACCTTTGCCTGGTGCGGCAGGCTGTAGGTAACCTGACCGTTTTCGATGGTCTTGACCAAGTTGGGGGCAGTTGCCTTCCACTGGGCACGGCGGGCGCGTGTATTTGCGCGAGACATTTTCCGCTTGGGAACAGCCACGGCTATCTCATTTCTCTCTTAGACGAACACTTACTAATCGGTTTGCCGGTCAGTCTTAGCCAGATCAGCTAGGGCAGCCCAGCGAGGGTCAATGACCTCGTGGTGGTGCCCCGGCTCGTCTTCCAGGCGCGCTCCACATTCGGAGCACAGACCCTGGCAGTCTTCCCGGCACACCGGCTGGAACGGCAGCATAGTGACAACTGCGTCCCGCAACACCGGCTCAAGATCGATCAGATCGTACTCGACTCGACGTTGCTCTTCATCGTCTTCTTCGGCCGAAAGCTCAGCACCTTCGTAGAAGAAAAGTTCTTGCACATTGACCTCAAGGTCATACGCAAGGGGATCCAGGCATCGCCCACACTCGCCGGTTACTTCGACGATCGCGGATCCGGATACCAGAATTCCTTCGTGTACGGCCTCAAGACGAAGATCCAGCTCGATATCCGAGCCTTCCTTTACGCCAATGAGCGCCACACCAAGGTCACTTGGCGCAGGTACATGCTCGTTGAGTGTCCGCATGGTCCCTGGACTGCGTCCAAGGTCCTTGACTACCAGCGCCAAGGGCGAACTTGCATCTCGCTTAATGAGAACTCCTGTAGAACATATGACCGACGTACCATCTTAGCCTGATCACGCTTGAGGACTCAAACCGGCACCGGGCGCGCACAGAAGCACGCTGGTTTAAGCTTGGGGAACTCTGCGTGAGGGCGCAGGTACCCGACAAGCCTACCCCTTGCGGGGCGCTTCAGTGGGCGGCTCGCCTGCAAGGAGCCGCTTCAACACAGATTTGGGGACGTAATCAGAGATGTCCCCGCCCAGGACATTGACTTCCTTGATCAGGGTGGAGGACAGGTGGACGTAGTGCGCTTCGGCGGGCAGGAAGACGGTTTCGACGCCGGTCAACTGGCGGTTCATCGTGGCCATCGGCAACTCGTAGTCGAAGTCCGAGGACGAGCGCAGGCCTTTGACGATCGCCGAAACGCCCCTGTGGCGGCAATACTCGGCCAGCAGGCCTTCACCCATGGGCTCCACGATGATTCCGCGCAGGGAAGCCAACGTTTCGCGTGCCATCTCCATCCGGTCTTCGAGGCTGAACCGGTATTTTTTGGCGTAATTGGTGGACACGGCAACGATGACTTCATCGAACAGGCCGGCGGCCCGGGCAATGACTTCGAGATGTCCATTGTGGATGGGGTCAAAGGATCCAGGGCATACCGCGCGTCTCATGAGACGAACCTACCCCATGGCTTCGCCGGGATACCATGGCTGCCATGGCATCAGCAGGCAGCAGCGCTCCCCTTATTGGAACTTCAGCCGACGCTCCGGCACCTTGGAAACGGGCCGCTATGGGAGCCAACCTGCTCTCACCTGCCGGGGACCTGGGAGTCACCATCTTCGAAGAAATGACCACACTGGCTGTGTCCACCGGAGCCATCAACCTCGGTCAGGGCTTTCCCGATGAGGACGGCCCCGTAGAGATCAAGGACGCAGCGCAGGCCGCCATTGCGGCAGGAGCGAACCAGTATGCGCCAGGCAAGGGGGTTGCCGCATTGCGGGAGGCCGTCTCGGCCCACCAGCAACGGTTTTACGGCCTGGACCCGGATCCCGACAATGAAGTCCTTGTCACGACGGGAGCAACCGAGGCCATCGCAGCGGCGCTGCTCGCCTTCGTCCAACCCGGCGACGAGGTCCTGACCTTCGAGCCTTTCTACGACTCGTACGGTGCCATCATCGGGATGTCCGGCGCCAAGCATGTCACCGCTCCCCTGCTGGCCCCTGATTTCCTGCCGGACCTCGAAACGTTGGAAGAAGCCTTCAGCAACAGAACCAAAATTGTCCTCCTGAACAACCCGCACAACCCCACGGGTGCCGTATTTCCGCAGAGCGTCCTCGCCAGGATCGTGGAATTGGCCGTCAAATACGACGCCGTCATCCTCAGCGACGAAGTGTATGAGCATCTCACCTTCGGAGTGCCGCACATCCCGGTCACCACCTTGCCCGGCGCCGCCGAACGAACCATCACCATTTCCTCCGCCGGCAAGACGTTCTCCTTCACCGGATGGAAAATCGGCTGGCTCACCGGACCGGCACACCTGGTGGCAGCTGTACGCACCGTGAAGCAATTCCTGACCTACAGCTCCGGCACGCCATTCCAGGGCGCCATCGCGGTCGGCCTGGGCCTTCCCGACGCTTTTTACCGGGGCATTGCCGACACCCTCCGGCAAAAGCGCGACATCCTCGCCGAAGGCCTCCGCGCCGCAGGCTTCGGCGTTTTCAACCCCAGCGGCACGTATTTCATCAACGTCGATACCGCGCCGCTGGGCATCAGGGATTCCGTTGATCTCGCCAGGCGCCTGCCCGGACTCGTCGGAGTGGCTGCCATCCCTGTTCCGGTCTTCTGTCATCCGGAAGGCGCCGAACGCACCCGCAGCCTGCTGCGTTTTGCCTTCTGCAAGAAGATCGACGTCCTGGAAGAAGCTGCCGGGCGCTTGGCTACGCTCAAGGAACGCCTGTGAATTCCCGGGATTCCGGCCATGCCGCCCGCTTCCTCCGCACCAGCGGCCAGCACGCCACGATCGATAAAGACCCCCTCGTGGAGGGCAGCTTCATCCTGAGCATCGGCGGAGCCGAACAGTCACACGTGAACCTGGCGGCGCCCGGTGAGATCTTCTATGAATACCTCCGCAGAATCGGGCACGTGGTGGACCTGGCCGCAGAACCTGGCCGCCCCATCCGGGCCCTTCATCTGGGCGCCGGAGCACTTACACTGGCCCGCTACATCCAGGCCACCCGACCGGGCTCCGAACAGTACGCCGTTGAACTGGAACGTGAACTCCTGGACTTTGTCCTCCAGAAACTGCCGATGCCCGACGGTACAAGGCTGACCTCCCATATCGGCGACGCGCGCGACGCGTTGGCGCAGCTTCCCGCCGAGGCGGGGTTCGACGTCGTCATCCTTGACATCTTTTCCGGGCCCGAGGCCCCTTCCCATATCGCCTGCCGGGAGTTCTATGAAGAGGCAGCAGCCCGGCTGGCTCCCGATGGCGTCCTCATCGTCAATGTGGGCGACGAGCCGGCGCTCACGCTTGTCCGCAGCCAGGTCTCAGCGCTGCGCAAGGCCATGCCGGATGTTGCTGCGTTCGCGGAGGCCGGCATGTTTGAAGGCCGCTATCCGGGCAACATAATTTTGGTCGGCACACGTACGCCATGGCCCGCGGAATGGACAGCTGAACTATTGGCGCGCGGCCCCCACCCGGCTGCCGTCCTGACGGGCGTGGACCTGGACCGGATCACCGGCTAAACGGCACCAGTGCTCACGCCGGTTCAGCGAACCACAGCTTGGTCTCCCCGTACTTTTTGTCGGCGAAACACTCCAAGGCATCCGGCCACGACGGTTCGGGGCTGCGGGAACTGCGCTCCACCACCACAACGGCGGCATCGTCCAGGTGCAGTGCCAGCTTTTCGAGCACCGCAGCCAGCGCCGGTTCGTCCAGGGGGTAGGGCGGGTCAAGGAAGACCAGGTCCCACACCGAAGCATCGCCTGCACGCTCCAGGAACGATTCCACCTTGGAACGGTGGACGGAAACCTTCTTGGACCCCAGGGTCTGGTTGACCAGGTCCGCGTTCCGTTGGCAGACGTCGCTTGCCTTGGCATCGAACTCCACCAGGTCCACGCTGTGCGCGCCCCGGCTGGCGCTCTCGACGCCCAGCGAACCCGAGCCCGCGTAGAGATCCAGGACCCGCGCGCCGTCGATCACCGCCAACGATTCCAGACGCGAAAACAGGGCTTCCTTGACGCGGTCCGTCGTGGGTCTGGTGGCATTGCCGGGGACGCTTGCCAGAGGGTTTCCGCCGGCCACTCCGGCGATGATGCGGCTCACAGGCATACTCCTTGCGGGCCTTTGCCGGGGCTTCTAACCGCGTTCAAGGAACGCCTCCTTCTCAGGGTTCAGGTACTGATCTATCGCGGCGGCAAGCGCCGGCTGGTCCGCCAACGCGGGATCGTCCGCCACCAGGGATTGGGCGTCGGCCCTTGCACGGGCAATGATGTCCTCGTGCTCAAGGACCCGGAGCAGCTTCAAAGTGGAGCGTCCGCCGGACTGTGACGCCCCCAGGATGTCGCCTTCACGGCGCAGCTTGAGGTCCTCCTGCGACAATTCAAAACCGTCGGTAGTGGACGCAACCGCCTCCAGACGGCGCCGGCTCGGATGCCCGGGCTCCAGGGTGGTCACCAGCAGGCACGTGCCCGGAAGCCCGCCGCGCCCCACACGTCCCCGCAATTGGTGGAGCTGGGAAATGCCGAAACGGTCAGCATCAAGGATCACCATCAACGTGGCGTTGTGGACATCCACGCCCACTTCGATGACAGTGGTGGAAACCAGGACCTTGGTCTCATTGGACGCAAAAGACGCCATGGTTTCAGACTTCATTTGCGGATCCTGCCGTCCGTGCAGGGGTGCCACTGGAACACCAGCCAGGGACGGCTCCTGCAGGAGGCCCTCGACGACGGCAGTCACCGACGCGAGCTCCCTCGCCCCGCCCTCGTCCTGGAGTTCCGCTTCGCTCGGTTCCGATTCGCCGGGACTGAAGTCGCCGTCGTCGTCCGATCCGATCTTGGGGCACACCACATAGACCTGGTGTCCCGCGTCGACTTCCTCGCGCGACCGCTTCCAGATGCGGTCAGCCCAACCCGGGTTTTCCGAGAGCCCCACCACGTGCGTGGAGATAGGGGCGCGTCCGGCGGGAAGCTCGTCGAGGATGGAGGTCTCAAGGTCACCGAACACAGTCATGGCGACGGTACGCGGAATGGGAGTTGCCGTCATCACCAGCAAGTGGGGAGGACGTTGTGCTTTTGCCCGGAGGGCATCGCGCTGCTCCACCCCGAAGCGGTGCTGCTCATCGACCACAATCAGGCCGAGATCCTGGAACCTCGTCTTGTCACTCAGCAGGGCATGCGTGCCGATGACGATCCCGGCATTTCCGGACGCCGCATCAAGCATTGCCTGCTTTCGTGCCGCGGTGGGCATGGAACCGGTCAGCAAGGTTACCTGAACGGCTTGCTGCCCGGAGTCTCCGCCGAGCATGCCTGCCCCGCCAAAGATTTGGTCGCGGGCAAGTGGGCCCAGGGTCCGGCGGATTGAATCGAAATGCTGGGCGGCAAGGACCTCAGTGGGTGCGAGGAGCGCGGCCTGGCCTCCGGCATCCACGACTTGGAGCATGGCGCGCAGGGCAACGATTGTTTTGCCGGAACCCACTTCGCCTTGCAGGAGCCGGTTCATGGGCGTATCCCGGCCCAGCTCCTCGGCCAGGGTCTTTCCGACGGCGGACTGGCCGGCGGTCAGCGTGAACGGGAGGTTCCGGTCGAAGGTGCTGAGGAGGCCCCCGGGCAGCGGTCGCCTGGCTGTGGCTTCCTCGGCCGCAAGCTGGGCGCGCCTCCTCGCCAAGGCAGTCTGCAGGACCAAAGCTTCCTGGTATCGGAATCGTTCCTGCGCCCGTTGCCAGTCCTTGGGGGTCTCCGGCGAGTGGATCAGCCGATACGCCTCGGCGACGCTCAGCAAACCGTCCCTCCCGGCAAGATGCGCCGGGATCGGGTCCTCCAGCCCGTCAAGGTCCATGGTCTGCAGGAGCGCAGTGATCACTTTATGAATTGACCAACTGGTCAGTTTGGCTGTCGCCGGGTACACCGGAATAGGCATGGCGGCCAGCTTCGCAGGGTCCACGGAGCCTTCGGCTTCAGGGTCCTCGTCGAGCAACAGGAAGTCGGGGTTGGTCAGGCCAAGAGCCCCACCGTAGCGTGTTACCTTCCCCGAAAACATGGCCCGGCGACCGGCCAGCAGCTCCGCCTTGGCGCGGAACCCGTTGAAGAAACTCACCTTCAGGGTCCCCGCGACACCGCTTCCGCCGGCCTCATCGGTGACGACGACATCTGTGATGGAACCACGGCGGGCGCGCATCTGGCGGGTGCTGTTGGACAGGACGCGGGCGATGAGGGTGACTTCCTCGTCCAACGGCAGGTTGCTGATGGGCGTCAGCTCTCCGCGGCTCAGGTAACGCCGCGGGAAGTAGTTCAGCAGGGCACCGGTTGATTTGAGGCCCAGGTGTTTATCGATAACTGCCGCGGACCGCTTACCGATCCTGCGTTCGAGGGGCAGTTCCAGTTCAGTAATCATGCCGTGGCTGGTCTGAATCATGCCGGGGCAGGGCAAGCTGGCTGACGGCGATATCGCTCGGTTCCCCGAGCGAACGGATCAGTTCCACGGCCGGAGCGGGATCCGGAACGTGGACGTGGACACGCCAACGGTAACTGGCCTCCATCGGCGATTCCTCGTCATCGTCGTCGTCGTTCCGGGCACCCCCGACCTGGCTCATGATGACAGAGTCGCCCATCTCATCCAGCCTTTGCCGCAGGATGGCAGCGTTGAGCGGGGAAAGGCTGATGGTGCACATGACCTCCACGCCGTCATCAGCCGGCATGTGCTCATGGATGTGTGGATCCTGCAGCTTGTAGCCGTGCAGGTTGTCCAGCATTTCGTCCTGCAGTTCCTCGCCGAGCACTGCGGAACGAAGACAGTCCAATACCAGGAGCATGCCCACGCCGCCGGCGTCGACCACGTGCGCTTCCTGCAACTGGGCGAGCTCATCCTCGGTGCGAAGAACGGCTTGGTAGGCAGCTTCCACCACGGCATCGAGCGACAACCCAAGCGCATGGTTGCTGTCGTCGCCGTCCTGCTCTGCGTCGACCCGCTGTGCGGCATGGGCGGCGGCTTCCAGGACTGAAAGCATGGTTCCGGCCACGGGCTCGCTGAGCGCGGACCAGGCACGTATCTGGGCCCTGTTCAGTGCAGTAGCCAGGAGCGGGGCACTAAGGCGTGTTTTGCCTGCCAAAGGTTCAGCGGCCGCGCACAGGAAGACCGCGAACAACGTTCCCGAATTCCCCCGCGCTTGCTCCATGGCTGCCTGGCCGGCCTTTGACAGAACCGCGCCAACATCGTGGCCTGATTCTGACGCCGCAACGGTAGGTTCATCCAAGGCAGAAACGGCAGCACGGACCGTCAGATACAGGTTTGTGCCCGTGTCGCCGTCGGCGACGGGAAAGATGTTGATCGCATTAAGGCGGTCGCTGTGGTTTCCGAGGACCACCTCCGCCTTGCCGAGCCAACGTTTCATGGCGTGCGCATTCGCGGCGATCTTAGTCTGCAAAGTGATCCCATCCAACGGTGTCAGCAGCATGCCCGGCAATCCGGACGCCGCTGCCTGGCGGCTCGACAACGGCTTGAACTGAGCCTATCGCAGTGAAGCCCTGCGGCAGCTGAATACCGGCTGGGAACGTGGCCAGCAAGCCATGGTCTTCTCCCCCGCCAAGGACCCATGCCATGGCGTCGGCACCCAGCAAGGCAGCTGCCGGTTCCAGCACGGCGGCATACTTTTTCAACGCGATGGGATCGAAGTCCAGCACGGCACCACTGGCGGTGGCCAGCCGGGCGCCGTCGCGCAACAGACCGTCGGAGATGTCCAGCATTGCAGTGGCGCCGGCCCTCGCTGCAAGCGGTCCTGCTGCCAGCGGCGGAAGAGGCCTGCACTGGTTCCCCACGAAACCCCGCAGCTCCTCGTCAAGCTTCTCAAGCGGGACATCGCTTTCAAGCAACGCCCAGCCTGCGGCTGCCCGGCCGAGCGTGCCGGCAACCGCCGCCACATCCCCTGGCCGGGCGCCAGAGCGCAGCACCGGCGCCATTCCGGCAAGAGTTCCGACGACGGCGACCGTCACGGCGAGTTCCCGGCCCCGGCCGAGGTCCCCTCCGGCAACAGAGCAGTCCGGTGCCCCCAGCTCGACGATGGCTGCAGTGAGGCCGTCCGCAAAAGCCTCCACCCAATCGACGGGAGTGGACGGCGGCATGGTCAGGCTCACCACCAGCGAGGTGGCAGTGCCTCCCATGGCATTGATGTCACTGAGGTTCTGCGCCGCGGCCTTCCAGCCGACGTCGTATCCGCCGGTCCTGTAGCCGTTGTTCCACTGCAGCCTGAAGTCCTGGTCCTGCGTTTGGGTATCTATGGAAATCAGGGTGCGGCCGTCCGGGGCCGCTACGAGGGCTGCATCATCACCGGGTCCCAGCAGGACGCCGGGGCTGCTATTCAGCCGGGGAAAGATCCGGGCGAGGAGCTCGGACTCCGAAAGGTCTTGGACGGTCACTTGTTCTGCGGGCACGGTTCTACGCTATCGCGATCCACCGACACAATAATGACGGGCTGCCCCTGCGGCGGCTTCGCGGGAATGTGACCCGCGCTACCTACGTCGGGCAGGCAGTCCATGCGGGATAGGCTGGAAGGATGCATCGAAAGACCCTCCACAGGACTGCCATGGCCATTTCCCTGGCCCCTGCATCCGTGCTCGCTTTGTCGGCCTGTTCACCTGCCGTTGACGTCACTGCTGCCGCGGACGCCGCCAACCCTGCCTGCGCCCCCATGATGGTGGCCCTGCCCGACAAGATCGGCGATGCCGCCCTCCGCAAGACCAACAGCCAGGCGACGGCAGCATGGGGCGATCCGTCCCAGATCATCCTGCGCTGTGGTGTGAATGTCCCCGGACCCACGACGGACCGCTGTGTCAGCGTCAATAACATCGATTGGGTCATTAAGGAAGGCGACCCCGTGTACACGCTGACCACGTTCGGCCGCGAGCCCGCCACGGAAATCCTGGTCGACCCGGTCAAACTGGAGGCTGCCAACATCAGCTCCGCAACTGTCCTGACCGAGCTCGCCGCCGCCGTCGGAAAAATCAAGGCAAGCGGCAAGTGCGTAGGCCAGGAAGACCTGCAGAACCTGCCGACAGGCAAATAGCGGCGATGCTTGGGCGCCGCCTGCCAAGGCAGGCAGTGCCCAAGCATCGTGAGCTTAGCGCAGGCCCGTTTTCCGGGTCAGCGCCAAGTGGATCAGTTCATCGATCAATTCGGCGTAGGACAGTCCGGAGGCTGCCCACATCTGCGGGTACATGCTCTTGGGAGTGAAGCCAGGCATGGTGTTGATCTCGTTGATGATCAGCTCGCCCGACGGGGTGTAGAAAAAGTCCACACGGCTGAGGCCTTCCGCGCCTACGGCGTCGAAAGCGACGGCGGCCAGTTCCCTGACGCGGGCAATGGCTTCGTCGGGCATGTCGGCCGGGCAGCTGAGTGCGGCGGCCCCGTCCTCCACATACTTGGCAGCGAAGTCGTAGAAATCGTGTTCCCCGGCCGCCACGGCAATTTCACCGGGCATTGACGTGCGGGGAGCGTCGGTGCCGCGTCCTTGCAGGACGGCACACTCGATTTCGCGTCCCACAATCCCGGCTTCGATAACGAGCTTCAGGTCATGGCGGCGGGCTTCCTCGACGGCGGCATCCAGGCCGTCCAGGGAGTCAACCTTCGAAATTCCCATGGAAGAACCCGCGCGGGCGGGCTTGACGAAGACCGGGAAACCAAGCTTGTCCACGCGTTTGCGCACGGCCTCGGCGTCGGTCACCCATTCGCGGTCCGTCACGGCTACGTAGGGACCCACCTTCAGCCCGGCGGCTTCGAAGACAACCTTCATGAAGTGCTTGTCCATGCCCACTGCGGAGGCCAGGACGCCTGCGCCTACGTAGCGCGTGTCGGACAACTCCAAGAGGCCCTGGATTGTTCCGTCCTCACCCCACGGCCCATGCAGCAATGGGAACACGACGTCCACGGAGCCCAGCTCCCGGGGGACGGCGTTGGGCTCTGTGACGATCAGTTGGTGCTCACCGCCGACTTCGGCCAACGTCACAGTCTGCCCTGACGCCGCCACCTCGGGAAGCGACCTGGAGCTCAAGGACCACTGGCTGGTATCTCCCGAAGCCAAAACCCACTGGCCCGACTTCGCGATGCCGATAGGGATGACCTCGTACTTGTTGGTGTCGATGGCTCCCATGACGCCAGCTGCCGTGACGCAGCTGACAGCGTGTTCGCTTGAGCGGCCCCCAAAGAGGATCGCCACGCGGGGTTTCGCCTTCACGGGTGTGGGTTCTTCAGTCACCATCAGTAGTCGCCTTCGGACTTCAGTGCCCGGGCCAGCAAGCGCGGCCCCAGGTCATCAACGGACATTCTGCCTTCAAGCACGGCCACTACGGCTGCGGTGATGGGCATTTCTACATTCAGTTTCCCCGCCAGTTCATGCACGGCGGGGCCGGACTTGATGCCTTCAGCGGTCTGGGTCATCTGTTCGGCCACCTGCACCAGGCTGAGGCCTTCACCCAGCAGGCGGCCGGCAGTGTGATTCCGGGAGAGCGCAGACGAGCACGTGGCCACGAGGTCTCCGAGTCCGGCAAGTCCGGCCATGGTGTGGGCTTCGCCGCCCAGGGCAAGAGCCAGCCGTGACGTTTCCGCGAGTCCGCGGGTTATCACTGACGCCTTGGTGTTGTCGCCCATTTGCCGGCCCTCGCAGATTCCGACCGCCAGGGCAATCACGTTCTTGACGATGCCGCCGATCTCGACGCCGACCACGTCCGTGCTGGTGTAGGGGCGGAAGTAGGGCGCGGTGCAGCACAGGGCAATAGCAGCCGCCGTATCGGCGTCGCTGCACGCAACAACGGAGGCAGTCGGTTGTTCCCTGGCAATTTCCATGGCGAGGTTGGGTCCGGAAACCACAGCGACGCGGGTATCCGAAAGTCCAAGTTCCTGCGCAATGACTTCGCTCATGCGGGCGTCCGTGCCCAGTTCCAGGCCCTTCATGAGGGAAACAACCACGGCGTCGGACGACAACAGCGGTTTCCAGTCACCCAACTGCGGCCTCAACGACTGTGCAGGTACAGCGAGCACCACGAGGGTGGCATCCTTCAGCACCTCCGCCACATCCGTGGACGCCGTGATGGAGGCCGGGAGGTCAATGTCCTTCAGGTACTGCTCGTTGCGGTGAAGTGTATTGATCTGCTCCACTACTTCGGTGCGGCGCCCCCAGATGCGGATGCTGCGCTCGACACCGGCCGCAATGGCTGCGTCAGCCAGGATCTTCGCGAACGTAGTACCCCAGGACCCTGCACCCAGAACGGCCACAGTGCCGGGAACGAAACCGGCGCTTTCGATCACGGTCACTTGCCGGCCTCCGGATCCTGGGTCTCGGAGGGTGCCCCCTCAACGAAACGGCCATGCTTGCTTTGTTTGTGGAGCGCGGGGTCCCAGCGTTCAGCCGGCGCTTTTTCGCCACGAAGCGTCTCCAGGAGGGCTGTGATGGCGTCCATGATCACGTCCGTGGCCTCGGTAAGCGTGGCCCGGTCGAGTGGCCGGTCGGCGAAGGAACTCAAGTCCACAGGTTCACCCACCAGCACGCGGACGGTCTTCCGGGGAAAGACATGGAAGCGCTTGGCGTACCGGGGGAAGACCTCCTGTGCGCCCCAATGGGCCATGGGTACTACCGGTGCTCCTGTTTGCAGGGCAAGGCGGGCCGCCCCGGTGTGGCCCTTCATCGGCCACAGGTCGGGATCCCTGGTCAGGGTTCCCTCGGGATAGATGATGATGGCGCCACCGGCGTCCACCACCTCCTTGGCCAGTTGCAGCGAGCGGTTCGCACCCGCCGTCGAGCGTTCAACCGGGATCTGTTTCGTGGCCCGCAGCAGGCTGCCCAATACGGGCACCTTGAAGAGCCCCGCTTTTGCCAGGAAGTGGGGTGGCCGCTTCTGGTTGTACACCAGGTGCCCCACAACAATGGGATCAATCTCGGTGCAGTGGTTGGGCACGGCGATGAAACCGCCCGCGGGAAGTTTCCCGATGCCTTCCCACTTCTTTGCCATCAACATATTCATCGCCGGACGGGCAAGGCCCGCCAGCAATATGAACATGGCACGGCTCGTGGCCGATTCCTTCAAAGGATCCCCCGCTACTTGATGGTGGTGATGTCGAAATCGGCGCCCAGGGCGGCCAGCTTTTCGGTGAAGCGCTCGTAACCGCGGTTGATGATATCGATCCCGGTGACCTTGGAGGTTCCTGTTGCTGCCAGCGCTGCAATGAGGTGGCTGAAGCCGCCGCGAAGGTCCGGGATGTCAATGTCGGTGCCCCTCAGGGGCGTGGGGCCGGAGATCACCGCGGAGTGGAGGAAGTTCCGCTGGCCGAAGCGGCAGGGCACGCTGCCAAGGCATTCGCGGTGCACCTGGATGTTTGCCCCCATGCGGGCCAAAGCCTCGGTGAAACCAAACCGGTTCTCGTAAACGGTCTCATGGACAATTGACACGCCATCGGCCTGGGTCAGCGCGACCACCAGCGGCTGCTGCCAGTCGGTCATGAAGCCCGGGTGCACGTCCGTCTCCAGGACAAGCGGGCTGAGCTTTCCACCCTGGTGGTAGAAACGGATGCCGTCGTCGCCGATGTCCATTCCGCCGCCCACTTTTCGGTAGGTGTTCAGGAACGTCATCATGTCCCGCTGGGAAGCACCTTCAACGAAGATATCCCCGCGGGTTACCAACGCAGCCGAGGCCCAGGAAGCGGACTCGTTGCGGTCAGGGAGTGCACGGTGGTTGTACCCGCGCAGGTCCTTGACGCCCTCGATGCGGATGGTCCGGTCAGTCTGGACGCTGATGATGGCGCCCATCTTCTGGAGGACAGCGATGAGGTCAATGATCTCCGGCTCGGTTGCCGCACCAATAAGCTCCGTGATGCCTTCGGCCCTCGTTGCACTGAGCAGAACCTGCTCCGTAGCCCCCACGGACGGGTAGGGCAAGGAAATCTTGGCGCCGTGCAGGCCGTGGGGGGCCGAAATGTGGATGCCGCCGGGGCGTTTTTCCACCACGGCACCAAACTGGCGAAGGACATTCAGGTGGTAGTCAATGGGCCGGTCACCGATCTTGCAACCACCGAGATCCGGGATGAAGGCCTCACCGATCGCATGGATCAGCGGTCCGCACAGCAAAATGGGGATCCTTGAATCGCCGGCGTGTGCGTCGATTGCAGTGCTGGAGGCCGTCTTGGCGTCCTTCGGATCCAGGGTGAGGTCACCCGACTCCGGATCTTTGACGACGGTCACACCATGCAGCTTCAGAAGGCTGGTGACGACCTCGACGTCCTTGATTTCCGGCACGTTCCTCAGCACCGATGGCTCGCTGCCCAGCAACGCGGCCACCATCGCCTTGGGCACCAGGTTCTTGGCACCGCGAACGGTCACTCGTCCAGTTAACGGGACCCCACCGCGGATTGTCAGAACACTACTCATCTATACCGGTTTCCTCACGACTACTCGCCCCCCAAACTTACAAAGGCTCCAGCTAAGCATAGAAGCTCACGTAACCGAACCGAAATGGACCCGCCCCGCGCCGTACGGATCCGGCCCAGGCCGAACTCCGGCAAAAAAGGACCGCCGGACCCTCACAAGGGGGTCCGGCGGTCCTCTGCCAGCGGAAATTCCGATGAAGGGTCAGCGGCTAACGGGCATCGACTTTTGCCGGGATCGTCCGGGGTTTGAACGACGGCCGGGTGGCTTCGTATGCGGTGATGTCTTCTTCGTGCTGGAGGGTCAGGCCGATGTCGTCCAGGCCTTCCAGCAGGCGCCAGCGGGTGTAGTCATCAATGTCGAACGGTGCCACCACATTGCCGCACTCGACCGTCTTGCTGACCAGGTCCACCTTCACCTCGGTACCGGGAGCGTTCTCCAGGACCTTCCAGATCAGTTCAATGTCGTCCTGCGCAAGCTGCGCTGCGAGGAGTCCTTGCTTGCCGGAGTTGCCGCGGAAGATATCGGCAAAACGGGACGAGAGGACCGCTTTGAAGCCGTAGTCCTTCAAGGCCCAAACGGCGTGTTCACGTGATGAGCCGGTACCGAAGTCCGGGCCTGCCACCAGCACGGAACCGGCGTTGAACGGGGCCTGGTTCAGGATGAAGGACTCGTCCTTGCGCCACGCGGCGAACAGGGCGTCCTCGAACCCGGTACGGGTGATTCGCTTGAGGTACACGGCGGGGATGATCTGGTCGGTGTCCACGTTGCTTTGGCGCAGCGGGACCCCGATGCCGGTGTGGGTTGTGAAAGCTTCCATGGGATCCTCCTAGACTGCGATTCCGGTCAAAGTGCCTGTGGCGGCGGACTCAAGGTCCGACGGCGAGCTCAGCGTGCCGCGGACGGCAGTCGCTGCAGCCACCACGGGCGAGACCAGGTGTGTTCGGCCGCCCTTGCCTTGGCGGCCCTCGAAGTTGCGGTTGGACGTTGAGGCGCAACGCTCCCCCGGTTCCAGCTGGTCCGGGTTCATGCCCAGGCACATGGAGCAGCCGGCAAAGCGCCATTCGGCACCGAAGTCCTTGAAGACCTTGTCCAGGCCCTCGGCCTCGGCTTCCAGGCGGACGCGCGCCGATCCGGGAACCACCAGCATCCGTACCTTCGGATCCTTCTCCCGGCCCCGGATGATATCCGCTGCGGCGCGCAGGTCCTCGATGCGGGAGTTCGTGCAGGACCCCAGGAACACGGTGTCCACGCGGATGTCCTTCATGGGCGTTCCGGCTTCCAGGCCCATGTACTGCAAGGCACGCTCAGCGGCAGCCTTGGCGTTCTCGTCACCGAAGTCTTCGGGAGACGGAACCTTGGCCGAGAGGGAAACACCTTGCCCCGGGTTGGTACCCCAGGTCACGAACGGCTCAAGCGTGTCAGCGTCCAGGTCCACCTCGACGTCGAAGGTCGCGTCGGCGTCGGTGTGCAGCGTGTTCCAGTACTCGACGGCGGCATCCCAGTCAGCGCCTTCCGGCGCGTGGGGGCGGCCCTGCATGTAGTCGTACGTGGTCTGGTCCGGCGCGACCATGCCGGCACGTGCGCCGGCCTCGATGGACATGTTGCAGATGGTCATGCGGGCGTCCATGGACAGGGCACGGATAGCCGAACCACGGTATTCCAGGACGTAGCCCTGGCCACCGCCGGTACCGATCTTGGCGATGACCGCGAGGATGATGTCCTTGGCAGTGACGCCCGGACGCAAGGTACCCTCGACGTTGATGGCCATGGTCTTGAACGGCTTCAAGGACAGCGTCTGGGTGGCCATGACGTGCTCCACTTCCGACGTGCCGATACCCATGGCCAGTGCACCGAAGGCGCCATGGGTGGAGGTGTGCGAGTCGCCGCAGACCACGGTCATGCCGGGCTGGGTCAGGCCCAGCTGCGGACCCACGACGTGGACGATGCCTTGTTCCTTGTCACCCAGTGAGTGCAGCCGCACACCGAATTCCTTGCAGTTGGCGCGCAGGGTTTCGATCTGGGTGCGGCTGGTGAGGTCGGCGATCGGTTTGTCGATGTCCAGCGTGGGAGTGTTGTGGTCCTCCGTGGCGATGGTCAGGTCCACTCGGCGCAGCTTTCGGCCGGCCAGGCGCAGGCCCTCGAATGCCTGCGGGGATGTTACTTCGTGAACCAGGTGAAGGTCGATGAAGAGAAGATCGGGCTGGGCATTGGCTCCTTCGCCTTCACCCTTGCGCACAACGTGCGCGTCCCAGACTTTCTCGGCCAGTGTCTTTCCCACGGCCTTGCTCCCTTCACTGCGGTCGGATGGTTTACATCCACTGAACTGTTCTTCATCCACTGAACCAGCACGCTTGCGAAATAGGCCAGCGAAACAACTTGCATCTCAGATATTGAGACGGCAATATCATTACATGGACAATTCTAGTGGAGTCGGTGTCATTGATAAAGCGGCCCAAGTACTCGATGCCCTCGAGGCCGGGCCAACGACACTTGCCCAGCTTGTAGCAGCCACCGGGCTCGCCCGCCCCACGGTTCACCGGCTCGCCCTGGCACTGGTTCACCACAGGCTCGTCAGCCGCGACATCCAAGGGCGCTTTGTCCTGGGCAGCAGGCTCGTTGAGCTTGCTTCCGCCGCCGGCGAAGACCGGTTGATTGCTTCGGCCGGCCCGGTCCTCATCCAGCTTCGCGACGCCACGGGCGAAAGCGCACAGATCTTCCGCCGCCAAGGTGACTGGCGCGTATGCGTGGCCTCGGCAGAACGTCCCATCGGCCTGCGCGACACCATTCCCGTAGGCACGCAGCTGTCCATGAAGGCCGGTTCCGCAGCACAGGTTCTGCTGGCCTGGGAAGACCATGACCGGCTCCTTGAGGGACTGCAGAACGCCCGCTTCACGCCCACCGTCCTGGCAGGAGTACGACGCCGGGGCTGGGGTCAGAGCCTCGGCGAACGCGAGCCCGGAGTCGCCTCGGTTTCCGCGCCGGTGCGCGGACCCTCCGGCAGGGTCATCGCCGCAGTGTCCATCTCGGGTCCGATAGAACGGCTCACCCGCCAGCCCGGACGCCTGCACGCCGAAGTCGTGTGCAATGCCGCACGGGTCCTGACTGAGGCGCTGCGGAAGAACAACGACTAGCCATGGAAAGCTACGCAGTATTCCTGCGCGGAATCAATGTGGGCGGCATCAACATCAAGATGGCCGACCTCAAGGCAGCGCTCCAGGACTGCCCGTTCACCAAGGTCAAGACCCTGTTGGCAAGTGGGAATGTGGTGCTGCAAAGCGACCTCAGCGCCAAGGACGTCAAGGCCCGGTTCGAACAGTGCCTGCGGGACTCCTTCGGCTACGACGCCTGGGTGGTGGTCCTGACAGCGCAGAGGGTCGCCGAACTTGTGGAGGCCTGCCCGTACCCCGCGGATGACAAGTCGACGCACAGCTACATCACCTTGGCCTCGAACACCGCGATGCTTGACGAGCTCTTTGCAGCAGCCGAAGAACTGGGGGGCGTGACGCAAGTGCGCCTTGGCCCTGAAGCCTCCGCCTGGTTGGCACCTGCAGGCGGCACCCTGGACAGCCCGTTCAGCAAGCTCTCCGCCAAGCCACGCTACAAGGCAAGCACCACCACCCGGAACCTCCGTACGCTGGTCAAAGTCAGGGACGCCGCGGCCGCTCTCTAGCCGGGCGCATCTTGGTCCGGGCGCTTCTTGGTCCGGGCGCACCTTAGTCCGGGCGCGCGGCTTTCAGTGCAGCGTTGAAGGCTTTCAACCGCGTGATTTCCACTCCCACGGGCTCCACGATCCTTTGCTCCGCCACCACGGCCACGGCCGCTTTCAGACGCTTCGCCGCGCCGGCTGCCCTGATGCGTGCCGCCCAGCCGCCCAAAATGCGGCCGGTAATGGCCAACAGCACTCCCAACGCCACTCCCCCGGCCACCATCAACGTGGGCCACGGCCACCCCTCCGTGCGCGGAACCTCAGGCACGGGCATCTGGAAGTAGCCCAAGACTGCCAGGACTCCGAGCCAGCCCAGCCCGCCGACCGCCAAGAGGAGGGCCAACCATTGCAGGGTGTTGAACAACAACCACCAGAGGGGACGTTTAGCCGTTTTCAGGTCCGCTCCGGCAATGGCCTGGTCCAAGGCATCGGGCAATTGGTCCCGGCCATCCCTCGCTGCCCCGCGAATGGCTGCCCGCCAAGGACCCGGAGCGCCGGCCGAGGCCTCATCGGCGAACTCCCGGACGGCGGCATCCGTGCGGGCACGCTCAGGGGCACCGGCCGGAGGCAAGGACGTGCGGCTCAATTCGGGCCTGGTGTCGCTCCGCCCCAGATTCAGCCTCCGCAGGGGATCGGGACGGAATCGCAACAACCATCGTGTGACCGGCCACCCCGTCCTGCGCGCCGACTCCCTTTGGAACGAACGCCGGACCGCGTCCACCACCACAGGGACGTTCGCCGCCGTCGCCAGTTCCGATGCAAGGCGGGCCCGTGCGTTTGCCTTGATCCCGCGTGCTTCACCGTCGCCCGACGCTTTCGACAACCCGGCAGCAGCCTTGGCGACGTCGGCTGCCAAGCGCTGCGTGGTCGCTGCCCGCTGGACCACGACGTTCCTGATGGCCCCGCGGACGGCGGAGACGCCGTCGCCCGTCAGCGCCGACGCGCCCAGCACGCGGGCGGTCCCCAGGCCGTCGCGTGCGAGGATCCCTTCCAAGGAGTCCAGAACCGCGGCGGCGTCCGGTGCGCCCAGTTTGTCGATCTGGTTCAGGACAACCAAGGTGACGGCGCCGTGGGTAGCCATGGGCCGGAGGAAGTCGTTGTGCACCGCGGCATCGGCGTATTTCTGCGGGTCCATCACCCACACCAGGACATCCACCATGCCAACCATCCGTTGGACAATCTCCCGGTTCTCCACCCGGGTGGAATCGAAGTCCGGCAGGTCCAGGAGCACCAGCCCACTGTCCTCGTCGGCAAAGCCGGTAACCGGCGGAAGTACATGACGGTCCTTCACGACCAACCAATCGAGCAGGGGTCCGCTGCCCTCCTCGCCCCAGATACCCGCCAAAGGTTCGGAGGTAGTGGGTCGTCGCGCAGCCGCGGTGGCAAGTTCGCTGCCGGAAACTGCGTTGAACAGGGATGACTTGCCGCTCCCGGTGGTTCCGAAAAAGCCCACCACGGTATGTCCTGCCGACAACGAGCGCCGGGAAGTTGCCCGCTCCAGAACGTCGTAGACGGACTGCAGTTCCTGATCGGGAAGAACGCCTTCGGCCAGCTCGCGTGCGGTATTGAGGGCCTCGAGCCTGCGCTGCAATGCGGACGACTCACGGACCAGACTGTGGCGGCTCATGCAGTCCCTGCCAGCCGGCGGAGGGCCTTGGCGTGCAGAGCGAGATCAGGACCCGAGACCGGCTGAACGGTCTCGAGCCTGGTGAGGAAACGGAGCCGTTCTTCATCCAGCAGGCGCTGGCACTGCGTGTGCAGGTCCTGCCTGGCCTGCTGGGCAAGACGACGGACAGCATCCTCGCCGAATACCGCTTCGAGCAGCTTCTGCCCAACCACCGCTGTGCCGCCCGCGATCCCGATTTCCAGACCACTCAGGCCAGCCGTCATGGAGAAGACCACCACCATGAGCGCAGCACCAAGCCCGTTGACCCCGAAGGACAGCCACCTGGCCTGGGTCCGCTTCCCCTGTCCTTGGGTCCGGATCATCTCCATCAGGCCTTCCTGCCAAGTACGGATTGCCGCGGCCGCCTTGGCATCGAAGCCTTCGCTGGTTCCGGAGAGGTCGTCGTGGCCCAGTAGTTGGCGGCCCGCCGGGTCCGCCCGCCAGCGCCTGTCAACGTTTTCAGCAGCAGTGGCCGCTTCATCGAGGATCACTGCCTGCAGCCCTGTTTCGATCGCCGTCTCCACCTTTACAGCCGGTGCCGGTTCGCCTCGGAAAAAGGCGCCCATGCGGTCCCTCATCCGGCCGATGTTCTGCTCCAGGGCCCGAAAGAACTCCCCCGTTCCCACGAAATCCTGCCAACGGGCCAATACTTCTCCGCGGAGGAGTGCCCCATCCTTGGTGGCTTCCAGGATGCGGGTCAGTGCATGCTCGTATTCATCGGAGCACGAGCCCTCCAGGTCACGGGCTGCAGCGTCCTGTGTGGCCGCTGCCACGGCTATGTTGTCCAGGCGAAGACTCACGGCCTTGACGGCACCGTTGAGTGTCCGTCGGGCAACCTCGGCACGGCCGGCGGCATTGGCGGCCAAGGCACCGAGCCACAGGCGCAAAGGGTCCACCGCTCCCGCCGGCAACATTCCCAGCCCGTCCAACGCGCTTTCGGGCACGACAAAGAGTTTCGCCTCCCCAAGTCCCTGCCGGTCCAGCATCGCCTGCAGGTCGGTCCGGACTTCGTCCTCAGCTGCCGGCGGCACACGGTCCAGGACCACGGCCACGGTGATGTCCCGCGAAGCCGCATCAAGGAGCAGACGCCATGGAACGGCGTCGGCGTAGCGGTTGGCGGTGGTGACGAAGATCCAAAGGTCGGCCGCGGCGAGCAGTTGCCCCGCGAGTCTGCGGTTGTCGTCGGAAATGGAGTCGACATCCGGGGCATCCAACAGGGCAATGCCCTGCGCCACAGCAGGGTGCCCCAGCAATACCAGCGAGGTGATCGCCTGGGCGTCGGGGGCCGCGCCGGCCTGGTTCGCCGGGACGGGGACTGACGAGACCGTTCCCCGGATCCTCTGCAAGTTCGGAAGGATCCTCTGTCCTTCGAACCATTCCGCATCGTTGGGGTGGTGCAGAAGGATCGGTTGGCGCGTTGTAGGCCTGATCGCTCCCGAGCGGGTCACCGGAAACCCCACCAAGGCATTGACCAACGTCGACTTTCCGGCCCCGGTTGAACCGCCGACGACGGCCAGCAGCGGCGCGTCCAGGCTGCGGTAGCGGGGAATGATGTAATCATCGAGCTGCGCCAGGGACTCCCGTATCCATTGGCGGGCCTCCTGCACTTCGGGCACCGCCAAAGGAAGGGTGGTGGCCGCAAGTCCGGCGCGTGCAGCTTCCAGGGTTTCGACGGCGGCTGCCGCACTCGGGGGCACAGGGCTGCTCCGGGCTTCCGGCGGGTCTGCGTGTTCGGTCACAGCATCATCATGCCAGCCCCGTCCCGTTCACGAGCGTCGGGCAGGCTCAATGGGCAAAAAGAAATCCCCCGGAACACGTGTTCCGGGGGATTCATTGTGACCCCAGCGGGATTCGAACCCGCGTTACCGCCGTGAGAGGGCGGCGTACTAGGCCGCTATACGATGGGGCCCTGCACTTTTTTGTCACCGTTTCCGGCGATCAAGCTGAATGAGTATTTCATACTTTCAGCTTCGCTCCAAATCGCTTTCGCGGATCGGAGGTTCCGAATATTCCGCGTATTTACGCGGAAATTCAGAGCTGGGATACCAGGACTCGAACCTAGAATGACGGTACCAGAAACCGTAGTGTTGCCAATTACACCATATCCCAAAGTGACTTTCGGACCGGAGTTCCTTGCCTTGGTTTCCCTCAGCTTTTCCCTCCGTGCCCCTCAGCACGAGTAATGACTCTACCGGAGTCTCGCCACCTGCACAAATCGGCGGGCCGTTACCTGCATCACACGGAAAACTCAGGCGGCCGTCGGGGTCTTGGCCAGCAATTGCGCGAGGGAATCCACCTGGCGCCCGGTGAACTCTTCCACCACTTCGCCGGTCCTGTTGAGCCAGACTCCCACCAGCCCTGCTGCGTCGGCACCATCGGCATCAAGCAGCCGGTTGTCGCCTACGTAGAGTGTCTCCCCCGGTTCCGTGCCGAGAAGGCGCACGCCCTCAAGGTAGATTGCCGGGTCAGGTTTGGCGACACCCACAGTGTCCGTCCCCACCAGGATCCCGATCCGCGACAGGCCGGCGCCGTCCAACTTGGCACGCTGGTAATCGTGCACGTTGTTGCTGACAGCCCCATAAGGGAGCCCGGCAGCATCGAGCGCGTCCAGCACGCCTTCAACATCAGAGAAGGCGCGAACGTACGCTGTCTGGCGTTGGTGATACTCGGCCACCCACGCTTGCGCGTCCTCGCCATCGTCAAGTTCCACGCCAAAGTGACCCAGGGCGGCCCTGCCCCGCAGCAGCCGCTGCTCATTGAAGGTCAGCTCACCGGCAAGGTACCGGTCGTAGAAATGCGTTGTTTCGTGCGTGAAAATCCGGCCGAACTTCACCCACCCGGCCTGGTCAAGGCCGGGCAGGAGATGTTCGCTGACGTCACGCAAAGCTGTCGTCATGGCGTATTCCAGGTCCACCAGAGTGTCGTCAATGTCGAACAAGACACCGCGGATAGCGCCGAAAGCAGTTGCAATCGCCATGACAGGTGCCTCTCCTAGCCGCGGAAAGCGCGAACGCGGGCCAACGAGGAATCCTTGCCCAGGATCACCATCGACTCGAACAGCGGCGGGGAAATACGACGACCGGAGATGGCCGTGCGGACAGGTCCGAACGCAGCCCTGGGCTTGATGCCCAGGTCCTCCACCAAAGCCTGCTTGAGCGCGGTCTGGATGTTCTCCGCCGTCCACTCTTCGATGGGTTCCAAAGCGGCGAGGGCCGCGTCCAGAACTTCCTCCAGGTTGGCCGGGAGGCCCTTGCGGGCGTCGTCCGCAATGTCGATGGCGTCGTCGGCCTTGAACAGGAAGGCAAGCATCTCCGGAGCCTCGCCCAGCAGGGTGATGCGTTCCTGGACCAGCGGGGCTGCCTCGGCGAGGATCTCTTCCTGGCGCGGGGTAAGGATCTCCCCCACGAAACCGGCTGCACGAAGGTACGGAACCAAGCGCTCTTCGAAGTCCGCGGGGGCAAGCATCCGGACGTGCGTGCCGTTGATGGCTTCGGCTTTCTTGATGTCGAAGCGCGCAGGGTTGCCAAGGACATCGTGGATGTCGAAGTTGGCCACCAGCTGCTCCACCGTGAAGATGTCTTCGTCAGCGCTCAGGGACCAGCCAAGAAGGGACAGGTAGTTCAGCAGGCCCTCAGGAATGAAGCCGCGTTCGCGGTGGAGGAACAGGCTCGACTCGGGGTCGCGCTTGGACAGCTTCTTGTTCCCCTGGCCCATGACGTAGGGCAGGTGGCCGAACTCCGGCATGTACTCGGCGACACCGATGGCGTACAGCGCCCGGTACAAGGCGATCTGCCGCGGGGTGGAGCTCAGCAGGTCCTCGCCACGCAGGACGTGGGTGATTCCCATGAGCGCGTCGTCCACCGGGTTCACCAATGTGTACAGCGGGGCACCATTGGCGCGGACCACTGCGAAGTCCGGGACGGAACCGGCTTTGAACGTGATCTCGCCGCGAACGAGGTCGTTGAACGTCAGGTCCTCGTCCGGCATGCGGAGGCGCAGGACGGCTTCCCTGCCCTCGGCCTTGAACTGCGCGAGCTGCTCTTCCGTGAGGTGGCGGTCGAATCCGTCATAGCCCAGCTTGGGATCGCGTCCGGCGGCCCGGTGGCGGGCTTCGATTTCATCAGGGGTGGAGTACGACTCGTAGACGTGTCCGCCGGCCTTGAGCTTGGCGATGACGTCCTGGTAAATGTCGCCGCGCTGCGACTGGCGGTAGGGTTCGTGCGGGCCGCCGACCTCCACACCTTCATCCCAGTTGATGCCGAGCCACTTGAGCGCATCCAGCAGCTGGTGGTAGCTCTCTTCGCTGTCGCGGGCAGAGTCGGTGTCCTCGATCCGGAAGATCAGCTTGCCGCCGGTGTGGCGCGCGTAAGCCCAGTTGAACAAGGCCGTGCGGATCAGGCCAACGTGCGGGGTGCCTGTGGGTGACGGGCAGAAACGGACTCGGACCGGAGTCTCGGCGTTGACGGCAGGAATGGCGCTGGAGGCAGCGGTGGACGCAGAAGCAGTAGTCATAGTAGTTCCAACTTTACCGCTTGCCACTGCTTCGGTTTCCCGGGCGACGACGCACGACGGCGGTGCTTGCCTTTCGTACGAAAGGCAAGCACGTTGGAGAGACGTCCGATGCCTTCGATCTCGACGTCAAAACGGTCGCCTTCGCTGACGAGACCGACACCTGCCGGGGTACCGGTCATGATGACGTCGCCAGGAAGAAGCGTGAACGCGTGGGAAACGATCGATACGAGCTCACGAACGCCACGGATCATTTGGTTGGTGCTGCCGTCCTGCCGGAGCTCACCATTGAGGCGCCCCTGGATGGAGAGGTCCTCATGATCCAGTTCGGTTTCGATCCACGGTCCCAGCGGCGCGGAGGTATCGAAGCCCTTGGCGCGGGCCCACTGGAGGTCCGTTTTCTGGACATCGCGGGCAGTGAGGTCGTTGCCGCAGGTGTAGCCGAAGATGACGTCATCCGCGCGGTCCTCGGGAACGTCCTTGCAGATGCGGCCAATGACGACGCACAGCTCAGCCTCGAACGAGACCTCCTCGGAGAATTCGGGGAGGATGATGGGATCGTTCGGGCCGATCACCGAGGTGTTCGGCTTGAGGAAAAGCAGCGGCTGCTGCGGCACTTCATTGCCGAGTTCCGCAGCGTGTTCTGCGAAGTTCCTGCCCACGCCAATGACCTTGCTGCGGGGAATGATGGGGGCAAGGAGCCGCACGTCCTCCAGCTTGTGCTTCACGTGGGTACGTTCAACGCCGTTGAAGAAGGGGTCGCCGTTGATGACAGTGATTTCCTCACTGCCGGGCTCGCCTTCGACAACGCCGTAGAGGGGATCAGAATCAACTACAAACCGGGCGATACGCATGGGCCCAAGCCTACCGTCACGGCTTAGCTTCGAAGGTATTCCAGCTGCGCGGCCACGGAGGTCTCAGCGGCCCACCTGACGGAGGGGTCGACGTCGGCGTACACCACGTCCGTAACCTGAGCGATCGTTGCGTCCTTGCCCACCTGTTCCAGGGCTGCCCTGATCTGCGCAAGACGCTGCAGCCGATGTTCACGGTATTCGCGGCACTTCCCGTCCAGTGCTGGAAGAACAGGGCCGTGGGCGGGGAGCAGTGTTGCCCCGCCAAGGGCCTCGAGCTTATCCAAGCTGGCAAGGTAGTCCCCCAGCCGGCCATCCGGGTAGTCCAACACAGTGGTGCCCCGGCCCAGAATGGTGTCGCCCGTAAGGACCGATCCTCGGGGACCGTCGTCGGGGAGATGGAAACACGCCGAATCCGAGGTATGGCCGGGCGTCGCCAGCACACGGATTTCCACTTCCCCCGCGTTGATGACCTCACCGTCCCGGAGAGGCTCGCCGCCATGGCAGTATTCCGGGGACATCGCCCGCACCGGAGCACCCGTCAGCTCATGGAAACGCGCGGATGCCTCAGTGTGGTCGGCGTGGCGATGGGTGATCAGGATCAACTCCACCCGGCCGGCTGCTGCCAGTTCGGCCAAGTGTTGTTCATCCTGGGGGCCCGGGTCCACAACGGCTGATGCGCCCGAACCAGGAGCGCCGATGACGTATGAGTTGGTGCCGTCCAAACTCATCGGGCCGGGGTTGGGCGCAAGCCGGAAGCGCGTCAATGCGCTGCTGCGCTGCAAGGAGGAGCCGCTCGTGGGCGCGTGGTCTGGAGTCGCCATTGGTTCAGGAGTCACAGTCCCATCTTGGCATCCTCCTGACCCTCCCTCACATCCCACCCCCTTCAACCCCAACCCTCCCTCACACCCCACCCCCTTCAACCAAACCCTCCCTCACACCCCACCCCCTTCAACCCAACCCTCCCTCACACCCC
>NZ_JBFRDO010000019.1:0-51422 GCF_052113825.1 Paenarthrobacter sp. TAF1
GGAAACGCCCGGTCCCATTCCGAACCCGGAAGCTAAGACCCACAGCGCCGATGGTACTGCACCCGGGAGGGTGTGGGAGAGTAGGACACCGCCGGACAACCATTAACGAAGAGCCCCAACCACGGTTGGGGCTCTTCCATTTAACAAACACTTCAACTTCCCCACGTACTGGCCCTCAGGACCACAATGCGTCTGGGCTCGGTCCACCGGTAGAGTTGGTGGTCATGGAAAACCTCTTCAGCCACCCCGAGTCGGAGCCCGAGTCGGCCCAACAGGGCAGTAACGACCTCGAGCCGCTCATCGTTTGTGTTGTGGTCCCCAGCGACGTCTCCCACGCCTTCCAAGGATTCACGGACCACCCGCATCTCTGGTGGCCCTTGGAAGAGGAAAGCGTCTACGGTGCGGGCTCCCACGTTGAGTTCGAGGAGAACCTCATCCTGGAGACGGCTGAAGACGGCCGGACGTCCGTGTGGGGAACAATCGATGACTGGCAGCCCCCGCTGTCCTTCCACGCCAGCTGGTATCCCGCCGGAACTCCCTTGTGGTCCACCGAGATCCGGGTGGTGTTCAGCGCCGTCGAAAATGGTACGGAGGTGCGCCTGATCCACGATGGCTGGGAGGGCGCGGAAGATCCTGCGGCCTCCAGGGCCTCCTATGCCGAGGGCTGGCCTCGGGTCCTCCAGCGCTACGCCCGGTTCATGGGCGGAGCAGTTGCCTAGGGTCCGCAGGCTCCACGCAGGCGATTGGCTGCTGCTCAAGAATGTCCGGCTGGAGATGCTTGCCGACACCCCCATGGCGTACGTGGAGAGCCTTGCAGCTGCGCGGCGTCAGACGGACAGCCAGTGGCGGGAACGAGCCGCTGCCATGTCCGGGGAATCCAGCGTTACCCTGGTGGCTGACGGCGGCGAGGACGGCTCCAGACTCTGTGGCCTGATGCGGGTAGTGGCCAAGCATCCACAAGATCCCGAGCGCCCACTGCAGGCGATGCTCATCAGCGTGTACGTCGCAGCTGAGCATCGTGGGCTGGGCCTGGCTGACGAGCTTCTCCAGGAGGCCTGCGCAGCTGCGGCAAACGAGCTCGGGGCCGGCTATCTGGAGCTGGGCGTGCATGAGGACAACTCCCGCGCCCAGGCCTTCTACAGACGCCACGGATTCGAAACCACCGGAGCCAGCAAGCCCTATCCGCAGGACACCACCAAGCGTGAGCTCGTGATGGAGCGGCGGCTGTCCTAGGTTGCGCCCCGGCTTAGGCTGAGCCCACCTTGGGCACTGCCGTGCTTGTACGCACCACCAGTTTGGTGGGGTGTTCGGCGTCCTCGGGCTCCAGTACCAGGCCGTTATTGATGGCACCCAACAGAGTGTGAACCGCCAGTGCCCCCTGCCCCTTGGCATCCTGGTCGATCGTGGTCAGGCCCATGACGTTCCCCAGGTCGTGGCCGTCGATGCCCGTCACGGAAAGGTCCTCGGGAATCCGCAGCCCAAAATCGCGGGCGGCCAGGATGGTGCCGATCGCCATCTCATCCGATGCTGCGAACACGGCGGTGGGCCGTTCGGGCGCACTGGCCAGCAGTTGCCGGGCAGCGGCGTAGGAGCCTTCGATGGTGAAGTCCGCCGTAACGATCCATTCGGGCCTCACCGGGCAGCCGGCGTCGTTCATTGCTTTTTCGAAACCGCCGCGGCGGGTTCCGGGCAGCTGGAAGTCCTGGTCGTAGGTTTCGCTTCCCGTGATGTGGGCAATCTTGGTATGGCCAAGCCCCAGCAGATGATTGGTGGCCTGCATCGCGATGCCGGCATCGTTGATCCGGATGGTCGAAGCCCCGGGAAGGGGGCCGCCAATGCCGACAATGGGCCGGTGCATGGCATGGAGTTGCTGGATTTCGGCTTCGCTGAGTTCCAGGGAAACAGCGATCACTGCGTCCACCCGTTTGCGGAGCAGGAAGTCACTGAAGACGCTGTGCCGATGAGCCGGGTTTTCACCGATGTTGTACAGGGTGAGGTCGTAGCCGGCTTCGAGGAGGGCGGCCGAAGCGCCCTCGATCACCGCTGAAAAGAACCAGCGGTGGACCGAGGGCACCACCAGGCCAACGTTGTGCGTACGGCCGGAAGCGAGGCTTGAGGCATGGTACGACAACACGAAACCGAGCTCCGCGGCTGCTGCCCTCGCGCGTTCCCGGCTGGCGGGGGACACGTGGCCCTTCCCGCTCAAGGCCCGTGAAACAGTGGCAACGGACAGCCCTGCGCGCTCGGCTACGTCCTTGATGCCGGTCATGCTGCTCCTTGGTGGGAAAGTTAGCTGGCTGACAGCCAGATTGTCTCCCCCGAGCCTAATGGATGGGTGGCGTCCGCCGCGGAACTGCGCAGGATGACCTCGCCCGCCGGAAGCGGAAGGGGCTCTTCGCCGACGTTCATGACCACCAGCGTTTCCCCGTTGAGGTACGCGAGTGTGGACTGCGTGCAGTAGTCCTCCACCCAGGCGAGGGACCCGGCGCCCAGCCGCAGCCGTGCCCGTTCCGCCAGCAACGCCCGGTACAGGTTAAGGTGCGACGCCGGATCAGACTCCTGCTCGTCCCTCGCCAGTGCGGGCCAGGACTCGGGCTGGGGAAGCCAGGGGTCCCGACCGTGACCGAATCCTGCATGGGGCTCCGCGGAACGCCACGGCAGGGGTACGCGGCAACCGTCGCGTCCGATCCTGGCTCCGCCGGTTCGCGCGAAGGTGGGGTCCTGACGCAGACTCCCGGGAATGCTGGAGGAATCGGGAAGGCCCAGCTCTTCGCCCTGGTAGAGATAGGCACCGCCCGGGAGGCCGAGCATGAACATTGTGGCCGCGGCAGCCCGGCGTCGTCCCAGCTGTTCGTTGGGCTGAACGTCGTCAGGGCCGATGCCATCGCCGTCACGGGGACCAGGGCCGTCGTAGCCGAAGCGTGAGACGTGGCGGACGACGTCGTGGTTCGAAAGGACCCAGGTGCTGGGGGCGCCTACGGCGTCCAGCGAGACCAAGGAGTCGGTGATGATGTGGCGCAGGCGGTTGAGGTCCAAACCTGCGTGCAGGTAAGGGAAGTTGAACGCCTGGTGCATTTCGTCCGGACGTACCCATTGGGCCAGGCGCGGGAGCGGATCCACGTTGGCTTCGGCGCACAGGATGCGGTCCGAACCGTACTCTTCCAGGATGGTCCGCCAGCGGCGGTAGATCCCGTGGAGGGCAGGCTGGCCGAACATGGGGGCGTCCTGGCCGGGGAAGCCTTCCGTGCTGTTGCCGTCAGCCCGGCCACCCCAGTTGGGCAGGCCGGGAGCCTTGACCAGTGCATGGGCGACGTCGACCCTGAAGCCGGAGATTCCACGGTCCAGCCAGAAGCGGAGCACGCGTTCGAACTCGGCGTGCACTGCGGGGTTGTCCCAGTTGAAGTCGGGCTGCGAGGAATCGAAGAGGTGGAGGTACCACTGTCCTGGCCGCCCGTTGGCTTCGATGACCCGCGTCCAGGCGGGTCCGCCGAAGTGCGACTGCCAGTTGTTGGGTGGCTCGTTGCCGTCTTGTCCCAGACCGTCCCGGAAGATGAAAACATCCCGCTCGGGGCTGTTGGGACCGGCGGCCAGCGCTGCCTGGAAGGCGACGTGCTGGTCCGAGCAGTGGTTGGGAACGATGTCGGCGATGACCCGGAGGTTGAGCCTGTTGGCCTCCGAGATAAGGGCATCGAAGTCCGCCAGGGTCCCGAACAGTGGATCTACGTCGCAGTAGTCGCTGACGTCGTAACCGGCGTCCCGCTGCGGTGAGCGGTAGAAGGGCGACAGCCAGACGGCGTCGACCCCTAAGCGTGCCAACTGGCTGAGTTCGGCAGTAATGCCCGCCAGGTCTCCCACACCGTCCCCGTTCAGGTCCCGGAAGGAGCGTGGATAGATCTGGTAAATCACAGCGGAGCGCCACCATCCGTGAGCCGTGGAGGCGTCGTGGACCGGGGTGAGCTGTGTGAAGGCTGCAGGGGGCTCGTGGGCCGCAACCTGGAGCAAGGAATCAACGGACATGGAGTCATCGTAGAAGAGAAAGCGCAAAATTGTAAACGTTTCCAGTCCTAAGGATGCTTTCTTTACAGGCTGACATGCAAGCGCGCTTTTCAAAAGAAGCAATTGCCCTGTAGTGTGTGGAAGCGCTTGCAGTTGTGAGCCATGTCACCGGCGATGCGACCGGGCCCAGAGCCCCTGCCGTCGAAGGAAAAAGAACGAAAGGGACACCAATGAAGGTGCACAACACCCTCGAGACTCGAACCACCCGCCGCGTTTTCACCACGGGAGCCATCTCTGCCGTGGCAGCCCTGGCCCTGAGCGCTTGCGGCGGAAGCGCTTCCACATCGCCCACCTCCGAAGCCGCAAAGCCCGACCTCAAAGCGTCAGGAGCCGGTGTCATCACCATGTGGGTAGACGCCGAACGCTCGCCGGCGTTGAAGGACATCACCGAGAAATTCAAGTCGGACACCGGCATCGAAGTGAAGCTCGTGGTCAAGGACTTCGCAGCGGTCCGGGACGACTTCATTACCCAGGTGCCCACCGGACAGGGGCCGGACCTCATTGTTGGACCCCATGACTGGATCGGCAAATTCGTCCAGAACGGCGTCATCGCACCCGTGGAACTCGGCGACAAGGCCGGGCAGTTCCAGGACTCCTCCATCAAGGCCATGACCTACAACGGGGCTGTTTACGGTGTCCCGTACGCCATCGAGAACATCGCGCTCCTTCGTAACGCCGGCATCGTGGACAGCAAAGCCGCCACCTTGGACGAAGTTGTGGCCAATGGAAAGAAAGCCGTTGCTGACGGTAAAGCCACGTTCCCGTTCCTGGTCGGCATGGACCCCAAACAGGGCGACCCGTACCATCTGTACCCATTGCAGGCCTCCATGGGTTCGCAGGTCTTCGGCAAGAATGCCGATGGTGGCTATGACGCCAAGCAGCTCCTCATTGGTGACGCTGCCGGCGTCGAATTTGCCAAGAAGCTGGCCGTTTGGGGCGATACCGGCGAGAAAATCATCAACTCCAACATCACCGGCGACATCGCCAAGGAGAAGTTCCTCGCCGGCGAATCCCCGTACTTCCTGACCGGACCGTGGAACGTTCCGGATGTCCAGAAAAAGGGCATCAAGTTCGCGGTGGACGAGTTGCCCACCGCCGGTGGCGAACCTGCCCAGCCTTTCATCGGCGTCAACGGCTTCTTCATCAGTGCCAAGAGCGCCAACGCCTTGGCCACCAACGAATTCGTCACCAACTACCTCACCTCGGAATCTGCCCAGGATTCCATGTATGCAGCCGGCGGCCGTCCGCCGGCCCTCAAGTCCTCCTTCGAGAAGGCTGCCAGCGATCCCGTGGTGGAAGCGTTCGGCAAGATCGGTGCCACCGGCGTTCCCATGCCTGCCATCCCCGAGATGAGTGCAGTGTGGGCTGATTGGGGAGCTACGGAGCTTGCCATTATCAAGGGCCAGGGCGACCCGGCTGAGGCATGGGCCAAGATGGCCGCCAGCATCAAGTCCAAGATCGGCGGCTGATCCCGCACCGGTGATTCCACCGGTCTGCCCAGGGCCGGGCGGCACACCACCGTCCGGCCCGTGCCTGCCGCCATCCGCTTGACGCAAGGACCCACAATGCCAACCCCAGACCTCCAAGAACTCCCGGCAACCGCCGCCAGCACCGCACCGCCCCGGCCGCGTCGCGGCAATACCCGCCGCATGCAGGGCAAACACCATCCCGATTCCCTCAAGGGCACCACCCTGAAGATTGTCCTGTTGGGCCTGGTGGATGCCTTCGCCGTCTACGTGCTGATGATGCTCTTCCTGAGCCAGTCGTGGGCTGCGCTGGGAGTGTCCGCCCTGGTGGTCCTTGCCATCAACTGGATCTACCTCCGCAAGGGTGGGCTGCCGGCCAAGTACCTCGCTCCCGGTGTGCTGTTCCTGCTCGTTTTCCAGGTCCTGGTGGTGGTTTTCAGCGGCTACATCGCGTTCACCAACTACGGAGATGGCCACAACAGCACCAAGGATGATGCCATCTCCGCCATCCAGTTAACTGCCCAGAAGCGTGTCCCGGATTCGCCCGCGTACAAGGCATCCGTGCTCACCAAGGGCAGTGATTTCTACCTGCTGTTCACGGACCCCTCCGGGAAAGCGCAGATTGGCAGCACCGGGCAAGCACTCGCAGACGCGACGGCTGCGGGCAAGGATTCCACCGGCAAAGCAAACTCCCTGCCCGGCTACGAGACCCTCAAGTTCCAGGAGATCGTGGCCAATCAACAGGAGATCCTGAAGATCGCGGTCCCGGTCTCCAGCGATCCCGCTGACGGAACGCTGCGCACTGCGGACGGCAGCACGGCCTACCAGTTCAAGCCCGCCCTGCACTATGACGCCGGCACGGACACCTTCACGGACACTGAAACCGGTACCCAGTACACCGACAACGGCAAAGGTGCGTTCGCGGATTCCAAGGGTGAAACGCTGGCTACCGGCTGGAAGATCGACGTCGGCCTGGACAACTTTGCCCGCGCCTTCACCGATCCCAGCCTCCGCGGACCGCTCCTCGGCGTGATTATCTGGACCTTCACCTTCTCCATTGCATCGGTGGCACTGACCTTCATCATGGGCCTCTTCCTGGCCATCACGTTCAACCGTGAGGACCTCCGTGGCAAGAAGGTGTACCGGATACTGATGATCCTGCCCTACGCGTTCCCGGCCTTCCTCTCCGGATTGGTATGGTCCGGCATCCTGAATCCCGAGTTCGGCTGGCTCAACCAGACCCTGCTGGGCGGTGCGAACATCGGGTGGCTGACCGACCCCGTCCTGGCCAAGGTCAGCGTGCTGGTGGTCAACGTGTGGCTCGGCTTCCCGTACATGTTCCTCGTCTGCACCGGCGCGCTGCAGTCGCTGCCCTCCGAAATTGACGAGGCCGCACGCATGGACGGCGCCTCCGCCTGGCGGGTGTTCCGCTCCATCAAGCTGCCGCTGCTCCTGGTGTCCGTGGCACCCCTGCTCATTTCGTCCTTCGCATTCAACTTCAACAACTTCAACGTGATTTACATGCTGACTGGCGGTGGTCCACGCTTCGCGGACACCGATCGCGACATCGGAGCCACCGACATCCTGATCACCCTGGTCTACAAGGTGGCTTTCGGCCAGGGAACAGGCCGTGATTACGGGTTGGCCAGCGCACTGGCCATCATCATCTTCATCATCGTGGCCACGATCTCGGCCATCAGCTTCAAGCAGACCAAAGCACTCGAGGACGTGAACTGATGAGCGTACGCACTCTCGCCGCCAGCAAGGAAACAGCGTCCGACAGCGGCCCCTCGCCGCTGGTGCCCAAGCGCCGTCCGTTCGGGGTTTGGTTCAAAGACAAGGGGTGGCGGCATGTGGTGGGAGTCGTCACGACGATCTTCGCCGTGTTCCCCCTCCTGTACGTATTGTCCGCGGCACTGGACTCCAACGGCACCCTGGTAGGTTCCAACGGGCTGTTCTCGAGATTCGACACCGGCAACTTCGTGGCTCTCTTCAGCGATCCAAGCCGCCCATTCGCCCGGTGGTTCGTGAACACGCTGGTGGTGGGGGTGGTGACCTCAGCCGCCACGGTGTTCCTCGGTGCCATGGCCGCGTACGCTTTCTCCCGGATGCGCTTCAAGGGCCGCCGGGTGGGCCTGCTGACGCTGCTCCTGCTGCAGATGTTCCCGCAACTGTTGGCCGTCGTCGCGATCTTCCTGCTCCTGAGCGGCATCTCACAGGTGATCCCGGCCCTGGGGCTCGGCAGCCAACTGGGCCTCATCATGGTGTACCTCGGAGGTGCGTTGGGCGTGAACACGTATCTCATGTACGGGTTCTTCAATACTGTCCCGCAATCCTTGGACGAAGCCGCCAAGATCGATGGCGCCAGCCACGTGCAGATCTTCTTCGGCATCATCCTCCGTCTGGTGACACCGATCCTTGCTGTCGTGGGACTGCTGGCATTCATTGGAATCTCCAGCGAATTCGTCATCGCCAGCGTGGTCCTGACAGACCCCGACAGCCAGACACTCGCCGTCGGGCTTTA
Organism: Paenarthrobacter sp. TAF1; assembly: GCF_052113825.1. NCBI lineage: Bacteria > Bacillati > Actinomycetota > Actinomycetes > Micrococcales > Micrococcaceae > Paenarthrobacter > Paenarthrobacter sp. TAF1. Next base: position 8,047 of record NZ_JBFRDO010000019.1, read on the forward strand.
CTCCTACGTGGCCCAGCAGCGTTCGGAGAACTGGGGAGTCTTCGCAGCCGGCGCAGTCATCGCGGCCATCCATGTCATGGCGCTGTTCCTGTTCCTGCAGAAATACATTGTCAGCGGACTCACCGCCGGCTCAGTGAAAGGCTGACCATGCCCATCGCGCTTCCGCACCACGACGGCTCTCGCATCTTCGTCTCCACGTCCTCCCCTCAGTCCGTATCCCTTGGCGATACCGTCCGCCTCCGGGTACGCGTCCCCCAGGGGTGGGGTCCGGCGTCGAAGGTCTGGGTCCGATCCGTCCAGAACGGCGAGCCGCGCTACGACGCCGCCATCCGGCTGGGCACGGCCGACGGCTGGGAATGGTGGGAAGCGGCGATGCTGGTAGCCAACCCCGTGGCCAAGTACCGCTTCCTGCTGGAAGTCACAGAAGCGCACGACGACGGCGCTCCCGCCGGCACGGCGGTATCTGGCACGGTGGGGCGGAGCTACTGGAACCTCAACGCCCAAGGGCTTTTCCGGCGCGATGTGTCCGACGCCGCCGATTTCAGGGCGACAACGTTTGCCCCGGCGCCGGAGTGGCTCCGCCGAGGAACCATGTACCAGGTGTTCCCGGACAGGTTCGCCCGCTCGGAGCAGGCAGATGGCCACCCTGTTCCCGATTGGGCCATCGGATGTTCCTGGGATGAGCCGGTTGTCGGGACGGGCGGGCAGGCAGCTACTCAGTTCTACGGGGGAGACCTGCCGGGAATCACGGGCAAGCTCGATCACTTCCGGGAGCTGGGCGTCGATGTCCTGTACCTGACTCCGTTCTTTCCGGCCCGCTCCAACCACCGTTACGACGCATCCACGTTCGACTCGGTGGACCCGCTCCTGGGCGGGGACAAGGCCCTGGTGCAGCTGGTGGAAGCGGCGCACGCACGCGGGATCAAGGTCCTGGGGGACCTCACCGCGAACCACTCGGGCGCTGCGCATGAGTGGTTCGTCAAGGCGCTCGCAGATCCGGGCTCGGAGGAAGCAGGCTACTACTACTTCAGCGCCGACCATTCCAGCTACGAGTCCTGGTGGGGAGTGCCGTCGCTGCCCAAGTTCAACTGGGCCTCGGATGCTCTGCGCCGACGCTTCATCACCGACGAAGACTCGGTGGTGGCGCGCTGGCTCAAGCCACCATTCAGTCTGGACGGTTGGCGGATCGACGTCGGCAACATGACCGGGCGCCTCGGATCCGTGGACCTCAATCACGAAGTAGCCCGGCTCATCGCGGACCGGGTTCGCGAGATCAACCCGAATGCCGCCCTGCTGGCCGAGTCCACGTCCGACGCAGCCCCCGATGTCACCGGTGAACACTGGCAGGGTGCCATGACGTACTCCAACTTCACCCGCCCCTTGTGGTCCTGGCTCGCCAAGGACGCTCCGGATGTGAACTTCTTCGGCTCGCCCCAAACAGGGCCAAACAGGATCGGCGCGGAAGATTTCCTGGCCACCCACCAGGATCTGGCCGCGGGATTTAGCTGGGGTGTGCGACAAAACAACATGAACGCCCTGAACACGCACGACACCGCCCGGGCGGCAACGGTCATGATCGACGGCGGCCCGGAAGTGGGCGCAGTACTCGCCTTCTGCCTGCCGGGCGTTCCCGTCATGTTCGCCGGCGATGAGTTCGGCCTGGAAGGGTTCAACGGCGAAGACTCCCGGACCCCCATGCCCTGGGACGCCCCGGAGCGGGTGGGCAAGGACTTGCGTTCGGCTTACGCCACCCTGGGACGGCTCCGCAAAGAGCTGCCGGCACTGGGCGACGGCGGGATCCGATGGCTCCACGCCCAAGGGGATGCCCTGGTCTTCATCCGTGAATGCTCCGGGACCTCAGCGCTGGTCTTCGCCGCGAGGTGCGACGCCACTGTCGTCATGGATTCCTCTGTCCTGTCCGAACCGCAATTGCGGGCACTGCTGGCCGCGCCACCGCACCAGTCCGGGACGGTGACGTCGGCACCGGCCGGACCAACCGGCGTCGACGGCGTGCGGCTGAGGGCGGAAGGGCCGTCGGCCGGCGTCTGGGAGCTCCCGGGAACCGCAGTGCCGGGCCGATAGGGGCTGCTGGGTTCCGTGCCGGCCGACGCCGGTCTGGCTAGACTGGCACCACAGAAAACACTGCGAAGACTGCCGGTTTGGCGTGTCCGCGGTGCACATGTGGAGGGAATGTCTTGTCGGACGAAACGGCTATAGCCGGAACATCAGGAGAAAGCGTCAGGAGCCGCACAGTCGGCGGAACAGAAACTGCACGGCACACGGCCGCGCAAAGGGAATTCCTGGCGGAACTGGCCAACGGCCTTGAAGACCGCCAACTCGCCCGGGACGAAGAAACCCTCACGGTCTACTCAATCGACCAAGGGCCCACAGTGGAGCGACACCTTCCATTGGCCGTTGTGTGGGCAGAATCCGTAGAGGATGTCCAGCACGTGGTTCGCAGCTGCGCCGCCCATCACGTGCCGATCGTCGCCCGTGGCGCGGGAACCGGCGTATCGGGAGGAGCGCACGCCACCGAAGGCTGCATCGTCCTGAGCCTGGAACGGATGAACCGCATCCTGGACCTCAACCCCGATGACGAGACCGCCGTCGTCGAACCGGGCGTCATCAACGCCGAGCTGAACGCCGCCGCCGCCCCGCACGGCCTCATGTACGCGCCCGACCCGGCGAGCTACAAAATGTCCACCATCGGCGGCAACGTGGCCACGAACGCAGGAGGCCTGCGCTGCGCCAAGTACGGCGTGACACGCGATTCCGTGCTGGCGTTGGATGTTGTCATGGCGGACGGTTCGCTCATGCACACCGGCCACCAGACCTTCAAGGGCGTGGCAGGCTACGACCTGACCGCGCTGCTGGTGGGCTCCGAGGGAACCCTGGGCATCGTGGTCGGGATAACTGTCCGGCTGAAGTACCTCCCGCGCGAAGTCCACACCATCGCTGCGTTCTACCAGGACTTCCGCAACGCTGCCGCCGGAGTGCTGGCCGTTGGCCGGGCGAGGGTACAACCCGCCATCATGGAACTCCTGGACAACGGCACCCTTGAGCAATTGGACGAATTGCACGGAGGCGACCTGCAAAAGCGCGGCAAGTCCCTGCTCCTCATCCAGACCGACGGCTTCGGCGCCGCTGCGGAGGCCGACGTCGTCCGGGAGGTCCTCGCCGCGGGCGGCGCCACAGTCACCACCGAAGCCAGCGCCGAAGCGGAAATGCTGGTGGAACTGCGCCGCAACAGCCGCGGCGTGGAAGTCGACGACGAGTTCAGGGTAGGGGAAGACATCGCGGTGCCGCGTTCACGCCTGGTGGACTTTGTCGCCGAACTGGAAGCCATGGCCGCACGCTTCCAGGTCCGCCTCAAAGTAGTGGCCCACGCCGGCGACGGCAACCTCCACCCCACGTTCTGGATGGACAGGGTAGACCCCGCCACGGATGCCGACGCACTGGTCCGCCTCAACGCCGCCCTCGACGAATCCATCCGGGTAGGCCTGGAAATGGGCGGGACCATCACGGGCGAGCACGGGATCGGGCAGTACAAGCTCCGCTGGCTGGGGCTTGAGCAGCCTGAGCCGGTGCGTGAGTTGCAGCGGCGGATCAAGGAGTTGTTCGATCCGCAGGGGATCCTGAATCCGGGGAAGGCTATCTAGGGCAGTCCGTGGGTGCGTGGGCGCGTGGGCGCGTGGGCGCGTGGGCGCGTGGGCGGCCCAAAGGGCCGGAACGCTCTGCGCGCTCGGTCGTGCCTCCCTTAGACGCGCGCGGCCGCGTTCCGGCCCTTTGGGCCGGTGACGTAGCCTTCCCACCTTGGACGCGCGCTGCCGCGTTCCGGCCCTTTGGGGCGGTGACGTAGGCTGCCCACCTTGGACGCGCGCTGCCGCGTTCCGGCCCTGTTGGTCGGTGCACCTTGGGCACCCACTGGTATCCCAAATTTTACCGACCGCTTATTACACCCCACCGATTCCCTGCATTTACTTTCCGTCAATCTCCTCATAGTCTTGCTTGGTATACCAAAGTGGCTATGAGGAGATTGACGTGGAAGAACGGCGCAGAGCTGGTGTCCTACCTTCGGGGAGTGGGGGCCGACTTGCTACGGGGCTCGTGTTGCTTGCTCTCGTTGTGGTTTCCATCAATCTCCGGCCGGCCATTACCACCGTCGCCGGGGTGATGAACCAGGTTCCCGGGGTGTTTGGGCTGGATCCTGCGCTGCTTCCGCTGCTGGGGACCCTGCCGGTGCTGGCCTTTGGTATTTCGGGTCCGATCGGGCCTTGGCTGGCCCGGCGGGTCGGAACCGGGCGTGCCGTTGCGGTGGCCCTGTTGGTACTGGCTGGGGCCTTGATCGTTCGTGCGACGGTGCCTGCACTGCTGTTGCCCGGTACATTCCTGGCGGGCTCGGCGATCATGACCGCAAGTGTGCTGGTACCGCAGATCGTCAAAGCCAATCGCGGCACCGGCTGGTGGACTGGCCTGTGCACTATGGGATTCGGTCTCGGCGCTGCGCTGGGCGCGGGACTCGTTCAGCCCCTGGAGCAGGCCTTCGGCGGAAACCTGCCCTCAGCCCTCGCGGTGTGGGCGGTGCCCGCCTTGATCGGCGCGTTCCTGATCCATCGGTCCGGAGGACGGCCGACGGCGGCACCCGCCGCTGCGGGTACGGTTTCCGGAGCCTCCGGTGCAGCCACACCGCTGCGGAGACAGCGCACGGCGTGGGCTGTCACGGCGTTCTTCGGCCTTCAGGCGATGCTGTACTTCGCCATCACGTCGTGGCTGGCCGTGTACCTGGTATCCCGGGGTCTTTCGCCAGCCGACTCTGCGGCATTGCTCGCTTGGTTCAGCCTGGCGGGACTCCCGGCCAGTTTGCTGGCCCCGGTCCTTGCCAGCCGCCCGCGTATCCTGCGGGTCATGGCGCCGGGACTGGGGTTGTCGGTGGCCGTTGCCCTCCTGGGAGTCCTCACCGCACCTACGGAACTGCAGTTCATCGCCGTCGGGGTTTTGGGGGTTGTCCAGAGCGCAGGCTTCGGATTGGCCATGGCCCTGGTAGTGATCCGGTCAGCCGGGCCGCAATCTGCCGGGCGGCTATCGGCCATGAGCCAGGGCTTCGGATTCGCCCTGGCCTCCCTCGGCCCGCTGCTGGCAGGGTTGCTGCATGCGGTGACCGGAGGGTGGGAGGTGACGTTCTGCGTGCTTGCCGCGGAAGCTGTGGTGCTGGCCGGTGCTGGATTCTTCGCAATCCGCGGACCATTGGTCAGTGTGGGATCAGCCGACTCAGCCCCGGAGCCGGCCGGGCCTGTCGGGGCGCACCCCCGCGGCGTATCCTCGGCGTTATGACGAACTCATCAGGGACGAATCAGCCAGCAACACCCGCCACCGAAATCCTTGAAACCAACGAATGTTGGGAGCTCCTCCGGGGTGTCTCAGTGGGCAGGCTTGCCGTGTGGGTGGACGACCACCCGGACATCTTCCCCGTGAACTACAAGGTTGACCACGGCACCATGGTGTTCCGGACCGGCGAGGGTACCAAGCTCCACGCTGCCCTCGGCGACGCGCCAGTGGCCATCGAAGCCGATGGGGTCAACGCCGAAACCGGCGTGGCGTGGAGCGTGGTGGTCAAAGGCCAGGCGTCGGCCGTGAAACTGACCCAGGAGGTGCTGGACACCATCGGGCTCCTGCTCTTTCCCTGGGAGGCAGGGCAAAAGGAGCAGTTCATCCGCATCACACCCAACAAAGTAACGGGACGGCGTTTCACGGTGACTCCTGCCGTGACCTGGTGGACGCCGCTCGATAACGCCCCCACGGCCCGCGCCGAATAGGCCGAACCAAGAGAAACCCGCCCCTGTCCGGCTTCTTCCCCTTGCGGGGCGGGAGCTCGGTCAGGGGCGGGTTTCGTGCCGGCTAGACGAGTTCCAGCTGGTCGGCCACTACCTTGCCGGCGTGGATGACCGTGCGGTCCCTGCCCCGGTCCATCACCGTGGACGCCACAGTTTCGCCGTCCACCAGGAGCAGTTCCGCCGGATCGCCAACCTCGACGCCGGGACGGTGGGCCGTGTCCTTCAGCCGGGTCGCGGCGGGGTCCAGGATGCTCGCCCCGCCGATGGTGGCGATGGCCAGGCAGTGCTCGATCAACTCGTCCTTGCGGAAGCCATGGGTAAATGCGAGCTGCCACGTCCGGTCCAGCATGTCGGTGTTGCCATAGGGGGACCAGTAGTCACGCTGGCCGTCCTCGCCCAGGCCGAGCCGGACGCCGGCCTCGGTCAGCAGCGGGATGGGCAACTGGCCGGCAGCAGCTGGAGCCACCGAAGCCATGGAGACATCAAGCTCTGCGAAGGCGTCAATCAGCCTGCGGGTGGTGGCCTCATTGACGCTGCCCAGTTGGTAGGCGTGGGACATGGTCACCTTGCCCTGCATCCCCAGGGCCCGCGTCCGTTCCAGCACGAGGTCCGTGCTGAAGACGCCGAGTTCGCCGGGTTCGTGAAGGTGGATATCGATGGGGACCTGGTACTTCTCGGCGAGGCCGAACACGATGTCGAGGTGCCTCGCAGGGTCCCGGTCCAGGGTGCAGGGATCAATGCCACCCATCACGTTGGCACCGGCCTTGAGCGCTTCCTCCATGAGTTCCACCGTCCCTTCCTCCAGTAACAAGCCGGCTTGGGGGAAAGCAATAATGTCCACCGAAGCCTGGCCGGCGAACTTCTCCTTGGCGGCAGCAACGGCGTCGAAGCGTTCCAGCCTGCAGTCCACGTCAACCTGTGCGTAGGAGCGGACCCGGGTTGTGCCCCTCGCGATCATCCTCCCCAGGGTGTCGTTCACGCGATCCTGCAGTGGCACCTCGGCGTTGCGCCAGTTCTTCCGGTCGTTCATCATCATGGTCCACACACCCGGACCGCCGGTGTGCTCGCGGAACGGCAAACCGATCCGGGTGGAATCGAGGTGGACGTGGACGTCGGAGAAGGATGGCAGCAGCAAGCGTCCGCGTCCCTCCACTACGGTCACGTCGGCTGGAACGGCGCGGTCCGGGTCATGAGGTTCGACGCCGGTGATCTTGCCGCCTGCTTCTCCCGCGACGATGGTGACATCGCTGAGCGCGTGCCCCCACGGGCGGACGGCACGGATCAGGGTATTCAATGGTTGCTCCTTTGGTTGTGGATCAATTGCCTGCGTCTATTTCACGCCCGCCAGGGCCGTTGCGGCCATACCCGCGTGGTGGCAGGCCGGCGCGGCGGGCGTCGCCGGTGTTGGAATCTCGTTGATGCAGCGCTGGCGTTGTTCTTCCGGGAGGGTCCCGACCAAGGGGCAACGGGTCCGGAAGACACAGCCGCTGGGCGGATTGGCAGGAGAGGGCAGGTCGCCTCGAAGCCGGATCTTCACCTGTTCCCGGGCAGCCCTTGGATCCGGCAGGGGCACTGCCGAGAGCAGGGCCTTGGTGTAGGGATGCAGGGGGTTCCGGAAGAGCTCGTCGCGGGGTCCCTGCTCCACGATCTTGCCCAAGTACATCACCGCAACTTCGTGGGAAATGTGCCGGACCACGGAGAGATCGTGGGCGATGAAAATGTAGGAAACGCCGGTGTCCTGCTGGATCTGCTGCAGGAGGTTCACCACCTGGGCCTGCACGGAGACATCCAGCGCGGAGACGGGCTCATCGCACACAATGACCGACGGGTTCAGGGAAATGGCCCGGGCAATACCTACGCGTTGGCGTTGCCCGCCGGAGAATTCATGCGGGAACCGGTTGTAGTGTTCCGGCTTCAGGCCAACCTGGTCCAGGAGTTCCTTGACCCGGTTCTTCAGGCCGCCAGGAGGGTTGATCTTCTGCGCCACCATGGGAGCGGCAATGGCTGTGCCCACGCTCTGCCGCGGATTCAGGGAAGCGAAAGGATCCTGGAAGATCATCTGGACCTTGCGGCGGAAGTTGTACAGCTCCCGGCCCCGCAACTGGCTGATGTCCACGCCGTCGATCACTATCCGCCCGGCCGTCGGGTCCATAAGCCGGGCCACCATGCGGCCGGTGGTCGACTTGCCGCAACCGGACTCACCCACGAGCCCCAAAGTCTGGCCGCGGGCGAGACTGAAGGACACGCCGTCGACCGCTTTGACCGATCGCTTGGCGGCTCCCGGCAGCAACCCGCCCTTCAGCGGGAAGTGCTTTTGCAGGTTCTCCACCTGGAGAATTGGTTCATGTTCCACGGCTGGTCCTAACGCGAATTCCGGATGGTGATGATCTGCGGGCCGCTCAAGTGGCAGCGTTGGCCGTGGCCGTCGTCGATTGTCAGCTCCGGACGCTGCTTGGCGCAGACGCCGTCGCCGACGAGCTCGGCGTACTGACACCGTGCGCTGAAGATGCAGCCCTTCGGCAGGTCAAGGAGCGACGGCGGCTGGCCGGGTATCGGGTTCAGCCGGCCCGCGGCGCTGTTCAGCGTGGGCATGGAGTTGAGCAGGCCCAGGGTATATGGATGCCGGGTGTCGTAGAAGATGTCGTCCACCGGCCCGGACTCGACGCACTGGCCGCCGTACATGACCAGCACGTTGTCGCAGACCTCGGCCACTACGCCGAGGTCGTGCGTGATGAGGATCAGCGCAGAGTTCGTTTCCTCCTGGAGCTCTGACATGAGGTCCAGGATCTGCGCCTGGACAGTCACGTCCAGGGCGGTGGTGGGTTCGTCGGCAATCAGCAGCTCCGGCTCGCAGATCAGCGCCATCGCGATCATGGCGCGCTGACGCATTCCACCGGAGAAGTGGTGCGGGTACTCGTCGAAGCGCTGCTCCGGGCTGGGGATACCCACCCTTCCCAGCATGTCGACGGCGGCTGCCCGGGCTTGCTTCTTGCTCGCCTTGTTGTGGACCAGGTAGGCCTCGGCAATCTGGTGGCCCACAGTGTAGAAGGGGTGCAGTGCCGACAGTGGATCCTGGAAGATCATTCCGATGTTGCGGCCGCGGAGCTTGCGCATGGCGGACTCGGGCAGCGTCACCAGGTCCTTGCCTTGGAACATGGCCTGCCCGGTCACCTGCGCGGAGGTGCCTTTGAGCAGGCCCATCAAGGCCTGGCTGGTGACGGACTTCCCGGATCCGGATTCACCCACGATGCCCAGGGTCTCGCCACGTTCCAGGGCGAAGTCCATGCCGTTCACTGCGGAGACAACGCCGTCATCCGTAGGGAACTTCACTGTGAGACCGCGGACTTCAAGGAAAGCAGCGGTTGCTGTACTTCCGGCAGTAGCGCTCGCGGTGTTGGTCTGAAGCTGGGTCATTGGAGCCTCACTCGGGGATCGATGGCGGCGTAGGCGAGGTCCACGGCGACGTTCGCAACGATGACGAAGAACGCGGCCAGCATGGTGATGGCCATGGTGACTGGAAGGTCGCCGGAGATGGCCGCATGCACTGCCGTGAAGCCCAGGCCCGGGACGGAGAAAATCTGTTCAGTGAGGACCGCGCCCCCGAGAAGGAGGCCGATGTCCATTCCGAGCATGGTGACAACCGGGGTGATGCCGGCACGGACGCCGTGCTTGAACGTGACCGTCCGGGGTGCCAGTCCTTTCGCGCGGGCGGTCCTGATGAAGTCCTCGCCAAAGGTTTCAATCATGTTGGTTCGGGTGACGCGGATGTAAGAGGCGCTGAACAGGACAGCCAAGGCGATCCACGGCAACAGATAGTTGGCCACCCAGGCTCCGGGACCCTGCGGTCCGAACGGGCTGTTGATTTCGTTGGTGGTGAACGGCAGAAGATGCAGCTGGTTGACGAACAGGAGCAGCAGAAACAAGCCGGTGACCGGGATGGGCAGCGAGACCCCCACTGAGGCAGCACCCACGATGAACTTGTCCACCGGCGTTCCTTTGCGGAGGGCGGCCAGCAGACCCAGTCCGACGCCGGTGATGGTCCACAGGACCAGTGCGCCGATGGCCATGGAGAAGGTGTAGGGGAGCGAGCGGCCGATGATGTCGGCAACGTTCTCATTGGTTTGGAACGACTTGCCGAGGCAGGGCCATTCGCAAAGCGTCTGGGCTCCCGGAGCGCCGATCATGCGCGAGGAGAAGAAGCCGCGGATGTAGTCGATGTACTGGATAAGGAATGGCTGGTCCATGCCCAAGGCTACGCGGGCTTCAGCCACGCGTTCGGGAGTGCACTCCTGGCCGCAGGCTGCGGCGGCGGGATCGGACGGACCGAGCTGGAAGAGCGTGAACGTAATGAAACTGACGGCGGCAAGCAGCAGGACCAGCGATCCGGTCCGGCGAAGAATGAAAGTCATCATGGTGGTGGTTGCGGGCCGCCCGCCGGGGCAGGCGGCCCGCTTCTCCTTCTGGACTATGCCCGAATGGTTGTCAAAGCCCGGTTACTGCTCGACGCCGACGATGGAGAGGTCGATGCCGCCGAAGAAGTAGCCCACCTGGGCATTGCGGACATTCGAACCGACCACGCTGTTCGTGTGGCTGCGGATGAGCGGGACGATCGGGTAGGTCTTCAAGGCAGAACCGAAGGCCTCTGCCCACTTCTTGCCAAGTTCCTCGGAGGTGCCGTCCGTGTTGCGCAGATCGAACATGGCCTTGGACACAACGGGGTCGAAGTAACGGGAGGTGTTGGAGAAGCCATAGCTGGTGCCCTCATTGTTCGGTCCCAACAGAGGGTCGGCGGAGGTGCGGACCGATGCCGGGTCGGCGCCACCGCACCAGCCGGAGCGGCCCATGTCCGGGAGCTGTTCGCTGGCGAGGACCGAGTAGTAGTTCGGGGCGGGAATCGGAACCAGTTCCACGTCGATGCCCAGGGCCTTGAGGTTCTGCTGGACCACTGTGCCGGTGTTCTTGAAGGCGTCCCGGTTGTTGGCGTAGCCGTACGTCAGGGTCTTGGGGTAGTCCTTGCCTTCCAGGAGCTTCTTGGCTTCCTCGAGCTTGGGCTTGCCGGTGGGGTCCAGTTCCAGCTCCGTTTCCACGTAGCCGCGCATCTTGGAGTTCAGCGGGCTCTGGGTGATCTCGCCGAAGCGGCGTCCTCCGTACTGCACCAGGATGGACTGGCGGTCCAGGGCCAAGGCGATCGCCTTGCGGACGTCCGGGTCCTTGATCTTCTGGGTGTTCAGGCTCAGGACGTCGTTGCAGCCCAGCAGGCCCGAAGCTACGCGGTCCTTGACCTTGGCATCTGCCAGCTTTGCGGAGTCGGAGGTTTGGAGCGCGCCGTTGGAGTCGAGCGTGATGGCGTTGGGGTCCGAGTCGGCAAGCAACTGCTGGCTGATGGTGGCCTGGGACGTGGACAGCGAGAAGCTGAAGGTGTCCGGGAGGGCGGAGCGGTTGGGGTCGGTTGCCGGATCCCAGTGCGGATTGCGGACCAGCTTGAGGGACTTGCCGCGGTTGTAGGACTCCACCATGTACGGGCCCGAGGAAACGGGGTGGTTGGTGTAGTCCAGCTTGGTGTCCTTGGCTTTGGGGACCGGAGCTGTGTTGGAGCGCGACGCCAAGGCCGGGAACTCGGCGAAGGGCTTCTTCAGGTGGAAGACCACGGTGCGCTCGTCGGGCGTTTCAACAGCCTGAAGCACAGCGGCAGGATCCTTGTACGGCCCCTTGTACCCGCCGGCGTCGAGCGCTGCATTCAACTCCTGCGGCGCCTGGGTGAAGACATCCTGGGCGAAGGTGCGTTCCACTCCGTACTTGATGTCGGCGGAGGTGATGGGTGTTCCGTCCTCGAACTTCACGCCGTCCTTGAGGGTGAACGTCCAGCTGAGGCCGTCATCGGAGACCTTGCCCGTGTCCGTGGCGAGGTCCGGGACCACCGTTGGCGGCTGGCCCGCCGTTTCCTTGGCCATCGTGAGCGTGCGGTAGTACAGCTGGCCGACGTTGGCCGTCTGGACGTAGTTGCTGTTGCCCGGGTCCAGGGTCTGGAAATCGGAGGACATCAGGACGTTGAGATTTCCGCCCTTGGAAGTGAATCCGGACTTGACCACATTGGGGGCCAGCTCGGTGACGGACTCTGCGGGCTTGGAGTTGCCCGGCTGGTTTTGGCCGGCGCCGCAGCCGGTGGCTGCCACGGCAATCAGCACGGAAAGAGCAAGGGCTCTTGCGGGGGTTTTCATGATGCTCCTTGTAGAGGGTGGGGCGATGCGGGGAATGGTGCGGAATTTGTCGGCGGGTTTTTTGTCAGCGGGAGGACTTGGGATCCAGCGCATCCCGGACGGCGTCGCCCAGGAGGTTGAAGGCCAGCACGGTGACGATGAGCATGATGCCCGGTACTGCCAGGAACCACGGGTCGCTGAGGTACCAGTTGCCGGACTGGGCGGCGTTGAGCATCTGGCCCCACGACGGTGTGGGGTCCTTGACGCCGACGCCGAGGAAGGACAGTGCTGCTTCGGCGGAGATGTTGGTGGGGATCAGCATGGTGGCGTACACGAGGACGACTCCCATGACGTTGGGGATGATCTGCCGGAAGAGGACGCTGAGGTGGGAGGCGCCGAAGGACCGGGCGGCTTCCACGAATTCGCGCTCGCGGAGGCTCAGCACCTGGCCGCGGACGATGCGTGCAAGGTAGGCCCAGCCGAAGAAGCCCAGGATGATCACCAGCGAGGCCATGGGCAGGAAGCTGCCTTCACCCAGCGGGGTATTGCGGAGCCGTGACTGCAGGATGGGCGTCAGCGAGAGCACCAGGAGCAGGTGCGGGAACGCGAGGAACAGGTCCATGATCCGGCTGATGATGGCGTCTGTCTTGCCGCCGAAGTAGCCGGCGGCTGCGCCAAGGACCGTGCCGAGGACCACGGAGACTGCAGTGGAAAGCAGCGCAATGGTCAGGGAGACCTGGCCGCCGTAGGCAAGCCGCGCGAAGAGGTCCCGGCCCAGTCCGGGCTCCACACCCAACCAATGCTGCGCTGAGGGGTACATGAACCCTGGGAGGGGCAGCCCGGGTGTTTGGAAGTCGTCCAGCACTTCGGGGCTGGTGTTGGACGTATAGGGATCGTTGCCGGACATGGCGCTGAGCACAGGGGCAAGGATGGCGAACAACAGGATTGCCACCACGACGCACAGGCTAAGAAGTGCCACCTTGCTGCGCCGGATCCGCATCCATGCGGTGGCGAGCAGTGAGCGGGCTTCGGCAGGTGCCGCCACTTTGCCTTCCGGCGTCGTTGCCGGAGGCAGCGGCGGACTGCCGGTACTTGGTTCGACGGACTGTATCTGGGTCAACGGTTCTGCTCGTTTCGTGATCAGGAGCTTGCTCCGGAGTTCTTGTATACCAAAATAGACTAGAGCAGGATTCATGCGATGTAAATCACAAATAATGTACTGTTTGGAATACCAGAGAGTAATACGAGTTGTCCGGACGGGACAGGAAACAGGAGACGACGTGCGCACAAAGGTCACCGCCCGCTACGTGCTGGGCCATCACAACGGACATCACGTGCTGCTGGAAAACGCGTGCGTGGTCTACAGCGGCCACACCATCGACTTCGTGGGCCATGACTTCACCGGTCCTGTGGACGAGGAACGGCACATGGGGGATGCGCTGCTCATGCCCGGCCTGATCGATCTCGATGCCCTGACCGACATCGACCACCTCATCCTGGACAGCTGGGCCGGCGCTGAGCAGGCCAAAGGCCACCAGTGGTCCGAGGACTATTTCCGTAACCGCCGCACCGATGTCTTCACGGCCGGGGAACGCCAACAGATCCGTCAGTACGCCCTGATCCAACTCGTCCTGCACGGCATCACCACCTACATGCCCATCGCCTCCGAAGTGCACTCCGAATGGGCGGAATCGTTCGAGGAGCTGGCGGGCATGGCGGAGACAAGCCGGCGGCTGGGCCTGCGCGGCTACCTCGGCCCGGCCTACCGCTCGGGCGTGAACGTCGTGTTGGACGATGGCAGCCGTTCAGTCATGTTCGACGACGACCGCGGCCGTGAGGGTCTTGCCGACGCCTTGCGCTTCATTGACCACGCGAACGAGCTCAACGATCCCTTGGTCAACGGAGTCCTGCTCCCGTGCCGCATTGAGACGCTGGACATCGAATTACTCAAAGCCACTGCCGCAGCTTCCAGCGAGCGGGACGTGCTGGTGCGCCTGCACTCCCTGCAAGGGCTCGTGGAGCGACAACTCATCCAGGACTGGCACGGCGTAACGCCACTGGAACTCCTCGACCAGGTAGGCCTCCTCAACGAGCGGCTCCTGATCCCGCACGCCACCTACACGGACAGGAACCCTGCGGTCCATGGCGAGGATCGCGGCGACCTCGCGCAGTTGGCGGACAGCGGCGCCAGCATCATCCACTGCCCCCTCACCTCCATGCGTTACGGCAGCACACTGGACTCCTTCAACGCCTACAAGAGCGCGGGCATCAACATTTCCCTGGGCACGGACTCGTTTCCGCCCGATCTCATCCGGGGCATCGATGCCGGCGTGCAGCTCGCCAAAATCCTCGCCGGAAGCAACGACGCCGGAGACGTCGCCGGATACTTCGACGCCGCCACGCTGGGCGGTGCCCACGCCTTGAGGCGCCCGGACCTGGGCCGGCTTGAGCCCGGCGCCCAGGCTGACATGGTGGCGTTCTCCTTGGAAGACGTCCGCGACGGCGTCCACGACGACCCGCTGCGGACCCTCCTTCTCAACGGCACAGCCCGCCAGGCCGTGCTGTCCGTCGTGGCAGGCCGGACCATCATGGTTGACGGGACGATCGAAGGCGTTGACCTGGCCTTTTGGCGGTCCAAGGGGCAGGAATTATTCGACAGGATGCGTGGAGCCTACAGCAGCCGTGACTTTGGGAACCGCCCGGCCGATGAGCTGTTTCCGCCCGTGTATGCTCGGTTGGAACGCTGACCGGCGCCGCCCGGCGGCGGCAGCGTACGCAGTGATGAAGGGAAGTTCCACAGTGGCTGAGGCGATGCCGGAAACCGGGAATGGCCGCGATGATGAGGCCCGCGCGGAGAACGTCTACCAATTGGTACTGGAGGGCATTGTCACGGGCAAGTACGCCCAAGGCGTGCGGCTGCGCGAACGCGAACTCTCGGAGATTTACAGCGTCTCCCGCATCCCGGTCCGTGAGGCCATCCAGCGCCTGGAGCAGGACGGCTTCGTGGAGACCTTCCCGCGCCGCGGGGCGGTGGTCCGCCAGCTGACTCTCACGGACGTCAATGAGCTCTTTGATATCCGCCTGTGCTTGGAAACCTTCGCCGCGAGGATGGCCGCCACCCGGGTGGCCGAGGGCAGCGACGGCGGCCGGTTGGAGGAACTCATGGAGGCCTCCAACGCCGCCATCGACGAGGACCGGACCGAGGATGTCGCCGTGATCAGCGCAGAGCTTCACGCCGAGATCGTGCGCCTGTCAGGGAACAGGCTCCTCATCGAATCCGTGAAGCCGCTGTTTGGGCGGATGCGCTGGATTTTCGGGCTCACGCACAACCGCAGCAACGAACTCCAACGCGACGAGCATACGGAACTCTGCAACGCGATCCTCAAGGGCAAGCCGGACCTGGCCTATTCACTGGCGTACTCGCACATCGAGCTGGGCCGCGAGCCCGTGCTGAACGGGCTCGCGGAAACCCTGGAACCCTGAGTTTTTGTCCAGATAACGCCCTTTAGGAGCCGTCTTAGGGGCGTTAACTGTACAAAAACTCCATTAGTCGTCGGCGTCCGGGTACTCGTCCTCGTCGTCGTACCGGCCTGACTCCTCCACCTCGACCTCAAGGATCTTGAGCAGTTCCGTGTCCGGGTTCAACATGATGGCGGCCTCGTCACGGCGGTGCTGCAGCACAGTGTCCAGGTAGGACTGCACGGTTTCAGCCAACGGCACG
This sequence comes from Paenarthrobacter sp. TAF1, assembly GCF_052113825.1. Lineage (NCBI taxonomy): Bacteria > Bacillati > Actinomycetota > Actinomycetes > Micrococcales > Micrococcaceae > Paenarthrobacter > Paenarthrobacter sp. TAF1. The sequence continues at coordinate 23,796 of NZ_JBFRDO010000019.1, forward strand.
TACCTGTCCTGTTTCTGGCTCATGTACCAGCGGTGTTCCAGGACCTCGTGAACGACCTCTGCCGGCTCCAGCTTTCCCGCCAGATGGCGCGGGATGGAGCGGACAATGGGCTCGAAGATCTGGCTGACCCAGATGTGCGCGCTGATTTCCTCGTCCAGGTCCGGGTTGTTGTCGGCCCGGAACTGGTCCATGTCGTTCAGGAGCCTGCGGGCCTGGTTCTCCTGGGCGTCCAAACCGGTCAGGCGCAGCAGCCGCCGCTGGTGGTGCCCGGCGTCCACCACCTTGGGCTGGAGCTGGATGGTGGAGCCGTCCGCCGTCGTCTTGATGGCGTATTCTTCAACGTCGAAGCCGAGCTCGTTGAGGCGCCGGATGCGTGCACCCACGCGCCAGCGCTCGCCCAGTTCGAAGGATTCCTTCTCGGTCAGTTCAGTCCACAACCGGCGGTAGCTGCCCATGATCAGCTCACTGGTGGCTACAGGATCCACCTTCTCCTCAATGAGGCCGCCGTCCAGCAGGTCCATGAGCTCACCGGCGATGTTCACCCTGGCGATCTCAAGGTCGTATTCGCGCTGGCCCATGGAAAGGTCCGGGTAGAGCTCGCCCGTTTCGGCGTCCACCAAATAGGCGGCAAAGGCACCTGCGTCACGGCGGAACAGCGTGTTGGACAGCGAGACGTCGCCCCAGTAGAAGCCGATCAGGTGCAGGCGGACCAGCAGGAGGGCCTGCGCATCAATAAGGCGTGTCAGGGTGTCCTTGCGGAGCATCTGCGAAAACAGGGCGCGGTAAGGCATGGAGAACTTCAGGTGCCGGGTCACCAGTACCGGATTGAGCGGCCTGCCGTCCGCCGTGGTGCGTCCGGTAATGACGGCTACGGGCTCCACGCAGGGCACATCCAGCCGCGCCAGTTTGCGCAGCATATGGTACTCGTGCCGTGCAACGTGCTCCGACGTTTCCTTGATGGCGATCACCGAACCGCCCAAGTGGGCGAACCGGACAATGTGCCGGGAAATACCGCGGGGAAGGGCGGCAAGGTTCTCAGCCGGCCAATCCTCCAACGCAATGTGCCAGGGCAGATCCAGCAACTCCGGATCTGCCGTTGCCGCCGTGATGTTCAGCGAACCGATGACGCTTGCCGGAGGGGCGGCATCCTGCGCGCTGGCAGCCTCGGTCCGCGGGAGCTTGCCGATCTGCCCGTAGTCGGTGGGTTCGTCGTGCCACTGGGCTTCGTTTTGCTCGCTCATGCCTCAATTGTTCCGTATTCAGGGGAAGCGGACGCACCCGCGTCCGTGAAGGGGTTCAGCGGCGGGGCTGACCATTCGACGTCGGGGGCCTCCTGGAAGACGACGCCCTGCTTGGCGAGGCGCTCACCAAAGGCGCCCAGCCGACGTCGGAAGTCACCGGCGTTGCGCAACTCCTGGCCGGTCCAGGCGACTTCCGCCAGCGAGATGGCCCGTGGGTAGAGCAACCACTGTGCTTGTTGGTTGTTGCGGACGGTCTCGGTCCAGAGGGGGCCTTCGACACCCAGAATCTGCTTGTCCGTCAGGCCGCCTTGGGCCGGGTCCCAGTTGTAGTACTCGGCCCAGGTGAAGGGGCCGCCCTTGACCCATTCAAGGCCAACAGGATTCTCCGGGGAGTACTTCTGGTCCAGATAGGTGTTGGCTGCCGGCGACATGATCACTGTGGGTGTGCTGGTATCAGCCTGCTGGACAATCGCTTCCAGATCTCCGAACCAGTACTGGATCACGGCCCCGTTCGGAAGCTCTGCCTCGGCGAACTCGTTCCAGCCCACCACGGTCTTTCCGGTGAGTGAAGCCAAGCGGGCAAATTCCTGCATCATGTCGAGGTAGTTCCGGTGCCCCGTTACCAATGCTTCGTCGCCACCGATATGCAGGTAGGGGCCAACGGTTATCGCGGCAAGCTGGCCCAGGACCTCGGCTACGAACTCGTAGGTGGCCGGGAGTGAGGCGTCCAGTGTTGACCAGCCGACGTCGGCAGTGGTGCTCATGTCCTTGGCGACGCCGTCCGGGTTGAGCTGCGGAATGGCCGCGAGGGCGGCGTTGACGTGTCCGGGAAGGTCGATCTCCGGAATGACGACGACGTTCCTGACAGCGGCGTACGCCTGGAGTTCCTTGAAATCCTGCTGGGTGTAGAAACCGGACTTGCCGCGGGGCGGAACTGCCGTGGCGACTTCCACCGCTCCCTGCCCGCCCACGTCGGTCAGCTTGCTGTAGTCCAAGCCGGACGGGTTCTCTTCCGGTTGGCGGATTTCGATCCGCCAGCCTTGGTCGTCGGTCAGATGCAGGTGAAGGGCATTGAACTTGAACTGCGTCATGACGTCGATCTGCTCCTTGACCTCCTCCACCGTGAGAAAGTTGCGGGCAACATCGAGCATGAGGCCGCGGTAGGCAAAGCGCGGAGCGTCGAGGATCTCGACGGCGGGAACCACCCAGGTGCCGGCGTCGCGGTTTTGGGCGGCGTCGGTTTCTTCGATCGCTGCGGGGAATAGCTGCCTGAGCGTTTGCAGTCCGTTGAACAGGCCGGCAGGGGTGGAGGCGGTAAGCCGGACGCCATCCTCGGCGACGGTCAGTGTGTAAGCCTCACGGCCGCCGTCGAACGAATCCACCAACTCCAAGGCGATATCTCCTGGGCGGTGTTCTTCAACCAGCGGCAGTGCAAAGCCGGTGGCGGTGCGGAGCAGCGCGGCCAACTGTTCAGCGGGCTGCGCGGCGGCATGGCCGGCCGCGATCCTGGCGCCGGGGGAGAGGGTGAAAGCGGGGCCGTCCTGGGGTGCGACGTGGGAGGGCCGGGGAATCAGGTGATCTGTGGTGTTCATGCCGTTCTTTCCGGGAAGAAGGTTAACGTGATAACGGCCCGACCGGAAGGGTCGGGCCGCCATCACAATGCGGAACGTACAGACGCGATTAGTCGCCCAGGCGCAGGCCCGTCTTGGTGTCGAACAGGTGCACGTGGCCGGACTGCGGACGAACGAAGATGGACTCGCCCTTCATCGGAGGGCGGCGGCCGTCGACGCGTGCGACGATGTCGTGGCTCTTGCCATCAAGGATGGTGTGGCCGTAGACGTAAGCGTCGGCACCGAGTTCTTCAACCACGTCAACCTCAACCTGGAGGCCTTCGCCGTTGCCGACGGTCTCGAGGTCTTCCGGACGGGAACCAACGGTAACGGTCTGGCCGTGGGCTTCCTGGAGAACGTCGCGCGGCACGGGGTAAACCGTTCCGCCGAACTGGACGCCGCCGTCGACGACCGGCAGTTCCAGCAGGTTCATGGCCGGGGAGCCGATGAAGCCTGCAACGAAGACGTTCTTCGGACGGTCGTACAGGTTGCGCGGGGTGTCAACCTGCTGGAGCAGACCGTCCTTCAGGACTGCAACGCGGTCACCCATGGTCATGGCCTCGACCTGGTCGTGCGTCACGTAAACCGTGGTGACGCCGAGGCGGCGGGTCAGGGATGCGATCTGCGTACGGGTCTGGACGCGGAGCTTGGCGTCAAGGTTGGAAAGTGGCTCATCCATGAGGAAGACCTGCGGGTTACGGACGATTGCGCGTCCCATGGCAACACGCTGACGCTGACCACCGGAGAGAGCCTTGGGCTTGCGGTCCAGGTACTGCTCAAGGTCAAGAAGCTTGGCGGCTTCGCGAACACGCTCTGCGCGCTCTTCCTTGGAAACGCCGGCGATCTTCAGTGCGAAGCCCATGTTGTCCGCAACGGTCATGTGCGGGTACAGGGCGTAGTTCTGGAAGACCATTGCGATGTCGCGGTCCTTCGGGGGAACATCCGTGACGTCGCGGTCACCGATCAGAATGCGGCCGGCGTTCACATCCTCAAGACCTGCGAGCATGCGCAGGGAGGTGGACTTACCGCAACCGGAGGGTCCAACGAGGACCAGGAATTCGCCATCGGCGATGTCGATGTTGAGCTTATCGACGGCGGGCTTATCTGTGCCCGGGTACAGACGCGTAGCGTTATCAAAAGTAACTGTAGCCACAGTTATCAATCCCTTCACCGGCAGGTACGTGCCGGACGATCCGTTGTGAATGGTTCATTTTCTTCAGTTGAACTCCCCGGCCTGAGGCCGGGGAGGATCGTGTAACGCCGCACGGTACTGTGCGTCACATCACAACCAAGAGTATGTCAGACTTTTTGACTAACTACCTAAATGTTACGAACATCACATATGCAACTGCTCACATATCAGGCCTCCGCGGTGACCCGTCGGCGCTCGCGCAAAAGCGCTTCCAGCAACTCCGCCACGTGGACGGGAGCCTCCACCCGGTACTGTGCCTGGGTGTAATCCAAGCCAACCTTGATGCCGACGTCATCACCCATGAGCCTGCCCAGGGCGTCTTCATCCGTGACGTCGTCCCCGGCAAACAGGATGGCCGTGGCACCTGTCGCCTGGCGGAGGAACTCCACGGCTTCGCCCTTGGAAGCGTGGACCACGGAGGTTTCCAACACCCGCTTCCCCGTCTTCAGGTACACCCCCGGATAGTCGCCCAGGACCCGCGTGGCGGCCTCGACGGCGTCCTCCGCCACGTCGTCCTCGGCCATCCGGGTATGGAGGACCACCCCGGCAGGCTTGTCTTCGAGGACCGTCCCGGGGGCGATGTTCACGATTTCGGCAAGCACCTCACGGACGGCAGCCAGTTTCTTCCGCTGGTCCTCATCCAATTCCAGGCCCAGGGATCCCTCGCCCAGCCACACCTCGGCGCCGTGGCTGCCTATCAGCAGCGTGTTGGCCGGGGGAGAGGCGACCCGCCGCAGACTGTCCAGGGCCCTGCCGGAGATGAGTGCCGTCGTCGTGCGTGGCAGTTCGGCGAGGCTCGCAAGCGCTGCAGCCGAACGCGGAAGGGGACGCGCGTCCTCGGCCCGGTCGACGATCGGCGAGAGGGTTCCGTCGAAGTCCAACGCCACCAGCAGGTGCTCCGTGCCGGAAATACGACGGACGGCGTCCAACAGTTCCGGTGACAGCGACAGGTTCTCAGCTGTCATCACGAACCACCTTCTCCTCCAAGGCGGCCAGGAACTCGGCCGACCAATGATCGACATCGTGGTCCAGGATCTGCTTGCGCATCAGTTTCATGCGGCGGCGTGCTTCCTTCGGGGAGAGATTGATGGCGCGCAGGATGGTGGACTTGAGGCCGTCGATGTCGTGCGGGTTGATCAGCAGGGCCTGCTTGAGCTGATCGGCTGCGCCGGCGAACTCACTGAGGACCAGTGCGCCGTCGTCCTCGGAACGGGCCGTGACGTATTCCTTAGCCACCAGGTTCATGCCGTCGCGCAAGGCCGTCACCAACATGACGTCCGCAGCCAGATACAGGGCCACCATCTCTTCCACCGGGTAGCTGTGGTGCAGGTAGCGCACGGCCGTGTTCTGGATGGTGTCGTACGTGCCGTTGATGTGGCCTACGGTGCCCTCGATTTCCTCGCGCAGAAGCCTGTACTGCTCCACGCGCTCCCTGCTGGGGCTGGCCACCTGGATAAGGGTAGCGTCCTCTACCTTGATATGCCCGTCCGCCAGGAGTTCCTCAAAAGCCTTGAGCCTGTGCCGGATGCCCTTGGTGTAGTCGAGCCGGTCCACGCCCAAGAGGATGGTCTTGGGGTTGCCCAGGTCCGTGCGGATCTGCCGGGCCCGCTCAATGATGTCCGGCCTGGCGGCGAGCTCGCGGATCTGGTCCACATCAATGGAGATGGGGAACGCCTGCGCCCTGGCGATGTGGGTCACTTCCCCGTCCGGGCCCTTCACATGAACCTGCTGCTGCTTCACGCTGGCGCCCAGGAAGCGGCGGGCGGAGCGCATGAAGTTGCCGGCGTCGCTGGGGCGTTGGAAGCCCAGCAGGTCAGCGCCAAGGAGGCCGTCGATGATTTCGCGGCGCCACGGCAGCTGGGCAAAGATCTCCGGCGGCGGGAAGGGAATGTGGTTGAAGAAGCCGATCTTGAGGTCCGGCCGGGATTCCCGCAACAGGCGCGGAACCAGTTGGAGTTGGTAGTCCTGCACCCACACAGTGGCGTCCTGTGCTGCGTGCCGGGCTACGGCGTCGGCGAACTTCCTGTTGACCTTGCGGTACGAATCCCACCAGGTCCTGTGGAACTCCGGCGGTGCGATGACGTCGTGATAGAGCGGCCAGATGGTCGCGTTGGAGAAGCCCTCGTAGAAGAGTTCAACGTCATCGCTGCTCAACTGTACGGGGATCAGGTCCATGCCCTCATGGCTGAACGGGCGCACGGTCTCATCCGGAGCGCCATGCCAACCTACCCACGCGCCGTCGGACTTGGTCATCATCGGCGCGAGCGCCGTCACCAGGCCGCCTGGCGAGCGGCGCCAGCCGTCCTTCTCATCGCCGTCGTCGCTGATCCGATCGACGGGCAACCTGTTGGAGACCACCATAAAATCGAACTTGGTTGCCGTGGGCTTCTTGACGGGGGAAGCCCGAACGCCTTCTTCGGTTGTGAGTTTCTCGCTTGCCAAATCCTGCATCAATGCTCCCTGGGGTTGCTGTGACTCAACTCCCAGCCTACTAGCGGAATCTTCCCCGGCGGTTGATCGTTCAACTACCGGGAGGACGGGTGCGCGGTAGAGCTCCAAGTTGGCTCCCGTAAACTGTCCCCGTTGCCCTAGCTATTCACTACGACGTCGAGTAACCCGAGGAACTGATGAGCCCCGCAAACGAATCCCGCCTGTCAAAGGCTGAACGCACCGCCCAGGCACGGGAAAAAGCGCGAGCAATCCGCGAAGAACAGTTGAAGAAGGAGAAGCGCAACAAGCTTCTGGTCGGCTGGGGCATCGTGGTTGCCATCGTCGTCATCATTGCCATAATCGCCGCGGTGGTCATCGGCAACATCCAGAACAACGCGCCGGTTGCAGACCAGGGCCCGACGCCGGCCAACGGCAACGTCCACGGCGGCGTCACGCTGCTGGCTGGCAGCGAAGTGGTGAAGTCGGAGCCCGGCAGCGTCAACGTCGCCGATGTCCCCTCCGCTCCCGCCACCAAGCCCGCCACGGTGACCGTGCCCGGCGGCGAAGCTGAGGCCGGCAAGCCCGTCAAGGTGATCGCCTACATCGACTTCATCTGCCCCGTCTGCAAGCGGTTCGAGACCACCTACGGAGAGTCCCTGACCAACCTCCGCAACGAAGGCAAGATCTCCCTCGAATACCGTCCCCTCGGGTTCCTGGACCTGCAGTCCACCACCAACTACTCATCCCGCGCAGCCAACGCCGCAGCATGCGTAGCGAACACCTCCCCGGAGAAGTATGCGGACTTCTTCAACCTGCTCTTCGAACGCCAGCCGGCCGAAGGCAGCGCAGGCATCTCCGACAAGGACCTGAAAGCCATGGCCACTGAGGTTGGCGCCGCCAACATCGACTCGTGCGTGGACAGCAAGCAGTTCCGTCCTTGGGTGAAGGTTGCCACGCAAGAAGCAGCCGCAATCGGCATCACCGGCACGCCGACCATCTTCGTCGACGGCAAGCAGTGGGACGGTTCCACTGACCTGAACGCCGAGATCCAGACCGCCATCACGGCAAAGGGCTAAGCCTTTATCTGACATCACGACGGCGGCCGGTCACCTTCTCGTTGAGGTGGCCGGCCGTTGTTGCTCAGGCAAATTTCGTTGACGGGGATGGTCTGGGCTAACCTTATCTAGCGCTCTTTCGCGCATGGTTCCGGGTAGCCGGAGCGTGCCTCCTTAGCTCAGTTGGCCAGAGCACCGCTCTTGTAAAGCGGGGGTCGTCGGTTCGAATCCGACAGGGGGCTCCACGAACCCCTCCATTCCGGCGAGTTTGCCCGGGATGGAGGGGTTTTTCGTGTCTGAAATGCAGGGCACTACACGTTTTCAAGAAGGCAGACGACACCAGCGGGCTCCCCAGCTGCATAGAGGGAACCATGCAGTCAGAGAAGAAGGCCCTGAGGGCGACGACGGACCGAGACAACGTAGGGACGCTCAGGGATACAGATAAGACCGTCGGCAGGTGTCAACCCATTCCGGCGGATACCAGGAACAACACCTGTGCCGGCTGTACTTCCGACGCGTCGAAGCATCAGAGTTGCAGAGGCAGTGTGCGAAGGACGGCCAAGTACCGGACTGATTCTGAGCCTTTGAACGGGACCTCCTGATGGGAAGGTCCAGCCTGCCGATTGGCACTTGGGGAACGATCAGCGCCGCGAAGGACGAGACGACAGGGAAGTGGCGGGCCAGTTGCAGGTTCCGCGGCTGGGACGGGGCCACTCGGACGTACAGCAAGTTCGGTTCGACCAAGGGCAAAGCCACAACCGCGCAGCCAACCCCACTTTGAACGTGCGACGACAGACGCGAGAGACCAGACTTGAAGCTGTCAGCGGTCTCCTGGCCGGCTGGGGTGCAGGTAGTAATAGAGCGTCTCGCCCGTATCGAGGCGCACAACAATGCCCCATGCCTTTGGCCTGCTCTTCCCCACCACAGCCCTTTCATCTGGCCTCAATCTTCGCACTCAGTATCGGGCCCGCAGGATTGGCAGGACGCACACTGCAGTGGCTCCTAGTATTGACACATATCCTTACCTAGGTATGGTTTAGTGTATGCAGAACATGAACGGGATGACCGTCGCGGAGGTGGGGGAGAGGCTCGGTATCACCCGCGCGTCCGTTCATGGCCTGCTCGGCTCTGGCCAGTTGACGGCCAGTGGCAGGGCTGGCCGTATGCTGCTCATCGATCGTCAGTCGGTGGAGCGCCTGGCCCTGGCCGGTACCCGTCGCGGCCGCGCCTGGACGGCCAGGATTGCTTGGGCTGCATTGGCGCTGCTCTCTGGCCAGAACCCCACCTGGATCAGCGCTTCGGAGAAGTCCCGGTTGAAGAGGCGACTGCGTGAGCTGGACGCCGACGCCGTTCGTGTTCTTGCCCGGAACAAGGACATAACCCATCGCTATAGGGCGACTTCGGACGGGCTGGCCGCACTTAGCGACCACCTGATCCCAAGTGGCGCCTCGGCCATGCGCGAGGAGTCCATTGCAGGGACCTTCGGGATGGCCGGCGGGAGCGGGACTGCAGAGGGCTATGTCATGATCGGCGACGTATCCGCCCTCGCGGACGCGTTCGGCCTGGTTGAAGATCCAGACGGCAACGCCATCATTCATGAAGTCGATTTGGATGAACCCTTTGCCGACGGCCGGGCGCTGGTGGCAGCGATCGCCGTGGACCTCATGGACTCACTGGCAACCCGCGAACGCAGCGCCGGACAACGCGTCATCAACGAACTGCTCCATGTCTGAACCTGAACTGGACGCAGTCGCCGAAGCGGAAGATGACCGCGAGACCTGGGACGTGCCTGTGCCTCCTGGAGGCTGGGGAACACCATGGCCACAGTGCGTGGAACTGGCCCGTGCCCTGCCGTCCACCCAATGGACGTTGGTCGGTGGGCTCATGGTGCAACTGCACGCTGCGGCCGCCGGTCTTGCCGTCTCCAGGCCAACGGCGTCTGTCGACATTGTGCTGCACATCGAGACCGGTGCGGCGACGACGACGAACCGGTACTCATCAGCATCCCGAATGCCCTCGGGGCGTTGGTCTTGAAAGGCGCGGCCTACCGCGAGGACTCCCGCGACAGGGATCGGCACCTCGATGATGCCGTCGTCCTCTGCGCGACCATCAGAACACCGCTGGGCACGGCGGCCCAGATGAAGGGCAGCGATAGGTCACGGGTTCTTTCCCTGCACAAAGAGCTGGCCGATCCGGGGCACCGATCGTGGCAGCTGCTGGACCCGGTCGACCGGACACCGGCGATAGACGCGCTGCGCATACTTGCCGCCAATCACAGCCTGCCGCCAGCCAACCGCCTCAAATCCGGCTGACAACGTCGAGGAGCGGCTGTCTAAAAACAATGGTCATAAAATCCCGGCCATTGTTATTTGACGTAAGAGCAAAGCGCAGCCTGAAACTACGCATGTCAAAGTTGAAGGGCTTGATGTGGCAGCATGCATGCTGTCGGGGCGATCAATCGCCCGTTCAGGAAGGGAACTCATAGTGCCACCGCGTCAAACACCTGCCCAAAAGTTGTCAGCGAAGCTATTGCTGGGCAATGAATGGGCGCCGATCACCACCCGGATGGGTTTCATCAACCTGCCCTTGGACGACAGCGCTCACGAGTGGCGGGTGTGGGCTCAAGGCCGTCCGACGGAAGGCGGGACAGGGGTTGGTGTCACTGAACTGAACGGCACGCTTCCCGAACTTTTCGAGAAACTCCTACCCCTCGACTGGAGCTATCGGTGGCTTCTTCTGGAGACGAGCAACCCGGAATGGACTGCCATCGTGGACAACTCCCGCGGAGGGTCCAACCTTCATGCCGCCCTTCACATGCATTTCCCGGACGCCCGCGGAATCACTACTGTCGAGGTCGAGGACGAACCCCGGAACATCAAACGGTTCGACGATGAACCAGGCCGAGGCCGTTGGGGTTCACGGACCTTCACAGTCCACGACAAGGAAGGGCTGAAGCGGTTCCTGAGCCTCAGCAACTTTGAGCCGTGGAAATTCAACCAGAATGGCGAGCCCTACGATTTCGAGGACACGTCCAAGTACGAGGAACCGAAAACGACGGACCGGTTCACCCACGAGATGCTCGTCGAGTACTGCCGTCAGCTTGGACTGGAGCCGTTCGAGGATGACTTCTACGTCCCGACCGGCCGCGCAGTGATGATCGAATTGCTTGGGGATTCCCGGGAACGGCTCGGATACACCTTGGCAGAAGCCAGAGCAGGCTACGAGGATCTGACCCAACGGGTCTGCCAGGAGCCGGTTGAATGGAAGCAGCTCCACCCGTCCGGCGTCGAATACCCGCCCTATGATGCGACGTTCCCGATGACCGGGTACAAGCGCTTTGCCAAGCCCACCCCTTGGGATGACGCCCGGACCGAATTTGAGCAAAGCCTGCAGCGGTACAGCTCTCATCCGGCGGAGGCATCCCTGAGCGTAGGCCTCGATGAGCATGGGACATTGGCCTACCCGACGTTTGAGATCACCAACCCGCGACTCAGTGTCCTGGTCGCCCCGACACTGCTGGAAGCGCCGGCAGCGGTGCGTGAGTACACGGCGGCGTTCATCAGCGTCCAGTACGAGAAGTTCAACGGTATGTCCGTCTACAAGGCGTTCTATCCGAACAAGAAGCAGATGGCCGTCATCCGGAAGCTCTACAAGGACCAGGGCCTGTACCCGTTCGACCAGCCATCCGATGGCGTCTACTACACACTGGCGCTGGACAAGATGGTCCGCATGACGACAGACCTGAAACTGACATCGGAGCTCGTGGACTGGGAGAACACCATCGCTCAGGCAGGCCCCAAGGAGGTGGCTGCGCCGGACCGGAGAAGCCACTCGAAGGCGTGGGACATCCGGCTGCACATCCAGGAGAACGAGGACGCCATCTGGAACGCCGAACTCGACGACCGCTGCGTGTGAGGTCTGCGCCTGACTACTACTGACCGGTGGCGTGCTCGGCCCAGTAGATGGCTCTGCGGACGGCCTCGGTCCGCTGTTGGGTCGGACAGGATGAGGCTGATTGCGTAGAACGGGATGAAGATCAGGGCCATGAGCGGGCCGAAGATGACCCCTGCTTCCTTGGCAGCGTTCAAGGCCGACAGTTGATGTCGTCAGCCTCAAACTGCTGTGGTGAAGTGAACTAACGTCCTACCGATCGCCGAGCTTCTCCAAGACCTCGGCAGGCGGCTCCGGTGTTGGCCGGTCCGCGGGGATGACGACCCAGACGATGCCGTGCTCGTCCTGTCGGGTGGTGGCCGCAAGTGTGCCTAGGGGTTCGGCAAGATTGATCGCTATGTCCCGCGCGTAGCCTTCGATGGTGCCGTCCGCTGAGGTGGGCGTGAACTCGAACCGGTGGCCCAGGATCGTGGTTGGGTCCATGGAGCGGCGGTGCACTACGCAGGCGGCCGGTCCGTTCTCCCAGATGCCGATGATCTTCACGTCCACGGTCCAGTAGCGGTCGACCGCGTCGTCTATGTGCTGAACCAGGTGCATGGCGGGCCAAGCTTTCTAAACAACTCGCGCCGAGCCGACGTGCCTTAACTATTCGAGACCAGAATGTTGGCGTGTACCTTGGTGAAGCCGGAAGCTTCCAGGTCTTTGGTGTCGTAGCCGTCTAGGACGAGAATGGATGTTTTCTGGTCAGGCCCTGACGCCTTCAGGATCTCTCCACGTCCTGAACCCTTTCCTGCGCAACTGGCGTGCCAGCCGGCGGGGTTTTCAACGGGATAGACAGCGAGGCATGAGGTAAGCCCTTCCTCATCCTGTCCGAGGAAGAATTTCTTACCGTTGGCCTCGGCGACCAAAAGTACTTTGCTCAGGTTTGTGTCGGGCCCGAAATTCACACCGTCGGGAAGGCTGTCGCTCGCTGTGGATTGACGCTCGAGCGCCTTGAAACCGGGTGCCTCGCCGGAACAACCCGCGAGAAACGAACTAACTGCGAGCGTCGTGACTAGGAATGCGAACTTTGGCTTCTTAATGGCGCTGCCCCCTCAGGCTCTTGTGTGTTTGATTCTAGCCACCACGCAGGAAAGCCCCGCCGATGGGGGACCGGCGGGGCTTCCAATTCAAAACTATGCCTGTCTGGTTCCACCACCAATTGGATTCGCTAACAGCATTTCGCTTGAATACGTAGCTGTCATTCGAGCTGAAGCAGACGGCCGGTCTGCGGAGTCAAAGGCGACGGAGGATCTCTCCGTCGCCTTTGACTCCTGCGTATAGGGACCGTCAGTGGGTTCGTTTTGCGTTACCGCGGGCAGCACGGCGTGCGATGCCCTTCGGGATGCCGCGTTTGGCTATGTAGATCAGCACTCCCACGACGATGAGAACGAGTATGACTACTGCGGCAATGATGAGGTGCCAGGCGGCGATTCCACCCATGGTGATCCTCCTTGGATAATTAGGACGAGTAGGTCATGTAGGCTCCGCCGAAGCCAACATTCAGCTGAACCCAGAAGTTGAACGCGAAGGGCGTACCGGCAGGATAGGCGAGGACGGTCAAGCGAGCCGTCGCGGGGGCCCCGGGTGTTTCATACTCTCGAGTTACCGCGAACTCCGTCTGTTCTGCGCTCGATGCTCCGCCGATGATGTAATCGGGGGAGTAGATGCTTCGAATGTAGTCGACATTGTTATCGACAGCGGAGTAGTCGGCGCGGAAGCCCATGTAGACCAGGCCCGCCCAGAAGTCGACCAAGCAATTGTCGTAGTTCTCGGTCGCTCCGACACGGTAGTACCCGCACTCGCTGATACCACGGGTTGTTATTTCGCCCTCTTGAGGCGCGGCCGCTGGCTTTTGAATTGACGTGACGTTAACGGAGCCGTCAGCGAACCGGGAAACAGTTTCTGTCTTGCCCGTCTTCTCGACGGTTTGGGTATCCACCGGCGTGGCCCCATTCAATGAGTCCCAGGTCTCACCACGCTGGTATTTGGCGACCAGTCTCTCCTGAGTTTCCGCCGTTACCTTGTAAAGGGTAAGGAACTCACGAGCCTGTTCCAGGGACTGGTTCACGTCTGAAACGGCCACTTTGGGTGCCGGCGACTGAGCAGCTGTTGCTGCCGGAACAGATGCCATGGTCAAACCAGCAGCAAGAAGAATTGCGGTTCCGAACGCGGATTTTTTCAAGGTATCCCCCAGTAATCTTGACTATTTTTCGGTCCGTTGCCGATCAGTCCAGTGTTAAGAGAGGATCTGAGGATTGCAAGTCAAGTCCCCCACTGCAGTGAAAGGTCCGCTGTGCCGGGTCATAGAGGGTGGGGTTGTGGCTTGGCACCACGAGCCTCGCGGAGCCGCTTCCCAGCGTCTGGAGGGAAGCACACGTCTCATAAGGCAGCGATGATTATCTCAGGTGTTTACGGGCTACGAGCCGCCGAGCAGGTAGTGGAGCCGGTCCCGCCTGCTGACCCCGTGGCGGCGTTGCAAACCAGCCGGGCAGGTGGAGCCCAGCAGCCTTTCCGGACCACACTGTTCCACACCGGCATCAATTCGGGGCCGGTCACCATGACTGTAGACGTCCTAGGTGCCCGTCCCGAGTCTGTTCTGGAAGGGTGGGAGGACGTTCATGAAGTCTCAGCCAATCTTCCTGCAGGGCGGGTGGCCGCCGGCGGACCCATGGAGGAACTGACGGCCTTGGGAGAAATGGGGGAGGACGAATCCGGAGACTACAGAATCCGAGTGTCCGCTGTGGGCCGCGATGCGGCTCCCGACTTGGTCTCTTCGACAGCTGTTGAAGACTATCTGGTGCAGATCTGGCCTGAGGCGGTGTTAGCGCCGCGGGTTCTCTCCGCAACTTCGCAGCAGCGCCAGTATTGGGCGGCCAGGCTGGGCTAAGCGTGTGGTGGCGGAGCTACTTGAGCTCAGCCGCCACTTCGGCTCCCTGAGAAACTCTTGCGGAGAGGGCATGGCGCCTACATCTGGCGGACATGGGCACCCCTGCCCATATACGCCAGAAACCCCCTCTGATAGTTTCGCTCTATCCATACAGGACTATTTGGGGGAGTAACCATGAAACGCAGAATTGCCGCAGCATTGCTCGGATTGGGCATCGCAGGTTCCACACTCGTCGGCGGTGCGATTCCTGCCCAGGCGGCCACGTTGAGGGTGTACACCTATGAGTCACTTTCAACGTGCAACCAGGCCGCTGAATACTACGCCCAGCGCGGCACTATCGTTCAGTACTGCACCGTCATCAGCACCGTCAACGGTGTGCCGGTCAAATGGCGTCTGATGTTCAACATGTAGGAGTGTGCTGGCACGTCGCTGCCCGCCACGATGCCTTATTCAAGGACTGCAGCAGGCCCACTCCAGGCATGACACGATAAGGGACACGCCGTCTCGTAGGGCGAGGGATTCAATCTGCTCCGACCGACCGATCATGCAGATCTTGTGGGACTCCTGAGGGGTCGTCTCCCTAAGCCGAGTCACGTCGCTTATTCGCCCCAGCCTACGCAACGCACACGATGGAGCGGGCCCGACGAGAAGAAGAAGCGCTGCATGGACGTCAGCCGGGCTACTGGGGTTTGTACGATCTCAGCTGGCTGATCTTCTGCCGTGTCGCCACGATCAGAGGGCGTGCCGCGACAACCCCTGCCTTCAAAGTGCCAAGAACCTTACTCCAGCTGCTGCGGAACGGCTCCTGGTCTCGCAGGTTTTGCGTCAGTCCCCATGTTGTTCGGGTGAAGTGCACGGCCATCACTACGGTGAACAGGGAAATCGCCAGGCCGGCAGCCGATGCCACTACGATCATCACGCCGGTGATGTGCACTAGGAGGACGGCAGGGATCACTACTGTGGGGGCGTCAAGAAGGTCCATATTCGTTTCTCGTTGGTTGGTCTGGTGGATCGGCTGTTGTGCGGTGTGGCCGTGGCTGGGCGGCGGTGTTACACGTCTTTCAGCGGGCGCACCTTCATATTATTGAAAGTCTCGGGACGCTGTTCGGCACTAATGCCGGACGCTGGCCCCTGGCGTGGTCTTCTGACGAAGCTGCGTCAGGCCGGCGACAGTCAGCCCGGCGGTGAGAGCCAACGCTGCTACCCAGAGGGTCAAGCCGACGAGGTCGTGAACGGCCATTTGGGGGAGACGTCGGTCCGGTACAGCAACGACGCCGATGAACGCGCCAATGAGTCCGAAGTAACTGCCGGTCATAAATCGTTGGTGAGCGCGGATGTTGCCCTTACGGACGGACCACAAGCCCAGGGTCAAGGTGCAGAAAGTCAGCACAGAAAGTGCGTGAAGCCAGTTGAACCCGCCGTCGATGGTCCGGATCCCGAATGAGGTGAGGACGACGACGTACATGGTCGCCGCCCAGATGCGGCCCAGGATCTTGTGTGCTGCGGAGCCTTTGTTGCGCTTGAGCAGGTTTACGGCGCCGAAGATCAGGGCGTAGCCCGCAGCGATGGCGTGCAGGGCGATCAGGAAAGTCCACGGCGAAGGCATACGGCCAGCCTAGCGAGTCGGACGGGCAGTGACGGACTGCGGCAACATGGGCGCAATGATCGGAATCGTTACCCTGTTCCGGCTCGAACGTCCGTGGTCTCTGGCGGCGATCACAATCGTGGCCGCTATATTGGTCAACTGGATTCTCCGGAGGCACACGGTAGTGGCAGCTACTCACTGCAAATCCTTGCCTGCGTAGCCTTCGAGCGTTTTTATGGCGTGTACTCGCCCGGCCAGAACTCCTTGGCCCCTGTGGCAGCAGCCCGCAGCTGTCCGCCGTCGAGAATTAGAGAGCTTTCCTCGATGCCGAGCGCGGGCCATTGCGTGACCAGCCGAAGGTCGCCTTCCTCGGGAAGAGGCCACAGCCAGAGTGATCCCGAGCCGGCAAGTTCGTCGTCACCGCCACTGCCTCCACCGCCGTTGAAGGAGAGGACGGGAGCTGTGGGCTGCTGTGACGGGTCCATGTACCGGCCACCTCCGTGGGCCCCGGTGAAAGCGCGGGAACCGTCAGGGAGTTCTACGCCGAACAGCAGGAGCACATCCAGCAGATTTTGTTCGGGCTTCGGCCGGAACCCGTGCTGGAAGAACACGCCATTGAGGGCTTCCCATTCCTCGTCTGTCTCGTCGGCCCGGCGGATGATCCAGGTCAGATCGAAATTGCATCCGGTGGAGAACACTTCAACGCCCTTGACGGCGATCACCCTGGTGGGGCTGAAGTACAGGAACTGACCGATGTGGACCAGCGCGGGGAGCTCGTAGCGGGGTGTTCCGGACCATGGCGGGGGAACGAAGCGGCCTTGGCGCCCACGTTTGGGCTGGGTTGGAATGGGGAAATCCTGGAAGAAGGCCATGGGGTCCTTTGCTCGCTGGTTTCGACCGACCAGCGGAACGACCGATGATGCCGCGCGTCGTTGTGGATCCCCCAATCCGTCCTTCACGACGAGTCTAGCCGTGTAGGTCGGGATGCCGGCAAGAAGCTCCTTGTCAGTCTGCATTGACACAAAGACTCATGTCAGTCTAGCCTGACAGCATGGAAGCTGATGAACTCTCCGAGCAGATCCACTCCACCAACCCCGCCGTCGGATTGCGGGCCGTGGGTGCCCTTCACCGCCTGGCCGAGCAAGTGGAAGCCGTCCATGTCCGGGCGGCACGCGAGCAAGGCTGGACGTGGGAGCAGATAGGTGACGCTTTGGGTGTTTCCCGGCAATCGGTGCATGCCAAATACAGGGAATGACCCGTTACGGAGAATGACCAAGTACAGGGAATGAGTTGAGCAATGTTTGAGCAATTTACCCATGACACCCGCCGGATCGTGGGGTTTGCCATGGAAGAAGCACGCAGTCTGGGCGACAAGCGAATGGGAACTGAGCACCTGCTCCTGGGGGCACTCCACGAACGCGGCCCCGCTGATGTCCTGGGCGTCTCCCTGGACGATGCGCGGAAGGCGGCGGCCAGGCTTGACGCCGCTGCGCTGGAGGCCATCGGCTTCAAAAGCAAGGGACTTGTACGGGCACCCATGCCAACCCGCGGAAGGAAGCCGCCTTTCAGCTCCGGAGCCAAGGAGGTCATGGCGAGCATGGTGAAATCTGCTGTGGATCAAAAATCCCGGAAGATCACCGCATCGAGCCTTTTACTCTCCCTGTTGGATCGGGAGGAGCATGACCCCGTGTCCGCCCTGTTCGAGGAGCTCAAGGTAAACCGTGAAGCTGTTCGAGAACGGCTGCTCTCCCAATAGTCCCGAAGAGAGTCCAAGTAGCGGGAGGCTCCAACGGGAGCAAAAAACGAGTACATATTACTCGTGTCCCCGCGGGTGGGAGCGACTTGACTGAATCCAGCGGATCCAGGCAACGGCCCATGACCCCCCTCGTCGGCCGGTGCTGCCCATCGGATCCGCGGCGCAGGGCCGGACGCATCTCCCAGAAGTGCTGTCCGGCCCTGACGCGAGGGCTGCGCGGCTGGGACGACGACGGCGACGCCCCAGCGTGTGGAGGCGTCGCCGTCGTGATGGTGCCAAGTGGCGCCTATGGCGTGGGGCTGCCCCCGTTGACGTTGAGGGTCTCGCCCACTACGTAGCTGGATTCCGCCGACGCCAGGAAGACATAGGCCGGAGCCAGTTCGGCCGGCTGCCCGGCGCGGCCCAGGGGAGTGGACTGGCCGAACTCCGGGAGCTCTTCCTTGGGTTGACCGCTGCTGACCTGCAGGGGAGTCCAGATGGGTCCGGGTGCAACGGCGTTGACGCGGATGCCCTTCGGTGCGAGCTGTTGCGCGAGTCCCTTGGTGAAGTTGTTGATGCTCGCCTTGGTCGTGGCGTAGTCCACCAGGGTGGGCGACGGGTTATATGCCTGGATGGACGTGGTGTTGATGATCGTCGAGCCCGCCGGCAGGTGCGGGAGCGCCGCTTTTGTCAGCCAGAACATTGCATACACATTGGTTTTCTGTGTGTGGTCGAATTGTTCGTCCGTGATGTCGGCCAGGTTTTCCTGGGCAACCTGCTTTCCGGCGTTGTTGACCAGGATGTCCACGCCGCCCAAAACCGCGACGGCGGTGCCCACCAGTTCCTGGCAGGTCGCCGGGTCCTTGAGGTCGCCGGGGACTTTCACGGCCTTACGGCCTGCTGCCTCGATAAGTGCCGCAATCCGCGCGGCGTCCTCTTCTTCTTCGGGCAAGTAGGACAGTACGACGTCTGCCCCCTCACGTGCGAAGGCGATGGCGGTGGCTGCGCCGATCCCTGAGTCGGCGCCGGTGATGATCGCCTTGCGCCCCTCAAGCCGTCCGGTGCCGCGGTAGCTTTCCTCGCCGAGATCCGCCTGGGGCGTGAGTTCGGCGTCGAGGCCGGGCTCGGGCTGGTGCTGCTTTGGCGGGGAGATCTGCTCGTAGGCGGTGACCGGGTTGCGGAAGGTGTACTGGTCAGTCATGGTGGTCCTCCGGTTTCTTAGGCGTGGAACACGAAAGCTAAGTAAGCTTATGATTTCCAGCCTAGACACGTGAAGGCGTCCCTGCCAAACCGGGGAACCGCCTCCCGTATCAAGCTGCGGTGTGCACCGCCACGGAAGCCCGTTCAACGGCGGGGCACGCGATTTTCACGGGGCCGTCGCCAGCGGCCTGATCCAGGCCGAGCAACATGCGGACGCCGGCCGCCCCGAGTTCGTAGTGCGGCAGGGAAACGGTGGACAACGGCGGGCGGAGGTGCGCGGCAATGACCTCCTGGTTATCGAAGCCCACAACGGCCATGTCCTCAGGAATGGCGAGCCCGTGTTCCCGCAGGCCATCGTAGAGGCCCATGGCCATGCGGTCGTTGTAGCAGTAGACGGCGGAAACGTTGAGCTTGAGCAGCTCCTCCGTCGCGCCGTAGCCACCTTCCTGGTCCGGGTACGCCTCCATCACCAGTTCCGGATCGAAGGCAATTCCCTCCGCTTCCAACGCCTCCCGGTAGCCCTCGAGCCGGCCGTCCTTGGCCGGAGCGGGAGTGGTGGTGTTGATGAAGGCGATACGACGATGCCCCCCGCGCAGCAGGATTTCCGTGGCCGATTTCCCGCCCTGGGCTTCATCGGGCACTACGGCGCGGGATGCCGGCGAATCCGGCGAAAAACAGTTGACCAGCACGAAGTCGGACTCACGAAGGGTTTCCGGAACTTCCGTGGCCCGGTGGAACCAGGTTGAGTACAGGATGCCGCGGACCTTGTACTCCAGCATCATGGCGATCGCGTCCTTTTCCAGGTCCACGTTTCCTTCGGTGTTGGCGATCAGCAGGGCGTAACCGTGCTTCCAGGCTTCGTCCTGCGCGCCGTGGATGATCTGCCCCGCGAACGGGGTGGTTGCCACGCCGTCCGCTACAAGCCCGATGAACTTGGAAGTTCCGCTGACAAGGTTCTTCGCCATCGCATTGGGCCGGTAGCCCAGGAGCTGGATGGCCTCCTGGACGCGCTGCCGTGTGTCGTCAGCGATGCGGGCGTTCTTCTTCTTGTTGATGACCAAGGAGACAGTTGCCGTTGAAACACCGGCTGCTTCAGCAACTTCGCGGAGGGTTACCGGATGGGCGCGGTCGGTGGTGATTGGAACATCGGCCGCGCTGCCTGAATTTTTCTCCTGCGAAATCATCTGTCCTCCATCAGGAGTATATCCATCCGCTGTGGTGGTCATCCCTTGCTCGCCCCGCTCTCAAGGCCCTGGATCATGGCCTTGTTCAACACCAGGAAGACCAGCAGCAGCGGTGTGATGGTCACGCAGACAGCAGCAAACGTTGCTGTCCAGTCCACCTTGCCCATGGCGCCGATGTAGTTCTGCAGACCGAGGGGAATGGTCTTGAGGTCCTCGGAGAGGACAAAGGTGTTGGCGAAAATGAAGTCGTTCCAAATGAAGATGCTGTTGACCAGGACCACGGTCACCACGGTGTTCAGCGACAACGGCAGGGTAATCAGGCCGAAGATCCGGTACGGCCCGGCGCCGTCCAGGGAAGCCGCTTCATAGGTTTCCCGGGGAATGTACTCAAAGAAGGACGAGAACAGATAGATGGACATGGGCAGCGCAAAGCCGGCCAGGGGAATGATCATCGACTGGTAGGTGTCCAGCAGATTCACGGTGGAGTAGTCGATGAACAGGGGGACCAGGGCGATCTGGACGGGAACGATGATGCCCACCAGGAACAACCCCCGCACGAACCGGCTCAAACGGAAGCCAAGGACCTGGATGGCGTACGCGGCCATCATGCCGAACAGGACGATGAGAAGGTTGGCGCCCATGGTCACTATGAAGCTGTTGAGGATGTTCCGGCCGAGGTCACCCGTCTCAAAAGCCCGGGCGTAGTTGTCCCAGGTCAATGCGCTCGGCAGGGCGAACGGGTCTCCGGTGGCGAAGTCCTGTTCCGTGCGGAGGCTTGTCAGGAACAGCCAGGCCAACGGATACACCTGGACGATCACGATCAGCATGATCAGGACCCGCGAAAGCGTCCGGTACAGGCTCGGCTTGCGGCGACGCCGTTTGGGTGCCGGCGCCGACGGCGGAGCTGCCGGTGACTTGGTGGTCGGGGCTGTCTGGGCGATCATGAGTCTGCCTTCCGCTTGAGCATGAAAAGGATGAGGCCGACGGCGACGAGGCACTCGATCACGATGAAGACGGAGATGGTGCTTGCGTAACCAAAGTCCGTACTGGTGAACGCTGTCTTGTACATGTAGGTGGTGAGCAGCTCGGAGGATTGTCCGGGGCCGCCGTTGGTCATGAGATAGGGGATGTCGAAGCCGCGCAGGCCGTAGGTGGTGGCCATGATGGTGGTAGTGATCCAGACAGGGCGGATGTACGGAAAGCGGATCTTGGTGAAGAGCGTCCATTTGGAGGCGCCATCCAGGACGGCGGCTTCTTCAAGTTCCTTGGGAACGGCGATCAGTGCGGCGTAGATGATGAGCATGTAGAGCCCGGTGAATCGCCATCCCTCCGGGGCCGAAACTGCGGCAAGCACGGTATTCACATCGGAGAGCCAGGCGCGTTCAAAGGAACCGAGTCCCACCCAGTGCAGGAGCTGGTTGAGCAGGCCGACGGGATCGATGGAGTAGATGCGCACGAACAGGAAGGCGATCGCCACAGTGGAGATGACCGCGGGCAGCAGGTACAGGGTCTTGATGAGCTCCCGGCCCCGGCGCAGCGAGGTCAACAGGCTGGCGACAACCAGGGCGCCGCCAAGTTGCAGGACCAGGCAGATGGCCAGGTAGAGGAGCGCGTTGAAGAAGGAGCGCCAGAAAACATCATCGGCGGTGAGCATGCGGACGTAATTCTGAAGCCCGACGAACTCCATGTCGCTGATGCCGTTCCAGGAAAAGAAGCTGAGAAACAGGGATTGCAGGATGGGGAACAGCACGGCTGCGCAGTACAGCAGCAGTGGAGGGAGCAGGAAGACCAGGACGGACGTCCTTGACCGGTTGGGAAGCATGGCGGGGCCTTTCGGGTGGGGGGGCCTTGCGACCCCCCGCTGCTACGTTTACTTGAAGAACTTGGGCGCGTTCTGCTTGATGGCGTCGTTCATCGTGCTGGTGAACTGTTCGGGCGTGATGTTGCCTTGGACCAGCAGGACCAGCTCTTGCTGGAGCCTGCCGTTGGTGGTTGGGTCCAACTGCGTATCCCACGGCATGGCCTGCTTGTCACCAAGATCGTTGGCCGTCTCCAGCGCTTTCTTGTAGAGCGGGGTGGCGTTGGCCGGGATTGCCGTCTGAACATTGGTGGTGGGGGACAGTGCGCCGGTGGCCGCGTACTCGGACGGGTACTTCTCCAGGGCGAACTTCAGGAAGTCGCTGACCAACGGATCGTAGGTCTTCGAGTTCACGGCCATGCCGATGCCGGACGGTGAGACGAACTCGTTGGCCGCGGTCACGGACCCCTCAGTGGTGGGAAGGGTGAAGAAATCTATGTTGTCCCGGACTGCCGGGTTGAGCTTGTCCGTGGCAAGGCTAGGCAGCTCCCACGTTCCGATGTTGTACATGGCCGCCTGGCCGGACGTGAACTGGTTCTGCGCGTCCGAGTATCCCTGCGAAGAGAACCCGTCCTGGAAGCAATTGGCCTTGCCGAGATCAGCCATCCACTTGACTGTCTTCTGGCCCGGGGCGTCGGAGAATGAGGACTCGCCCTTCTTCAGTTTCTGCACGAAGTCAGGACCGGCTTCGCGGAAGGGCTGGTAGGCAACGTAGCGTTCCAGCGGCCACTGGTCCTGCCCGTCAATGGCGATCGGGGTGATCCCGGCCTTCCTCAAAGCCGTGCACATGGCCGGGATGTCATCGAGGGACTTGGGGATGGAAACGCCGGCCTTCTCCAGGAGGGCTTTGTTGTACCACATGAATTCCAGCTCGAATTGGAACGGAATCATGTAGAGCGAACCGTCGTCGAAACGCTGGTAGTCCAAGGCGCCCGGACGGTAGTCGTCGTAGAGGTTCAAGGATTTCAACAGCTTGTCGGCGTCCACCATCTTGCCTTGCTTCGCCAGTTGCTGGGCGAACGGGGTGGCGTCGGTGTCAAAAAGTTCAGGAAGCTTGTTCGCTGCAGCCAGGGTCTCGAGCTTCTGGATGTAGGACGGCCGGTCCGGTGTGGTGATGAGGTTCAGCGCGAAGCCGGGGTGGTCCTTGGCGTAGTCATCGGCGAGCTTCTTCATGATGTTGATGACTGCGCCGTCGGCGGGCCTGGAGAGCAGCCACGAGATTTCGCGGGGTTTGATCTCGCCGGTGGGGCTGACATTGGCAGGGTCGGCGGTGCTTCCTCCGCCGCCGCAGGCTGTCAATGCCAGTGCGGCTGCGGCTGCGACGGCGGCAACGCGGAGTAGTTTTTTCATTGCGGCAATCTCCCTTGATTGGAACAGAGGTTGGGGTTGGGGGTATTAGTTTTCGGTGCGTTGACGGATTTCGAGTTCGGTGACGCTGACCGAACCTTCACCGGCGAAAACGCCGATCCGTCCCGCCGTCAGGTCGTAGATCCGGGCGCTAAGCGCAACTTGGCGGTCGACGACGGCGACGCAAGTGTCGCCGTCGACAATCACCTCAAGGCTGTGCTCGCCCGGGGTGAGGTCGCAGGGGCGTTCCAGTTCGATATCGAAGGGGACGTCCCCGGAAACGTGCCACTGGGCGTCGCCGGTGATGGCGCGGGGCCATCGGTCAAAGACCAGGCGGCCGCGCTTGGGTTCCAGACGCAGGATGTAGGACTGGTCGCCGTCGTGGCTTGCCCGCAGGAGCAGGCCGCATTCGGTGGTGTCGGGCCCTATGTCCAGCACGGCCTTGGCGTAGAACTGCGAGGGGAGCTCCTCCCGGGATACCAGGGCTGCGTAGCTGTCCGGCACGTCCAAAGCTGCCGGCAGCTCGTCCGCCAGCGATACGTGCACGTCTTCCCAAAAGCTCTCCACCAGTTCATCCGCGAAGGAGAACCCGAGGGTGCCATCCGGATTCTGTCGGGTCTCCAGGACGGACATGGTGCCGGCCCATTCCCAAGGGCCGTGGTCCTTGTTGCCTTCCTTGCTGGCGATCCATCCGAAGAGGAAGCGGCGTCCGTCGCGTTCGGCTGTTTTGGACGCATAGAAGGCCCGGCCATCGATGCTGTCCAGGTTCGGTACGGTCCATGGGCCGTCAGGGCTCTTGGCCATCCGGTACCGCGTGGTGAACGATTCCGAGAATTCTGAGTAGACCATGTACCACCAGTCGCCCCACTGGAAAACGTCCGGGCATTCGTGAGTGATGTAGCGGCGGGGATCCCAGAAGGGCTCGGTGTGCTCCCAGGTCATCAGGTCCGTGGATACGCACTGGGCGATGACACCGCGACGCCGCTCGGGTCCTTCTGAATGCCGAGCCGCGAGCAGCATCCGCCACTGGCCTTTGGCTTCATCCCGGAAAACGAAGGGATCCCGCCAGTCCCCGGATTCGTACCCGTCGGGAGCTCCGAAGGTGAGCTCCGGGTGCTTGGTCCAGCTCTGCATGCCGTCGGTACTGGTGGCGTGCATGACCAGTTGGAGCGGTGCGCCGTCGGTGCCCAGGTTGCGGGGGTTCTGGCCGGTGTAGAACAGGTGGTGGACTCCGGCGTCATCGACGACGACGCTGCCCGTGTAGGCGTTGAAGTCCAGTTCCGCTTCGGTTCCGTGCGG
Source organism: Paenarthrobacter sp. TAF1 (assembly GCF_052113825.1). Taxonomy (NCBI): domain Bacteria; kingdom Bacillati; phylum Actinomycetota; class Actinomycetes; order Micrococcales; family Micrococcaceae; genus Paenarthrobacter; species Paenarthrobacter sp. TAF1. The sequence goes on from NZ_JBFRDO010000019.1 coordinate 48,352, forward strand.
GAGGGCAACGCCGTGGTCCTCGAACTGGGTGAGGTCCTTGGTGGTGATGAGGTTCCATGAAGTGCCCGGTTTGGGCTGTGACCGGACTTCATGGAGGTAGTAGAGCCAAAACTCCCCGTCTTTCTCGAAAGGGATGAGGTCGCCGACCCAGCCGTCGGCGGGTTGGAAGAAGACTGAGCGTTTCATCTGCGCTGATGTCCATTCTGCTAAAGCGTTTGATCACACTGAAGGTAGCGCAGGTCACACACATTGATCAAGCGTTTTAGCAAAGTTAATTTGCTCAAAAATATTCTTCGCTAAAACGCTTGACCACCGAAACCCCCAGCCACTAACGTCCTTGCTACCGGAGGCACACCTGTGTCCCTCGACGCCGAGCAGACACCTTTGGCCACGCCCACCGGACGAAGTAATCCAGTTCCTTTGATGGCGCACTTTGGCGTGCCCGGATGCACAGCCGTATCCGCACACCCACCGCGTTCTCAACCAAAGAATGTTTGAGAGGAAACCGCTTCATGACGCCCCAATTTCCACGACGAACCCTTCTCCAAGGCACCGGAGCCGGCGCTTTGGCCCTGCTGATGGGTGGTGCCGTGTCCGGCTCCGCCCAGGCTGCTGCCTCGCAGCGGGCGGTCTATCACATGACACCGCCGTCCGGATGGTTGTGTGATCCGCAGAGGCCGGTGTACACCAACGGCGGCTACCAGCTGTACTACCTGCACTCCAGCATCAACAACGGCCAGGGCGGTTGGGATCACGCCACCACAACTGACGCGGTGTCCTTCAGCCACCACGGCGTAGTCCTGCCGCTCCAACCGAACTTCCCCGTCTGGTCCGGGTCGGGAGTGGTGGACACGGCCAACACCGCAGGCTTTGGCGCGGGAGCCGTCGTCGTGCTCGCCACCAAGCCGACCGACGGCATCCGCAAGTACCAGGAGCAGTACCTGTACTGGTCCACCGACGGCGGCTACAACTTCACGGCGCTGCCGGATCCGGTGATCGTGAACACTGACGGCCGGGCCGCCACCACACCCGCCGAGATCGACAACGCTGAGTGGTTCCGCGATCCCAAGATCCAATGGGATGCGACACGCAGCGAATGGGTGTGCGTCATCGGCCGGGCCCGCTATGCGGCCTTCTACACCTCCGCGAACCTGCGTGATTGGCAATGGACCTCCAACTTCGACTACCCCAACCACGCACTCGGCGGGATCGAGTGCCCGGACCTGTTTGAAATGACCGCAGGCGATGGCACCCGGCATTGGATCTTCGCCGCGAGCATGGATGCCTACAGCGTGGGCCTGCCCATGACCTATGCGTACTGGACTGGCAGCTGGAACGGCTCGGCCTTCATTGCCGATGACTTGACGCCGCAGTGGTTGGACTGGGGCTGGGATTGGTACGCCGGGGTGACTTGGCCGGCCGTGGAAGCGCCGGAGACCAAGCGTCTTGCCGTTGCATGGATGAACAACTGGAAATACGCCGCCCGGGACGTCCCCACCGTCGCATCCGATGGGTACAACGGGCAAAACTCGATTGTCCGGGAGCTGAGGCTGGAAAGGCAGGCAGGAGGCTGGTACAGCCTGCTGAGTTCCCCGGTCGCTGCCTTGCAGGGCTACGTCAGTGCCACCACCGCCCTCCCGGACCGCGTCGTCAATGGCAGCGCCGTCCTGCCATGGACCGGCCGTGCCTATGAACTGGAGCTCAGTATCTCCTGGGACGCAGCAGCCAATGTCGGGGTTTCAGTGGGCCGTTCGGCCGATGGAACGCGGCACACGAACATCGGAAAGTACGGCGATGAGTTGTACGTGGACAGGAGTCCCTCCGAGCTGGCCGGCTATTCGCTGGCACCGTACACCCGTGCTGCCGCACCCATTGATGCCAACGCCCGCTCCGTCCACCTGCGCATCTTTGTCGATAAACAAAGCGTGGAGGTCTTTGTGAATTCCGGACACACCGTTGTTTCGCAGCAAGTTCACTTCGCGGACGGCGACACCGGGATTTCCCTCTATGCCGATGGTGGCCCTGCCAACTTCACGGGTATAACCATCCGTGAGTTCGGCAACCCCATCTAGAAGTTCTTCGTGGCGTCGCGGATTCCGCGGCTCAGGGGCAGTTCAGCGTGCCGGTCAGCGGCTGGCCTGCCCAGCTGTTGGTGGAGTTGGGCACCTTGTAATAACCGCGGATCTGGTAAGTCCACGTTCCGCTGAGGTTTCCCACGCTCTGGATTCCCGAACTGTAGGAACGGCCGGACGACTTGCTCAGATCTCCAGTGAACTGGACGACGCCGTCGGGATCGATGACTTTGAGTTCGTAGTAGTTCGCATAGGTTACGGCGGTGTAGCTTCCTACACTGATCTTGGCCTGGCCGAACCACAAGAAGGAATCACAGCTCTTGGTTACGGAGACGGTATTGGCCGCCGGTGCCGGGATCCGCGCTGCCGCCACGGCCATGCCGGCGCTTTCGGTGTCGTGGAACTGTGCATGGGCCGGAGACAACGAAAAGCCCATCAGCATCAGCAGGACGGCCAGGAAGATGGCCGGTCCGCGCCAGAGGATGAACTTGATCCGCATGCTCGTCGTCACTTCCGTTTCTGATGGTGTGGATTGGCCTTGATCCAACTCTCCCAAGGGATCCTCAGGAAAAGATCCTTCGGACCCTCAAGGTCTACTCAAGACTCAGGGAAAGCCTGGATTTGACCGGCACAGTAATGGCCGGGAACCGGCCTGAAGGGCAAGACGGGCCGGTTCCCGGGGTTTGGGGTGGTTTATTTGGTGGTTTCGGTGCGTTGGGTGCCGGTGAAGGCGAAGGCGATGGTGGAGGTGGCGCCTTGGAAGGTGTTGTCCGCGGTGGTGGGGAACGCGGTGGTGACTTTGAGGTTGTCGGTTTTGGCTGAGGTCAGGGAGGTGAGGTTGTTCAGGGTTTTGTTCGCTGCGATGACGGGGCCGTTGGCCAGGACGGTGGTTTTGGTGCCGGCGCAGGTGTAGGGGGCGGCGGTGCCGGTCCAGGGGGTGGAGCAGTTTTCGATGGTCAGTTGCAGGCCGTTGGTGGTGTCGGTGGTGAGGAGGGAGGC